>JAJDAR010000342.1 GCA_029261775.1 Deltaproteobacteria bacterium | reverse complement strand
CGACCGGGGGGCCCGGCTCTCGCCCGAGGAGGAGGTGGTGACACGCACCGCGGGCGGCAGCGTGCGTCAGACCCTGGCCGAGACCCATGCCAGGGCGTCGCGTCTGGCCGGCGCGCTGCGGAGCGCGGGCATCCAGCCCGGCGATCGGGTCGGCACGTTCCTGTGGAACGGTGCGCGACACCTCGAGGCCTACCAGGCGCTCCCGTCGATGGGCGCGGTCCTCCACACCCTCAACATCCGTCTGTCGCCGCGCGAGCTCGAGTACATCATCAACCACGCCGGCGACCGGGTGCTGCTGGTCGACGAGGACCTCCTGCCGCTGCTCGAACCCCTCGCGGGCAAGATCCCGTGCGTCGAGCGGGTCGTCATCGAACGGGCGGCGGGCGACGGCGTGACGTCGCTGCCGGACCCGGTCGACTGGGAGGACTTCGTGGCCGGCCAGTCCGACACGTTCGCCTGGCCCGAACTGGACGAGAACGCTCCGATGGGCCTCTGCTACACGAGCGGCACCACCGGCAACCCGAAGGGTGTGCTCTACACGCATCGGTCGACGTATCTGCACACGATGGCCCAGGCGATGACCGACGCCATGTCCCTCTCCGCGACCGACTGCTTCTGCGGCATCGTGCCGATGTTCCATGCCATGTGCTGGGGCGTGCCCTTCACGGCCACGATGCTGGGCGCGAAGCAGGTCTACCCGCACCGGTTCATGGATGCCGAGAGCCTGCTCGATCTGATGTCCGAGGAGGAGGTCACGATCTCGGCCGGCGTGCCGACCATCTGGCAGGGCGTGCGGGCGGCGTTGAAGGCGCACCCGGGACGCTGGAACCTCGAGTCCCTGACCCGGCTCACCTGCGGCGGCTCCGCTCCGCCCCTCGAGATGATGCGCTGGTACTGGGACGAGTTCGGCATCGAGATGATCCAGGGCTGGGGAATGACCGAGACCAACCCGCTCGGAACGCTCTCGCGCCGGGTGGCGAAGCGCAGCCACCGCACGCTCGATCTCGACGAGCAGTTCGCCAACGTCGCCAAGGCCGGCCTGCCCATCCCGGGGCTCGAGATCGAGATCGTCGACGACGACTGGAAGCCGCTGCCCCACGACGGCGAGGCGATGGGCCAGCTGCTGATCCGCGGCCCCTGGATCGCCGCCGAGTACTTCCACGACCCGCAGCCCGAGAAGTTCCATGACGGCTGGCTCGTGACGGGCGACGTCGCCCGGATCGACGCCGAGGAGTACGTCATCATCGCCGACCGCTCCAAGGACCTGATCAAGTCCGGGGGAGAGTGGATCTCGTCCGTGGACATGGAGAACCACATCGCGTCGATGCCGGGCGTCGCCATGGCCGCGGTCGTCGCTCAGCCTCACCCGAAGTGGGACGAACGCCCGGTCGCCCTGGTCGTGCCGACCGCCGGCGCCGAGATCGACGCGGCCCAGGTGCGGAACCACTGTGAGGCCGAGTTCGCGAAGTGGCAGCTGCCCGACGACGTGCTCTTCGAGAGCGAGCTGCCGCTCACGAGCACGGGCAAGATCGACAAGAAGACGATTCGCGCCAACCTGGCGGAGCGCGGCTACGCGCTGCCGGACCTTCGGGAGTAGGCTCGCCCCGGCGGGCCTCCAGGACCTTCGGTCAGGGGCAGGTCGTCGATCCGTTGCACGAGTTGAGCCCGAACTCGGTGAAGGGCCCCGAGATCGTGGTGCCTCCGGTCAACGCCACCGACTGGAGGATCGATTCGCCACCGACGGGGCTGTCGATCGCGCTTCCTCCGTTGAGATCCGCCGAGACGCCCGTGTAGAAGATCTGTCCGCCCAGACCCAGGAAACCGTGGGTCGTGTTCCCGTTCGACACGGCGTCCCGGACCCGGGAACGCGCCCCGACCTGCATGCCGACGCTGCCATTGTTCGTGGCTGTCGAGTCGGAGAGTCGGGCGCCCGCACCCATGGCAATACCGATGGCCGTGTTGAACCCCGCGGTGGCGTGCGAGACCTGCGATGCGTTGCCCACGTTGATCCCGTTGAGGTTGCCGTCGACCGCGACGCGCTCGAGCTGGACCCCACCCGCCAGTCCTTCGATGCCCGCCCGGCCGTTGCTCAGCGCGGAGACGTCCCTGGCCTGGCTGCTGGCTCCAAGGCTCAAGCCGTGCCCTCGATTGCCCTGGGTCGTGACGTCGGTCGCTCGGCTGCCCCGGCCGAGGGTCGCCCCATCGCCCTCGTTGAAGAGCAGCTGGGCGCCATCGAGGGCGACGGCGTCGGTCGCCTCCACGCCGCTCCCGCCACAGGAGGCGAGCAGGACGTCGTGCAGGCGCCCGCTCGCCATCGCGATGCAATCGTCGCCAAAGAACCGCACCGCACCGTTGCCGACGACGTTGGCCCCCGAGACGAGACGGATCCCCGCGCCGGCGCCGTTCGTGCAGTTGCGTGTCGCACCGAAGCCCGAGCAGGTCCCCGGTCCCTTCACATCGAAACCGTTCAGGTCGATCTTGACGACCACGGACGCCGTGATGCCGTCGACCGCCAGGGTCGGCGGGGCCAGATTGCTCGTCAGGCGGTACGCGCCCTCCACGGTGATCTCGACCGGGAACCCGGGAGCATCGCCCGGGAAGCAGCCCGTCTGCTCAGCGCAGGTCTGATTGATCTCGAGCACGCCATCGACGGCATGGGCGAGCGGGGAACCGAGCAGGACCAGGACCACGACGGATGCAGGCAACGACAACGACCGCGACATGAACAGCTCCAGCCACTGAGGGATTCCGACGACAGCCAGGGCAGCCTACCACTCCGCGAGGCAAAAAGGGGCGCGTGCGGACCGCAACCGACGGGGGGACGCCTAGGAGTCGTCCTGCCGCACGACGAGGAAGATCTCTTCATCGCCGATGTGGACGCGGCGCGCGACCTCGCGCCCGTCCGGGAAGCGCACTCTCACGTCATGCTCTCCCACGGGCAACGCGACCTCGCCGAGCGGAGTCTCGCCGAAAGGCTCCCCATCGATCTCGATCTGGGCCCACGGAACCGCATTGACGCTCAGGTACCCGACGAGCGAAGCGGGAGCCACCGCGGGTCCGGGCTGTGCGGCCGTTCGGTAGATCTCGGCGGGCACCGGAGACGACTCGTGTGGGACGGCGACCTCCGCGGACGGGCCGGCTGCGGCGGCCGCAGCCACCGGCGAGCCGGCCGCCATGGGCGGCAGGCCGGACGGAGGACCGGCTGTGACGGGCGACAGAGTGGAGGGCGGACTGGCAGCAGCGTGAGACGGATCGCGTTCGATCGCCGGCGGATCGGCCCGCTCCTGTGAGCCAGGCCCCGCCTCCGTTCCCATCAGCCCTCCCAGGCCCGCCGTCAGCAGGATCAGACCGGCGACCGCCGCCGCAATGGGCGCCCAGCCCCAGGAGCCGGGGGACGCGCGCCACGGAGTCGCGACCTCGCGAAGGAACGCTGCTGCGCCGTGGCCACCGAGTGGCCCGGCCGCGGAGCGGTCGGGCTCAGTCCCGGTCTCGGCGCTGCCGAGATTCGGCATGCTCGCCGCCGCCGCTCGCAGACGATCCGCGTCCAGGGACGCGGCGATGGCCGCGATCTCGGCGCGCTCGCCGGGCGCGGCTTCCAGACGGTCGGGGCGCGGCTCGAGCCGTGCGACCGGCGGCCCGGGGTCCTCGGCAGGCGTCGGGTCGGCGGCTGGGGCCGGGGCGAGAACGACCGCCGGTGGGCTTTCCGGAACGGGCTCGGGGACGCTCTCGATCCGCGGCGGGGAGGGGGGCGGGAGGATCCGGAAGACTGCCGGCTCGGCGTCGATCTCAGGCGCCACCGGCGCGAGTCCGGGCGATCGCGCCCCGCTCACCGCCGGCTCGTCGGCAAGCGCCGAGCTGGCCGGGTCCGCGGGCGCGCCCGGCTCGGGAAGCCGATCCCCGCACTGCAGTCGCGCGGCCAGGTAGTGCACCCGGGCAGGCACGCCTTGCGACAGCGCGTACAGCCGGCCCGGATCGACGTCTTCGAAGAGCGCCGCCTCCAGGCCGCCGACCCCCGCGCGATCGACGCGCTCCTCCAGGTACTCCTTCAGCTCTTCGACCGAGAGCGGCTCGGCGAGTCGCACCTCGGCGGGATGGCCGAGCTCGTCGATCTCGCAGGTCTCCGTGAGCAACACGCGCAGACCGGGCTCGCGAGAGCAGATGCCGGCCAGCACGCGACGCGTCTCCTCGGGCATCGATTGCGCGTCGTCCACCAGCAGCACCAGCCCGCCACCGCGCCGCGCCGCGCGGGCGGCCACCGCCCGGATGCCCTCTTCGCTCGGGTGGCCGAAGCCGAGCTCTTCGGCGACCCAGACCCAGAGCTCGTCCGGGCTCAGCTTCGGGTAGCCGAGATAGGCGGCGAGCCATTCCGGGCCGAGGCGCTCGGGAAGGAGCCGGAGCAGCAGCGTCTTTCCCAGCCCCGCGGGCCCGGCGAGCCGCACCGTCGACTCGCCTTCGTCGAGGAGGGCGCGCAGCTCGTCGAGCGCCTCCTCGGTGGCCGGTCGGGCCACGTACATGCGCGGATCCGCCGTCAGGCCGAAGGGGTCTTTGGCCGCCCAGCGCATCAGCCCGCCTCCGTGCCGACGACGCTCATCGCTCCCCCGGGAAGGCGGGCAGCGGCGAGGTCGCCTCGAGGGTGCGGGCCGAGAACAGGCCGTCGCGCGCCTCGGTGTGCGTGCGGATGCGACGGAAGTACACGTCCGTGCGGACGCCCGAGCGCGGCTCCTCGATGACCCAGTGGCTCGGCAGGATCCGGTCGGGGAACGGCACCATCTCCTCGGGCGGGGCCGTGATCACGCGGAAGGGCTGCTCCTCCCCGGCGCGGTAGTAGGCGAGCCTGCGCAGCGCGTACTTTTCCGGCTCGACCAGCACCTCGGCCCAGTCGTAGTCGATCTCATAGTTGGGCTCGACGACCAGCCGGTGGACCGTCTCGTCGCCGAGGGCTGCCACGCTGCGCCCGACGATCGACCAGGTGTCGGGGTGCCGGACGTCGAGGTCCTCGAAATGGAGATTCGTCCCGAGCACGGTATCGGAGCGTTGTGCGCTGGTGAAGCGGCGCACCCGCAGGAACTGGGGCAGGAAGAGGAAGCGGTCCACCACACCGTCTTCGCGCTCGACCCGCAGGGCCCGAAAGCCGTACAGCTCGTTGTTCATCGTGTAGTCGTACAGCGTGTGGGCCCGGCCGCGGATGCGTTTACGCATCAGCGTGACCTCGTGACGGCGC
Organism: Deltaproteobacteria bacterium; assembly: GCA_029261775.1. Classification (GTDB taxonomy): domain Bacteria; phylum Myxococcota_A; class UBA9160; order UBA9160; family UBA6930. The sequence continues at coordinate 114 of JAJDAR010000342.1, read as the reverse complement.
ACGGCCTTGCCGTTCTGCGTGGTCACGAGCTCGACCTGTTGCGAGAGATCGCAGCCGTAGAGGTTGTCTAGCGCCCGCTCGAGGATCTCCCGCGCCGAGACGGCGATGCGCGCG
>JAJDAR010000341.1 GCA_029261775.1 Deltaproteobacteria bacterium | reverse complement strand
CAGCGTGATCGGTTCGATCGTCAACTTCGGCGTCCACGTCGAGCTGCTCTGGGACCGCAACGTGCTGCTCACCGCCGACGTGGCCGGTGCGACCCGGGACGCGCTTCGGCGCGGCCTGGTGTACGACGGCGAGCTCTGGCGTCCGGGCCTCGGGGGGCCGTCGCTCTGGCTGACGGGGAACATCGGCGGCCTGATCACCACGCTTCCGAGCACGGGCGTCGCCGATCCACGCGACGGCGAGCTGCGGACGGTGCCCTCCTTCGAGAAGGCCCGAGCCCAGGGCCACGTGCTCGCCGCTGCCGTTCTCGATGCCGTAGCGGCCGGACGCCTTCTGCCGGTTCCGGGCCCGCGGATCGGCCTCTACCGGCAGGAAGTCCGGGTGCCGGTCTCGAACCTCCCGCTCGTCTTCGGTGCCCTGTTCGGCATCCTCGACCGCGACCTGGACTGGGGCTTCGGGGCCACCACGACGACCGAGGTCGGTCTCTTCACCCTGGGTGACGTGTGGATCGCCTCGATACCCGGCGAGCTCTACCCCGAGATCGCCATCGACGGGATCGTCTCCCCGGATGGGGCCGACCTGGCCATCGCTCCGGTGGAGGTGCCGCCGCTCCGCGACGCGATGGGAGGGCGCGTCAACTTCATGGTCAACCTCGCCAACGATGCGCTCGGCTACATCATCCCGCGCAGCCACTGGGACGCGGAGCCCCCCTGGCTCGGCGGGTCGCCCGAGGAGACCTACGGTGAGATCGTCTCCGCCGGTCCCGATACGGCGCCGATCCTGCACCGCGCCCTGCTGGACGTGTTCGCGGCGGCCCGCGCCAAGGTCGAGGGGACGGCGCCACCCGCAAGGGAGGGCGCGGTTCCGTAGCCTGGCCCGCTCACGCCCGGTCGAGCCACAGGGCGAGGCAGCGGTCGTGCCAGGGGATCTTCGAGCCCTGCCCGTGGAAACCGACGTGACCGCCGCCCGCCGGGAGGAGCGGAACGAGCTGCGGGTTCCGGGACCACGCCACCCCCCGATAGGCATCGGAGGGGATCCAGGGATCGTCCAGCGCGTGGATGACCAGGCTCGGGACGCGAATGTCCTGGAGGAACTGGCGGGCATGGCACGCCCGATAGTAGGCATCGGCGTCGGCGAAGCCGTTGCGTGGCGCCACGATCTTCTCGTCGAACTCGAGGATCGAGCGCGCGCGCTCGATGATCCGACGCTCCGCGTCGGTGGTGAGCGCGCCGGGCGCGAGGCTCTCCTGCTTCATGCCGCGCAGCAGCCGCTGGTGGTAGACGCGGTTGCGCGGGTCGAGGAACCGATCCGAGGCGGCGCGCAGGTCGATCGGCGCGGAGATCGAAGCGGCGCCGCGCACGGGCAGTTCGCGCCCGTACTCGGCCGCGAACTTGAGCAGCATGTTGCCGCCGAGCGAGTAGCCGACGAGCGCAAGCCCTTCCCGGGTGAGCTCCGGCGGCAGGGCTCGAAGGGCGTCGCGCAGGTCCTCGCTGCGACCGGCGTGGTATTGGAGCTTGCAGGTGGCGCGCGAAGGACCGGCGCCGCGCAGGTTCAGACGCAGGACGGGAAAGCCGCAAGCCCGCAAGGTGGTCGAGGTCGCGACCATGTACGCACTCTCTTCCGAGCCCGACAGTCCGTGGATCAGCACGACGAGGGGAGCGTTCGCCCGAGGCTGGGCGGGAGCTTCCAGCACACCCGACAGTCGATCGCCGCTGCCATCGGCCATGGCCAGGCTCAGGCGTCTTGCAGAGGCCGCGGGGCCCGTGGAGTCGGGCGGGCGCAGGAAGTTGCGAAGCGTCTGCAGGTCCGGTCCCCACCACGGAGCCCGCGCCCGGAACGGAGGAAAGTCGTCGGGACGCAGCCCGGGTCGAGGCGCGATGGGCCGGGTCGCGGTCTGCGCTTCCATGGCGGGCGATCCTCGCCCGTCGCGGGCTGCGCCGCCAGCGCTCCCGCATGCGGGCTGGCCGTTGCGATAGCCTTCCCTGAGAGGGGGAGCCCCGCTCCGGAGGAATCATGCCCGACGAACTCGCCGCGCTCGACGCCACCGCCCAGGCCCAGCTCGTCGCTTCGGGAGAGGTCTCGCCGGCCGAGCTGGTCGACGCGGCGATCGCGCGCATCGAGCGCGTCAACCCCGCACTGAACGCGGTGATCCACCCGCTCTTCGACAAGGCCCGGCAGGCGGCGGCGGGGCCGTTGCCCGAGGGTCCCTTCCGCGGCGTGCCTTTCCTCGTGAAGGACGCCGTCTGCCACACCGCCGGAGATCCGTACCACTGCGGCATGCGGGTGTTGAAGGAGCGAGGCTTCCGGGCCAGCGCGGACACCGAGCTCGCCCGGCGTTTTCGCGCGGCCGGCTTCGTGTTCGTCGGCAAGACCAATACGCCGGAGCTCGCGATGTCGGTGACGACGGAGCCCCTCGCCTACGGCGCCACGCACAACCCCTGGAACCCCGACCACTCTCCGGGCGGTTCGAGCGGAGGCTCCGCCGCCGCCGTTGCGGCCGGGCTGGCGCCCGTCGGTCATGCCAACGACATGGGGGGGTCGATCCGGGTTCCGGCGAGCTTCTGCGGCCTGGTCGGGCTGAAGCCTTCGCGCGCCCGCGGCACCCTCGCCCCCGACTTCGGCGAGTACTGGGGGCCGCTGACCCACGAGCACGTGGTCACCCGGAGCGTGCGCGACACGGCGGCGGTGCTGGACGCGGTCTCGGGGCCCGCCGCCGGCGACCCGTACACCGCGCCGCCGCCCTTGCGGCCCTTCACGGCCGAGCCGGGCGCGCCCACCGGCTCCCTGCGGGTCGGCATCGTGACACGCTCGAGCCGCGTCGAGGTCGCTGCCCCTTGCGCCGCCGCCGTGGTCGAGACCGGCCGGCTGCTCGCGGAGCTCGGTCACAAGGTGGAGGAGGCTCCGCTGCCCGCAGAGGAGACGCTCGAGGTCGGACCCTGGATGACCGCGGGCGTGGCACGCGATCTCGAGCGCTGGTCCGAGATCCTCGGCGAGCCGATCGGCCCCGACGACGTCGAGCCCGCCAACGCGCTGTTCGCGGAGATCGGGCGGGCGATGACCGCCACGGCGTATCTGGCCGCCGAGGAGCGTGCCTACGCCTGGGCTCGCGAGGCCCAGCGCCCCTTCGTCGACTCGCTCGACCTGCTCGTCACGCCGACGGCCCCGTTGCCTCCGCCGGCCCTCGGGCAGCTCGCGCCGGACGTCGAGATCGGGGAGCTGCTCGGACGCTTCGGGAGCGTCACGGTGTTCACGATGCCCTTCAACGTCACGGGGCAGCCCGCGATCTCGCTCCCGCTCGCCTGGACCGACGAGGGTCTTCCGATCGGGGTCCAGCTCGTGGCCGCCGCCGGCCGCGAGGATCTGCTGTTGCGCGTCGCCTCCCAGCTGGAAGAGGCGAAGCCCTGGCGCGAGCGCCGACCCGCGCTGCACGCCTGACGTCGCGGCTCCTCGGCGACAGGTCGCGCCGGCTACATGCCGCGCAACAGCTTGTAGATCGGCGCGAACCGGTCGAGGGTCTCCTGGGGCAGGGGGACCAGCGGTCCGAGGGCGCGTGCCCCCCAGATGATCTCGGCGGTGCGCTCCACCAGGGAGGCGACCTTGAACGCCTGGGCGAGGTTCTTGCCCACCGTCAGCAGCCCGTGGTTCGCCATCAGCACGGCGCCGCGATTCTCGACGTGCCGCGCGACCTCTTCTCCCAGCTCGTCCGATCCGGTGAGCTTGTAGTCGGCGACCGGCACCTCTCCGCCCACGAAGACATCGAACTCTTCGATCACGCAGGGAATGGGCAGGTGGGTGACGGCGAACATCGTCGCGAACTTGGCGTGCGAGTGGATGACGCCGCCGACGTCATCGTGTGCGCGCAGGCACGCGAGGTGGAGGGCCTTCTCGGTGGTCGGGGGACGCTCGCCGTCGAGCACCTTGCCCTCGAGGTCGACGATCACCAGGTCGTCGACCGTCATGAGCTCGTAGTCGAGCGAGGATGGGCTCATCACCACGTTGCCGTCGGGCAGCCGGGCCGAGAGATTGCCCGAGGTGCCCTCGACGAGCCCCGTCCGCAGGAGCTGCTGCGCCGTCTCGATCAGCTCCGTCTTGATCGCCTGGATCTCGTCCATCGCCGCGCAGGATAGCTGCGTCTCGGGCTGGCCGTCCCCTCGAGCGGCGGGCCGGACGGAGGCTACCCGGAGAAGGTGTCGCAGGCCCTGGGGTCCCCGCGCTCGAAGCCGGTGCGGAACCAGCGCATCCGCTGCTCCGACGAGCCATGGGTGAAGGCCTCCGGGCGCACCTCACCCGTCGACATCTCCTGGATCCGGTCGTCCCCGATCGCAGCGGCCGCTCGCAGGGCTTCGGCCAGGTCGCCTTCGTCGAGCAGGTCCCGCTTGGCCGTCGAGTGCGCCCACACGCCGGCCAGGCAATCCGCCTGGAGCTCCATCCTCACCTGGACCTGGTTGCCCTGCCGGGGGCTCTCCCGCTGGAGGCGCCGGACCTTGCGCTCGGTGCCATCGAGGGTCTGGATGTGGTGGCCGATCTCGTGGGCGAGCACATAGGCCTGGGCGAAGTCGCCCGGCGCCCCGAAGCGCCTGCGCAGCTCGTCGTAGAAGCCGAGATCGATGTAGACCTTGCCGTCGGCAGGACAGTAGAAGGGCCCCATCGCGCTCTGGGCCCGTCCGCAGCCGGAACGCACCGCGCCGCGGAAGAGGACAAGCTTGGCGTCCCGGTAGCCCGGCAGCACCCGGGCCCAGGTCTGCTGGAGATCGTCGAGGACGAAGGAGACGAACTCCACCTTCTCTTCCTCCGCGGGGTCTCCGGCCGGCCGGCCGGCCGGTCCGGCCATCACATCCGGCCCGGTCGGGACCCGGACCTCGCCCGGACCGGCCTCGCCGAGCAGCGCCGGGTTGTCGCGAAGCACGAAGAGCAGGATCAGCAGGAGCACCACGCCGCCGAGCCCCATGCCCCGGCCGCCGCCGACCTGCACGCCGCGCCCGCGCGGCAACGGGATGCGCAGGTTCCCGCCTCCGAAGGGCCCGCG
>JAJDAR010000340.1 GCA_029261775.1 Deltaproteobacteria bacterium | reverse complement strand
GCTGCCGTCGGCCCCGACGTGCTCGATGCGCGCGGTAGTGGGCTCGGCAACCGTCACCGACTGCTCGTTGTGGCGGAAGTCTCCGCGGCTCATCGTGGAGACGTGGGTCTTCGATCCGGGGTCCCACTTGCCCATGCGGTGGGGGTTCTGCCGGGCGAACTCCTTGACGGCCTTCGGAGCCCTGCGGTCCGAGTTGCCCTCGCGCAGCACCGGGTTCACGGCGCTGCCCTTCACCTTGTCGTAGCGCCCCTGGACCTCGCGCTCCTCGTCGGTCCTGGGCTCTTCCGGATAGTCCGGCAGTGCGTAGCCCTTCGCCTGCAGCTCGGAGATGGCGACCTTGATCTGGGGAATCGACTCACTCACGTTCGGCAGCTTGATGACGTTGGCCTCGGGCGTCTTCACCAGACGTCCGAGTTCGGCCAGACCATCCGGCGTCCGCTGTTCCGGGGTCAGCCGGTCCGGGAAGGCCGCCAGCAGACGACCGGCGAGGGAGATGTCGCGCGTCTCGACCGGCACGCCGGTCGCGGCCGCGAAGGCCCGGATGATCGGCAGGAACGAATGGGTCGCGAGGGCAGGCGCCTCGTCGGTCCAGGTGTAGAGGATCGGGGGGGACGGGCTCATGATCGGACTCTCCCGGGGACGGCATGGGGCATCTTCGAAGGCGGGAGTTCTACCAAAATCTGGCGACCGCCGGGCCCCCGGGGCGGGAATCGGGGCCGGGGCCGACCCTGGGATCGCCCACTCGGCCCGCCGCCTAGCTGCGAAGCCCCTCGGCAAAGAGCCGGGGGAGATCGGCATCCTCGGCCCGCAGCAGCTCGTCCACCCAGCGGTGGAAGCGCTGGCCGCCGGCCTCGTTGCGGCCGAACAGGAACTCGCTCTTCGCGCCCGTCTTCACGGCTCTCTGGATGCCCTTGCCCGTGAAGTAGTCCTCGTCGCGCACGACGTGCAGCAGGAACTTCATCATGCCGTCGATCATCGACTGGCGCTCGTCGTCGGGCGCCTGGGTCGCGAGGAAGTTCTGCACCGTCACCGAGGTATCGGCGTCGGCACCGGGAAAGAGCTGCGACACCATGTAGAGCTTTCCGCCGGCGTCGAAGTCCGCAATGGAGACGTGAGGAAAGACCGTCCAGACGCCCGGGAGCAGGGTCGCGAGATCCCAGTCCTCCTCGGGTTCGTCTTCGAGCTTCAAGAAGGCAGGGTTCGGCGCGGTCACCCGTTGATGGGGACCCCACGCGTCGTACAGGGCGTCGCTCGGCATCTTCGGGCCGAAGGAGTCCTTGTGCAGGATCGGCAGATGGTAGAAGTCGAGATAGCCGTCGTAGGCGACCTTCCAGTTCGGTCCCTCGACCGACTGGCGCCCGACGACGTGGCAGTCGGCGAGCCCGAGCTGCTCCAACAGCCCGTCGTAGCCGCAGAGGAATCCGTCGAAGTCGACCTCGATGCCCGGCGTCAACGCGCCGAAGACCAGCCCGGCGCGCTCGGCGACCGGCAGCGGCGTCAGGCCCAGGCAGGAGCGATCGACCTCGCCGAAATCCTCCTGCTTGTAGATCCCGACCAACCCGCCTTCGCGATCGTAGGTCCAGGCGTGGTACGGACAGGTGAAGCGGCGCGCGTTCCCGTTGCCCTCGGCCACGACGATCGTGCCGCGATGGCTGCACACGTTCAGGAAGGCTCGCAGGACGCCGTCGTCCGAGCGGACCAACAGGACCGGCACGCCGGCCACTTCGAGCGAACGGTAGTCGCCCGGCTCCCGAAGCTCCGCGGAGAAGCCCAGTACCAGCGGGAGGCGCTTGAAGATCTTCTCGAGCTCGAGACCGAAGCGGTCCGGGTCGTGGTAGTTGCCGGCGGGCACGCGGTACACGCCGGGTGCCTGGTCGACGGTCCCCGCCCTGGCGTGCGCCATGTTGCGCCGGGTCATCTCGATCAGCTGCTTCCTGCTCATGTGCGCCGCCTCAGGTCCGGGGCCGCATGTCGGCCGGGTTCCAGAAGGCCCGCATGCTGACCAGCTTGCCCTCGTCGTCGAACTTCATCACGTCGATCACGTCCATCAACATCGCCCGATCACCGAGGTCGATCTCGGCGAGCATCGGCATGGCACATTCGTTGCCGGCGACCCGGATCGGTCCGGTGAGCTCGACCTTGAGGTTGGGGATGGCGGCTCCGTAGAAGCTGCGGATCGCGTCGGTCCCCCGCTGGACCGGACCCCCGACCGGGTCCTCGACGGTGGCGTCCTCGGCGTAGAGCCCCATGATCCCGTCGAGGTCGCTCTCGGTCAGGAACTTGATGTAGCTCTGCATCGCGGTGCGGATCTCGTCGGGAGCGGGCATCCGGTTGCCTCCTGACAGCACGGCCCCATCCTAGGGCCCGCGGCGTCTCTTCTCATGGCCGAGACCCGCGAGCGGGCCGGGTTGTCCCCCAGGCGTATCATGATATAACGTTTTATCACGATCAAGCCAGATGGGACGATCGGGAGAGGCTGCCATGGCGCTCCGGGCCGAGAAGATGGCCGAACGCAGGGAGAGGATCCTCGCCTCAGCCCGCGAGATCATCGCGGAGGGTGGTTTCGAGGCCCTGACGACCCGGGCCCTGGCCCGCCGCGCACGGGTGACGGTGCCGACCATCTACAACCTGGTCGGGGCCAAGGACGCCGTGCTCTTCGCCGCGGTCGAGGAGCAGACCGCCCGCTTCCTGGGTGCGCTGGGCGAGAGTGAGGACCTTTCGCCGCCCGCACGGGCCCTCGCCGTGAGCGCCGATTGCGTCGAGGAGCTGCTTCGCGCGCCGCGCTACTACCGCGCGCTGCTGCGCCTGCTCTTCTCCTCCACGGCGGCCGTGGACTCGCGCAGGTCGGTCGGCCGCACGGTGGTCTCGCAGTACCGAAGGGCGCTCGAGGCCCTGGACGCATCCGGGCAGCTGGCCGACTGGGCGGTGCCCGCGGAGATCGCCGGACGGCTGGGCGTGCATCTCACGGCCGTGGCGTTGCAATGGGCAACGGACGATCTCTCCGACGAAGAGTTCCGACGGACTGCCGCCCTCGGCACCTGCCTGGTCCTGCTCGGCGTCGCGGAGGGCGAGGCGCGCAGCCTGCTCGTCGATGCTGCCCGTGGCAGCCAGCGGCGCGCGCAGGGCGCCCGCACGGCGCGCAGTGCGGGCGAGCGTTGAGCCGGCGGAAAGAGGACGCGTGAAGTTCGGCATCCATCTGCCGCAAGCGGGCCCGGCGGCCTCGGCATCGGCCATCCAGGCCGTGGCCCGGCATGCCGAGGAGCTGGGCTTCTCGGACGTCTGGGTCAGCGACCACCTGGCCCTTCCCAAGGACGCTGCCTACCCGCCCTCCGCCTACATCCTCGAGCCCCTGGTCGCGCTGACCTGGGCGGCGGCCGCGACGACGCGGGTGGGGCTCGGCACCACCGTGCTGGTGCTGCCCCTTCGGCCTCCCGTGCTGCTCGCCAAGATGCTGGGCTCCCTCGATCTGATGAGCGGGGGGCGGCTGGTCGTCGGAGCCGCCGGGGGCTGGCTCGCCGAGGAGTTCGAGGCGCTGGGCGTCCCGTTCGAGGAGCGCGGCGCCCGGACAGACGAGACCCTGGAGGTGCTGCGCCGCTGTTGGACCGACGATCCGATCGACTTCGAAGGGCCGGCCACGGGGATGCGCATGAAGGACATGCGGATGAAGCCCCAGCCGGGGCGGCCCATTCCGATCTGGGTCGGCGGCCACAGCGAGCCGGCCCTGCGACGAGCGGTCGCAACCGGCGATGGCTGGCACGGTGCCTTCCAGAGCCCGGAGCAGACCGCGGTGTTGACCGATCGACTGCGCCGCGATCGCCCCGAGCCGTCCTTCACGCTCTCGATGCGGACCCGCTGGGACGCGCTGCGCGACGGCGCCGACCCGATCTCGCGGGAGCTCGACCAGTACCGGGAGGCCGGCATCCAGCACATCGTCGCAGAGCCGCTGCAGCGCGATCAGGAGAGCTGGCTCCGCTGCACCGAGGCCTTTGCCGAGATCTTCGAGCGTGCCGCGTAGCGACCGGCGCCCCCCGAGTCCCTCCAGGAACAGGAACCGACACCCGATGGACGGAAGCAAGAGTGTCATCTTCTTCACCGACGGCCTCGAGGCGGACCCCCTCGAGCATTTCGCCCTACGCCTCGAGGAGCTCGGCTACGAGTCGCTGTGGGTGCCCGAGTTCTTCGGGCGCGAACCCTTCTCGACCGTCTCGTTCCTGCTCGCACGCACGAGCCGGCTGCGGGTGGCCACGGGCATCGCGAACGTCTACGCCCGCGACGCCCTCGTGACCGCACAGGCCCGCAAGACCCTGGCGGAGCTCTCGGCCGGTCGCTTCGTGCTGGGCCTGGGCGTCTCGCACCCGCCGATGGCCGAGGCCCACGGCGTTCCCTGGCAACCGCCCGTCGCGAAGATGCGCGCCTACCTCGACACGATCGAGAGCACGACCGTGGCGTCCCCGGAGCCTGCCGAGCCCACGCCGATCTGGATCGCCGCCCACGGGCCGGGTCTGCTGCGTCTCGCCCGCGAGCGTGCCGCCGGTGCCAACACCTACCTGATGCCTCCCGCGCACACGCGGCAGGCCCGCGGGACGCTGGGACCCGAGAAGCGGCTGAACGTGGTGGTGCCGTCGTGCTTGTGCGAGGACGCATCGCTGGCTCGACGCGTCGGGCGCAAGGCCCTGGCCATCTACCTGCCGCTACCCGCCTACCGGCGCCAGTGGGTGGAGTGGGGCTTCTCCGAATCCGATTTCGAGGATGGCGGGAGCGACCGTCTGGTCGATGGCCTGGTCGCCTGGGGCAGCGAGACGCGGATCCGGGAACGCATGGACGAGCACCTGGCGGCGGGCGCGTCGCACATCGCCGTGAGCCCCTTGAACCCGGAGGGGCGGGGCCCGCAGCCGCATTGGAAGCTCCTCGAGGCGGTGGCGCAATGACCGGACCGACGAGAGGAAAGACGAGATGACGGATCGGACGCGCTTCGACAGCATCTTCCGCCCGGAGCTGTTCGAGGGCCAGGTCGTTCTGGTGACCGGCGGCGGCACGGGCATCGGGCGGTGCATCGCCCACGAGCTCGCCTCGCTCGGGGCGAAGAGCGTCGTCGCGGGCCGGCGCGAGGCTCCCCTCCAGGAGGTCGTCGCGGAGATTCGCGAGGCCGGGGGCGAGGCCGATCACGCCGTGCTCAACATCCGCGATCCCGACACAGTCGACTCGGTCGTGGCCGGGCTCGTGGCGACCCACGGCCGGCTCGACGGCGTCGTCAACAATGCGGGTGGACAGTTCCCGGTCCAGGCCGGCGAGCTCAAGCCCAAGGGCTGGAACGCGGTCGTCGACACCAACCTGAACGGGACCTGGTGGGTGACTCAGGCGGCCTATCGACATGCCTTCCGCCCGCAGCACGGCGGCGCCGTCGTGAACATCGTGGCCGACGTGTGGATGGGCGCGCCCGGCATGGTCCACACCGGGGCCGCGCGGGCGGGCGTGATGAACATGACGATCACGCTG
>JAJDAR010000339.1 GCA_029261775.1 Deltaproteobacteria bacterium | reverse complement strand
CAGCGGAGCCGAGCCCGCGATCTCGACGGCCAGCTCGAAGGCGCGCTTGCGCAGCTCGGCCTGGGGCACGAGGTGGTCGCACAGCCCGAGCGCCAGGGCCTCCTCGCCGCCGACCCGGCGGCCGGTGTAGAGCAGCTCCAGGGCGGCCCGGGACCCGATCGCATCGGGCAACGTCACGCTGAGCCCGAAGCCGTGGTGGAAGCCGAGCCGCGCGAAGTTCGCGCTGAAGCGCGCCTCCGGACAGGCGACCCGCAGGTCCGCCGCGAGCGCGAGGCCGAGTCCGCCGCCGACGGCCGCCCCCTGGATCGCGGCCACCACCGGGCACTCCGCCTCGAAGAGGCGGACGGCCTGGGCGTAGAGATCCGCTGTGTCGTCGCCGCCGTCGTCGCGGCGCGGGCCTCCGAAGTTCGCCCCCGCGCAGAAGTGCTTCCCCTCCGAGCAGAGCAGGATCACGCGGCAGCCGGGCTCCCCGTCGAGCTCGTGGAAGGTCTCCGCGAGATCGCGGATCAGGGCCGTGTCGAAGAAGTTCGCGGGGCCGCGCCGGATCTCGACCTCCGCGACCCCGTCCTGCAAGGTGATGGCGAGATCGCCCCGAAGCGTCGCGTCGGTCATGGCCGGGAGCCTATCACGCGCCGCCCAGGCGGCGGCGCGCCCTCGGCGCCACCTCGCGGGCCAGCCAGTTGGCGACCTCCCGCATCCGCAACGACGGCTCGAGCACGTCCTCGTCGAGCCCGTAGCGGAAGAGCAGGTCGGCCCGCTCGGGCGCCTGATGCAAGGCCTCGAGATCGGCGATCCAGGCCGCTGCCGCGTCCGGGTCGGCGAAGCTCCCCTGCTCGACCAGCACGCCCGTCCGGACGTGGGCCAGGCGGGCGACCTCGTGGAGATCGTACTCGGGGTGGTACTGCACGGCCCAGAAGGATCCCGCGCGATGCTGGACCGCGACGGCCTGGATGCGCGTGAACCCGTTGGTCGCCAGCCACACGGCGCCGCTCGGCAGCTCCACGATCTCGTCCTGATGACTGGTCAGGGCGTCGAAGACCCGCGGCTTGTCCGCGAACAGCGGATGCTCCGCTCCCGGACCCGTCAGCTCGACCTTGCGGGAGATGCCGAACTCCCGGCCCTTGGGGTTGGGGGCGCAGCGACCTCCAGCGGCGACCACGGCGAGCTGCGCCGCCCAGCAGCTGCCGAACGACGGAACCCCGTCGGCGTAGGCCTGCCGCGCCAGCTCGACCTGACGCAGCACCCGATCGTCCGCCTCGTCGTGGATCGTCAGGCTCGAGCCGGTCCAGACCAGCCCGTCGTAGCCGGCGAGGCCACTCGCCGGGAGCGCGGCATCGGCATCGGCCGGGTAGGCGATCTCGACTTCGGCGTCGGGGGCGAGGGAGCGAAGGCGGCGCGCGTAGAGCTCGCCGGCCTGCGTGGCGCCGCCGCGGGCGAGATCGGCCCGACCCTCGCGGGCATAGGCGTCGAGGACGAGCAGACGCACGGTGCCTAGACGGGGCGGTCGCCGGCGATCGTCACGCGCATCATCAGGCGGTCGTGATCCCGGTAGTCGTCCATGGCGTAGTGCCAGACGCAGCGATTGTCCCAGACGGCGACCGTCCCCGGCTCCCAGCGCAGCCGAGCCTGGAACTCCGGCCGGGCACAGTGCTCGAAGAGGAATCCGAGCAGGGCCCGCCCCTCGCCCTCGTGGAGCTCGGCGATGCGAAGCGTGAACATCGGGTTCACGTAGAGGGAGCGCCGCCCGGTCTCGGGATGAGTTCGCACCACCGGGTGCACGACCTCCTCGCGGATCGAGTCGGACCAGCGATAGCGGATCGAGGCCTTGCCCTCGTACTTCGCCGTCCCGGTGGTCGCCGGGTCGTAGGCGCGGCTCGCGCTGTGCACGCCGTGGAGGCCCATCAGGCGCTCCTGCAGGGCCGGCGACAGCGCGTCCCACGCCAGCTCCTGGTTCGCATACAGCGTGTCGCCGCCAACCGGCGGGATCGTGACCCCGTAGAGGATCGAGCCCAGGCTCGGCTCGGCGAAGAACGAGTTGTCCGTGTGCCAGCCCACGCCGAAGCTGGCCGATTCCCCGGCCGGCTTGAAGACGCGTACGACCTCGGGGTGCTCGTCGGTGCCCTCGACGATCGGGTGGATCTCCGGCCGGCCGAAGCGACGCGCGAAGGCGAGCTGGCTCTCGGGCTCCAGCTTCTGGTCGCGGATGCAGAGCACGTGGTGGGCGAGGAAGAGGCGGTGCAGCTCGTCCCACTGCGCCTCGGCGTCGGGACCGGCCAGATCGGCGCCCCGCACCTCGACCCCCAACGCGGCCGAGAGCGGTCGGGTCTCGAACGATGAAGAAGAAGGATGGGTCACGTACGCACTCCTGGAGGACGGGAAGGGTACCACCTGGCGAGCCGCCGGGAGGGCGGCCCCCCGCCCGGGCGCGCGGAACGCGGGCGCTAGTGGGTCCCGTCCGGGCCGGGATCTCGCTGGTGCGACGCCATGTGCCGCAGATAGGCCAGCAGCTGGTCGAGCTCCGCGGGACCGAGATCGTGCGAGGGCATGCTCGTGTAGCGAAAGGTCTGGGGGTTGCGGATGTACGCCCGGATCTGGGCCTCCGGCCGGTAGGCCACGATGCTCTGGGGCACGTTCAGGTCGGGCCCCACCTTGCCCCCCTGGCCGTTGATCGCGTGGCAATGGGCGCACTGGCGTTGGAAGAGGACGTACCCCCGCCGCGCCGGAGAGCCGGGCCCGGCGCCCGTCGGCACGGTGTCGGGGTTGGCATCCTCGAAGCTCGCGAGCTCGATGGTCGCCAGCTGGTAGGGCCAGGGCCACACCCGCACGTCCGAGCGGCCCGGACCCTCCCAGACCACGTAGAACGGGGCCGGGTCGACCTGACGACGGTCGATGGGATCGAAGCCCTGCTCGCCTCGTGCGATCCGGTCCGCATCGGCGAAGGCCAGATAGGCGCCACCATCGAGCAGCGGGTCGGCGGCGGTGCTGCGCGTGTAGCCGTCGAGTGCGCGGAGCAGCAGGGTGCCGCCGCGCAGCGCGGCGGTGTCCCCGAAGCCGAGCTGCAGGACCTGCTCCAGCGGCAGGGCGAGGAACCGGCGACGCGCGCCGTAGTAGGGATCGTCCACCTCGACCGTGCGCTCGTCGCAGCGCTCGCGCAGCGCGGTGAGCTCGAGACTCGCCGCGGTTTCACCCCCGCGCACGAAACGGAGGCTCAAGGGGACCTCGGCGGCCGAGGCGAGCTGCACCAACACAGCCAGCAGCAGCAGCGCGACACCAATCGGACGCCAGGCGGTCGGGGGCAGGATCACGGGCCGGAACCCTAGCGGTCCGGATCCCTCACCACGAGCAGGGCCTAGAGCTTGTCCCGGACCTGCTCGAGCACCCGATGCAGACGCCGCACGTAGGTGGTGGTGACGATCTGGGAAAGCTCCTGGGCGAGCCAGGGCTTGTTCCGCTTCAGGTACTGGAAGCCGCGCGCATCGAACTCGAGAAGCTCGGTCTCGGTCTCGGTGACGGCGGATTCGGTGGCGGGCACGCCGGCGAGCATCGAGAGGCCCCCGAAGACCTGCCCGACGTTGACCCGATCGATCGGGACCTCCCGCACGTCGCGAGCGCGAACCTGCAGCACCACGACCCCCGATTGCACCACGAAGATCGAGTTCGCCAGCTCGGGATCCCGGTCCTGACGGTAGAGGGTGTGGCCGGCCGCGACCTTGCGAAGCCGGGTGATCTGCGAGAGGCCCATCGCCCCGTCCACGCCCATGGGCCGCAGGTCGCTGCCGACGTAGAGGAAGCGCGCCAGCTTCTTGCCCCCCTCGAGCACGGCGTCCCACAGGATGTCCACCAGATCGTCGCTGGGCTCGACGAACTCGATGCCCGACATCACGACGTCGTCGCCCGGCAGCGCCGTCTGCCAGCGGCCCTGCGCTTCGATCGCGACCCATCGCCCGTCGATCTGCACTTCGACCTTGTGGACGGACTTGACGGAGAAGGGGGACTCGGTGGCCACGCAGCAGCCACCGACACTGAGATCCCGCGTCCGCGCCATCAGCGCGCCCTGGAAGTCGCCCGAGTAGAGCCGGGCCGCGTACTCCGCACCGATGCGCGGGTCGTTCCGCGTACCGAAGCTCTCGACGGGCTGGGGCGGGCGGCGGCTGTGCATGGAGACCTCGTCAGCGCGGGACCGGATCGATCCTTGGAGAGGATCGGTCGGCGGCCACCCGAACGTGACGCCGAATCGCCACGATCGAGAGTGCTGCGGGCCGACGCACGCGCTCCTTCGCGCCTCGACGGGATCGCACCGGGCAAAGCCCGGACCTTCGCTGGGGGCAACCCCCGAGCGACGTCGCGCGTTCAGAGCTTGGCGATGATCTCGTCGCCGATCTTCGTGAAACCGGCGCTGATGGCGTCCTTGTCGAAGCCCGGCGGCGGCGCCACGAAACGGCCGACCCCGAGATCCTGCAGTCGCTTGACCTCGTCCAGGGTCGGCACGGAGCCCGTGCTGATCTCGATCTCGCCCGGATCCCGGTCGATCCGCTCGCACTCGCGCTTCAGCTCCTCGAGCAGGTCCGGCAGCAGGTCGGCGCGCGCCGGGAAGAATCCGTCCCCGAGCCGCGCGGCTCGCCGCGCCGCACCCTTCACGTGCCCCCCGACATGGATCGGGACGGCGGGTCGCTGCACCGGCTTGGGGTTCGACTCGACCGAGCTCCAGCGGTAGTGCTCGCCGTGGAACTCGCTCGGCCCGTCCGACCAGAGCGTGCGCATCGCGCGGATCGACTCCTCCGTGCGCGCCACCCGCTCGCCGAAGGGAATGCCGAGGGCGTTGAACTCCTCCTCGAGCCAGCCGATCCCGATGCCGAGCTCGACCCGCCCACCCGAGAGCTGATCGAGGGTCGCGACCTCCTTGGCCACGTAGAAGGGATGGCGCTGGGGCAGGATCAGGACGCCGGT
This sequence comes from Deltaproteobacteria bacterium, assembly GCA_029261775.1. Taxonomy (GTDB): domain Bacteria; phylum Myxococcota_A; class UBA9160; order UBA9160; family UBA6930. The sequence continues at coordinate 270 of JAJDAR010000339.1, read as the reverse complement.
GCCGAGGTGGATGCGCTTCGTGACCGCTGCGGCGTAGCTGAGCCAGACGAAGGGGTCCGGGATCGGCGATTCCTCGGGCCCGGGCATCTTGCCGTCCTTCGAGTACGGGTACTCGGCCTGATAGCCCTTGGGCACGACGACGTGCTCGACGGTCCAGAGCGACTCGAATCCGACGTCCTCAGCGGTGGTGGCCAGGTGGGTCAGGAGCTCCGGGGTCCCGAAGGGTCCGACGTTGGCGAACATGACTCCGAACTTCATGGACGTCTCCTC
>JAJDAR010000338.1 GCA_029261775.1 Deltaproteobacteria bacterium | reverse complement strand
CTTCAGCTCCCGATCCATGCGCTGGAGGATCTGCCCCGCCTCGGTGATCGACATGCCGGGCGGGGCCGTGGGCATGTAGAGGATCGTGCCCTCGTTGAGCGGCGGCATGAACTCGCTGCCCAGCTGCAGGAAGGCCGGCACCGTGCTCGCCATGGCAACGATGGATCCGAGAATCACCCAGCCGCGGCGCCGGACGACGAAGCGGACGACGGGCGCATAGGCGGCCACCAGCCAGCGGTTCAGCGGGTGCTCGTGCTCGCCACGGATGCGGCCGCGAATCAGCAGCGCGGCCAGGGCGGGCGTGAGGGTGACCGCCAGGACCGCCGCGAAGCCCATCGCGTAGGTCTTGGTGTAGGCGAGCGGCTTGAAGAGGCGGCCCTCGGTCGACTCGAGGGCGAAGATCGGCAGGAAGGAGACCGTGATCACGAGCAGCGCAAAGAAGACGCTGGGCCCCACCTCCTGCATCGCCGACACGACGACGGCACGACGATCGCCGAGCCGCCCCGACCCCTCCCACTCCTCGAGCCGCTTGTGGACGTTCTCGACCAGGATGATCGAGGCGTCGACCATGGCCCCGATCGCGACGGCCAGCCCGCCGAGCGACATGATGTTCGCCGTCAGGCCCTGGTGCAGCATGGGCACGAAGGCCAGCGCGAGGCCGATGGGGATCGTCAGGATCGGAATCAACGCGCTGCGCGCATGGAGCAGGAACAGGAAGATCACGATCGAGACGATCGCCATCTCCTCGAGCAGCGTGACACGCAGGGTGTCCACGGCCGCCTCGATCAGCTCCGAGCGATCGTAGGTCGTGACGATCTCCACGCCCTCGGGGAGGCCTCCCTGGATCGATGCGAGCTTCTCTTCGACGGCCCGGATCACCCGCAACGCGTTCTCGCCGTAGCGCATGACGACGATCCCGCCGACCACCTCGCCCTCGCCGTCGAGCTCGACGATGCCCCGTCTCATGTCGGGGCCGATCGTCAGCTGGGCCACGTCCTCGAGGTACACCGGCGCGCCGTGGGAGGTCGCGCGCACGACCGTGCGCCGCAGATCCTCCAGGTCTTCGACGTAGCCCCGTCCGCGCACGATGTACTCGTGGCCAGCCAGCTCCATCGACCGGCCGCCAGCGTCGTCGTTCGTCTCGCGGACGGCGCGCAGCACGTCGGAGATCGAGACGTCCAGGGCCGCGAGCCGGTTCGGATCGATCTGCACTTGATACTGGCGGACGAACCCGCCGACCGAGGCGACCTCGGCCACGCCCGGGATGCTCTCGAGCGCGTAGCGCAGGAACCAGTCCTGCAGGCTGCGCAGCTCGGCCAGGTCGAGGTGACCGGTGCGATCGACGAGCGCGTACTCGTAGACCCAGCCGACCCCCGTGGCATCCGGGCCCAGCACCGGCAGGACGCCGTCGGGCAGCCGCCCCCGCACACCACTCAGGTACTCGAGCACGCGACTGCGGGCCCAGTAGATGTCGGTCCCGTCCTCGAAGATCGCGTAGACGAAGGAGAGCCCGAAGAAGCTCTGGCCGCGCACGAAACGGACGCCGGGAGCCGAGAGCAGCGCCGACGAGATCGGGAAGGTGACCTGATCCTCGACGAGCTGGGGCCCGCGGCCGGGCCACTCCGTGAACACGATCACCTGGACGTCCGAGAGATCCGGAATCGCGTCGAGCGGCGCGTTGCGGATCGCGTACGCCCCGTAGAGCGCGCCGGCCAGGACCAGCAGCACGACCAGTGCACGCTGCCGATCGCACAGGGCGATCAACCGACCGATCGGCCCGACGTTGTTGGCCTCGTCTACCATTGGTCGAGTCCGGCGCGCAACCGGCTCTCCGAGGCGATCAGGAAGGTCCCGGAGCTGACGACCTGCTCGTCGCCGACCAGCCCCTTCACGATCTCCAGGCGGCCTTGCTGGCGAAGGCCCAGGATGACCTCCTGGGGTCGAAAGCGACCTTCCCCGAGCGCGATGAAGACGAACTGCCGCTCACCCGCGTGCAGGACGGCGCTCTCGGGTACGACCAGGGCCTCGTGGGTTTCGCCTGGCAGCTCGACGTTGGCGAACATGTCGGGCCGCAGCTCGAGCTCCGGATTGGCCAGCTCGATGCGGGCCCGGGCCGTGCGCGTCTCGCCGGCCAGATACGGATACACGAAGGTCACCTTGCCTTCGTAGAGACGGCCTGGAAGGTGCGAGAGGGTGACGGTCGCAGTCTGTCCGATCCGGACGAGCGACAGCTCCGCTTCGTACAAGTCGATCTCGATCCAGATCTGGTCGAGGGGAGCGATCCGCATCAGGCGCTGGCCCGGTGTCACCGAACTGCCGGCCACGAGATTCTTCTCGATCACGTAGCCCGAGACGGGAGCGCGGACCGGCACGGCCTCGAGCGGCTCGCTCCTGCCCGCGATGCGGTCGATGTCCGCCCGATCGATCCCCCAGAGCCGAAGGCGGTTGCGGGCCGCGCGCTCGAGCGCGTCTCCGAGGGGGCCCTCCGAGGCCTGGGCCTGCAGGAGCTCCTGCTGGGCCGCGTAGAGCTGCGGACTGTAGAGCGTGAAGAGGACGTCGCCGCGCTCGACGCGAATGCCCGTGGCATCGGCCCTCAGGTCCTCGACCCACCCGCTCACCTTGAGGGAAACATCCGCGAGCCGGGTCTCGTCCACGACCACCCGTCCGACCGTGCGCAGCCCACGCCCGACCTGGGTCGTCTCCACGGATGAAGTTCGGACACCGACCTTCTGCAGCCGGCCGGGATCGAAGGAGAACTCGGCGGGGTGCCGGTGCGGCTCTTCGGCACCGCCCGGACCCGCGGGCTCCGAGGCCCCGCCTTCCGCGCGGAGCCGCACGCCTTCGCTTCCGACGGTCAGGGATCCCTCGATGCGACGCGAGCGAGCCCCCGGGCGCTTCGCTTCGATCTCCACGATCCAGGTTCCGCCCATCTCGAGCTCGAAGTCCGCGCGGTAGCGCCCGGCTTCGGTCTCGGACACGCTCGCGGCTCCGCCCATCGGCGGCATCGCACCCATCGCCACCATGTGGACCTTCACGGCGAGG
>JAJDAR010000337.1 GCA_029261775.1 Deltaproteobacteria bacterium | reverse complement strand
GTGTTCGTCCAGGCGGACGTGGCGCGTGCAGCCGATTGCGAGCGGATGGTCGCCGCGGCCGAGCGCACCTTCGGGGCGCTTCACGTGCTCTTCAACAACGCGGGCATCTCCCACATCGACGACGGAGACGCCGAGAGTACCGACGAGGCCGTATTCGACCTGACGATGAACGTCAACGTGAAGGGCGTCTTCCTCGGCTGCAAGTACGGCATTCCGGCCCTGCGCCGCGCGGGTGGGGGCTCCCTGATCAACACCGCTTCCTTCGTCGCGCTGGTCGGCGCGGCGACACCGCAGCTGGCCTACACCGCGAGCAAGGGCGCCGTGCTGTCGCTGTCGCGCGAGCTCGCCGTGATCCACGCGCGCGAGGGGATCCGGGTCAACGCGCTGTGCCCGGGGCCGCTGCGGACGGAGCTCCTGATGAAGTACCTGGATACCGAGGCGAAGCGCGAGCGGCGCCTCGTGCACATCCCGATGGGCCGCTTCGGCGAGGCCGAGGAGATCGCCCGCGCCGTCGTGTTCCTGGCCTCGGACGAATCGTCCTTCGTGACCGGAGCCAGCTTCCTGGTCGACGGCGGCCTGACGGCGGCCTACGTCACGCCCGAGTAGCAGGCTCCTTGCGGGCGGCCCGCCAGGTCGCGAGCCCGAGCATTCCCAGCAGGGCGAGGCCGCCGGGCTCGGGCACGGCGCTGACGAGGAAGCGCAGGCCGTAGCTCTCGGTGCTCGCCGTCTCCTGGATCAGCAGGCTGTAGGTCCCGGCGCCCAGCGGGATCCCGAAGCCCTGCACGCCGGCACCCAACGGCAGCAGCGGGAGGATGTCGGCGCCGACATCGAGGAATCCGGCGTGGGCCCAGCCGAGCAGCGTCGACGGATCGATGGCCAGGCCCCGGCCCGGGGGCCAGCTCGCCCCGGCGGCCAGGGCGAAGAAGGAGGTCGAGAACCCGCTGAAGGTATCGAGGAAGATCGCGTCGAGCTGCGCGCCCGGGGCGATCGTGAAGGCGAGCAGGTCGAAGTCTCCGCTGCCGGCCGAGCCGGAGAGGCCGTTCTCGCCGAGGTCGAAGAGGACGGCCGTCGGAGTCGCGGGCAGATCGGAGAGATCGCCGTCGACCGACTCGTCGATCGTCAGGGCAGACGAGATCCCCGGCAGCAGGAGCAGCGTGAACAGCAGGAGGCCAGCACGGCCGAGCATCATCGGAACCTCAGGCGAAGCCCTTCCCAGCAAGGATCCTAGTTCAGGATCTGGGGCGCTGCCCCCTCGCCCAGGCGCCCGGAACGGTGGACGCATCACCGACTCGGGCCAGCGGACGGCGACCCGCCGGCCCGGGCGGGCTACGGTTGCGCCCCATGAGCCAGCACGAGACCGTCAAGGGAATCGACGCGTCGGCCGTCACGGCCTGGTTCGCCGAGCACGTCCCTGAGGCGAAGCCCCCGCTCTCCTTCGCCCTGATCACGGGCGGACACTCGAACCTCACCTACCGGGTCGAGGACTCGAAGGGACAGCGCTTCGTGCTGCGCCGCCCCCCGCTCGGTGCGGTGATCGCGACCGCCCACGACATGGGTCGCGAGCACAAGATCATCGCGGCGGTCGGCCAGACCGAGGTTCCCGTGCCGCCGGCGCTCGGGCTCTGCGAGGACGAGAGCGTCAATGGAGCTCCCTTCTACGTCATGGGCTTCGTCGATGGCCACGTGCTCACCGACTCGAAGATCACCTCGGAGGTGATCGATGTGCCCGCGCGAGCGCGGCTGGGCGCTCACGTGATCGAGGTGCTGGCCGACCTTCACGCCCTCGACCCGGACGCCATCGGCCTGGGCGACCTGGGGCGCAAGGAGAGCTACCTGGCGCGACAGATCAAGCGCTGGAGCACCCAATGGGAGAAGACGAAGACCCGGGAGCTTCCGGCCATGGAGGAGGTGGCTGCGGGACTGAACGAGCGCATGCCGGTGCAGATCGGCGCGTCGATCGTGCATGGGGACTACCGGCTCGGCAACATGCTGTCGCTCTCCGAGGGTCGCGTGGCGGCGGTGCTCGACTGGGAGCTCTGCACCCTCGGCGATCCCCTGGCGGACATCGGCTACATCATGAACAACTGGGCCGAGCCGGGGGAGGCGGTCGCGGGCGCCGCGGCGGTCTCGCCGACGGTCTGCGGCGGCTTCCCGACGCGCGCGGAGTTCCTCGCCCGCTATGCGGAGCGGACCGGCCGCGACGTCTCCCAGGTGAATTACTACCGAGCCTTCCAGTACTGGAGGCTGGCGAGCATCGTCGAGGGCGTGCTGGCGCGGTATCTGAAGGGCGTGATGGGCAACGCGGGCGACACCGACGCGTTCCGGGCCCAGGTGGACGGCCTGGCCCAGGCCGCCGTCACGCAGCTTCGCGAGCTCGGCTGAGCGGCGTCAGATAGAGAAGGAGCCGTCTCCGGCCAGCCGGATCGTGCGGCCGCCGAACTCCTCCACCGTCATCGCCCGGGCCAGTTCGCGGTCTGGCGTGACGGCGAGGCTGCGAACCCCGCTTTCGAGTTCCGCCACGGCGATCCCCCGCTCGGGACCCGCGGCATCGAACTCCACGGTGGTCGAGATCACGCGGGCCTCGCCGGCCGCGTCGCCGTCGACCGTCACCCGCGCGGTTCCGGCGTCGGCCTGGGCCGTGACGTCTGAGAAGGCGAACGGCGCACCGGCCTCCGTCGACCAGAGGCTCACGCCCTGCTTGGTCAGGATGCCGCTCACGGCGTTGACCATGCCGACGCTGCCGGGGTCCTCGCGCAGCACTCCGACCATCCGCGCCAGCGCCTGCAGCACGAAGTTGTTGAGGGGGCCGCCGGCGAAGGCCATGCCGCCGGTGACGGTCACGGGCAGGCTCCGGTCGACCCCGAGCTCCCTCTGCTGCACCCGCACGGCACTCGGAAAGCAGCTGTAGAGCTCGCGGTGCCGGATCTCGTCGGGCTCGATTCGCGCGGCGTCGAGGCACGCTCGGCCGGCCTCGGCGAAGCCGGCGGAGCGGTGCAGGTCCCGTCGCTCGCAGAGGGGGAGCATGAAGTTCGAGTCGGCGACGCCACGCAGCACGACCCGCCGTTCCCGCGGCACGCCGAGCGCGTCGGCGGTCTCGGCCGCGCAGAGCAGGAGGGCCGCGGCCTGGTCGACGTTCCACTGGGAGTTGTGCAGCTTGGTATAGGGGAAAGCGAGCATCCGGTTGCGGCCGCCGGAGTCGAGCAGGTCCTCTTCCGACACGGGCTC
>JAJDAR010000336.1 GCA_029261775.1 Deltaproteobacteria bacterium | reverse complement strand
CGTGTGCAGGACCACGAGCCCTACCTGCGTCGCAAGGTCGGCGAGCTGATCGACGCGGTGGCGGCGCGGGGCGCCTGCGACTTCGTGCGCGACATCGCGACGCCGCTGCCCATGTACATGATCGGCGAGCTGATGGGGCTGCCCGAGGTCGACCACGCCCAGCTCCTGCACTGGTCCGATCTGTTCGCCACGGGGGGTGACGAGGTTCGCGAGGAGGTCGGCCCGGCCGTCGAGGCGTACGCCGAGTACATCTTGAAGGCCGTCGAGCAGCGCCGCGGAGGCCTGGCGGAGGATCTGGTCAGCCTCGTCGTGAACGCCGAGATCGACGGCCGTCGCCTGGACGACCACGACCTGGTGTTCGAGACGATGCTCGTCCTGGTCGGCGGCGACGAGACGACCCGGCACGTGATCTCCGGCGGCCTCGAGGCGTTGTTGCGGAACCCCGAGCAGCTCGAAGCGCTGCGGCGCGATCGGAGCCTCCTGCCCGGAGCGATCGAGGAGATGCTGCGCTGGGTGACGCCGATCCAGAACATGAACCGGACCGCGACCCGGGACGTCGAGGTCGGCGGCCAGCCGATCCGCGAAGGCGACCGGATGCTGCTGCTCTACCCGTCGGCCAATCGCGACGAGGCGGTCTTCGACGGGTCCGACCGCTTCGACATCCGCCGCAGCCCCAACGACCATGTCGCCTTCGGCGGCTTCGGCCGCCATCACTGCCTCGGCGCCCAGCTCGCGCGCCTCGAGCTGCGGGTGCTGTTCGAGGAGGTCCTCGACCGGCTGCCCGACCTGGCGCTCGCGGATCCCGACGCCCCTCTGCCGCGCCGCCGCGGGAACTTCGTGCTGGGCTACGAGGCGATGCCCGTGCGCTTCACTCCGACCCGGGCGGTCTGAAGCGACCGCCCACTCCACCAGGGCCGCCCGGAGCCCGACAGAAGGGAATCCGCAGATGCTGACCCAGATGGACGACTATCCCATCCATCAGACCTCCGAGCCGCTCGCCCACCCGGCCACCAGCGACCGCAACGTCTACGACCGCTACTGGTTCAACGGCTACCAGGACGATGGCGCCTTCTACTTCGGCATCGGCGCCGCGCTGTATCCGAATCTCGAGATCATGGACTGCGCCCTCTCGCTCGTCATCGATGGCGAGCAGCACGCCTTCCACGGCTCGCGCCGCGCGCCGAAGGAGCCGACGGATCTGACCGTGGGGCCGTGGCGCCTCGACATCCAGGAGCCCATGCGGCGCCTCAAGGTGACCCTCGACGACAACGAGACCGGCATCGCGGGCGAGCTCCAGTGGATTCCGCGCACCGCCAACATCGAGGAGGGGCATCAGCTCGCGCGGCGCCGCGTGGGACGCATGGAGGCGACCCGCTTCAACCAGTTCGGCCACTGGGAGGGCGAGATCCGCTACGCGGGAAAGACGCTGCGCATCGATCCGGCCCGGGTCTTCGGCACCAAGGATCGCAGCTGGGGGGTTCGCCCGGTCGGCGATCCGGCGCCCCCGGGCGCGCCGCCGCAGGAGCGGGGCGGGATCTTCTTCCTCTGGGCTCCGCTGCACTGGGAGGATCGCTGCACGCACATGGGTGTCTTCGAGAACGCCCACGCGGTCCCCTGGCACTTCGACGGCATGATCTGCCCGGTCTATGCGACCCCGGCCGACATCCCCGGCACCGAGGATCCGCGGACCGAGTTCCTGGCGGGAGGCGAGCATCACCTGCAGTTCGTTCCGGGGACGCGTCGCGCGCGCTCGGCCGAGATCACGCTGCTCAGCTACGAGGGCAAGCGCGAGGAGATCCAGCTGGACCCGGTCCTGTGCTTCCGCATGAAGGGCCTGGGGTACATGCATCCCGAGTGGGGCCACGGGCGCTGGAAGGGAGAGCTTGCGATCGGGGGCGAGTCCTTCCGCTGCGACGAGGTCGACGAGAATGCCTTCGAGAACCTCCACATCCAGCAGGTCGTGATGGCGACGAGCGGCGACCGCAAGGGGATCGGCGTCCTCGAGCAGCTGCACATCGGCCCGCACACCCGCTACGGCTTCGAGGGGCTGAACGACCCGCCCCGCTGACGAGGTCGGCGGGAATCGCTGCGAGGCGAGGGGCCGGGCTCAGGCCTGGAACTCGACGAAGCGGATGTTCCGCTTGGCCAGGCCGTCCTCGACGATCTGCAGACCGCCCGTCTTGATCATCCACTCGAGCCGGTGATCGCGGTACTCGCGCTGGAAGGCGCCCTTCTCGATCAGCTCGCGCACCACGTCGAGACCCACCTCGCCGGAGTCCGCGGCGGCGAGGGCCGCCTCGCGCGCCGCCGCGACCGAGGGTCGCTCGTTGACGCGCTCGAGCCAGGCCGCGAGTCGGGAACCAGCGGCGGGCCCCAGCCCGAAACGCGCTGCGCCGTTCAGGAAGGGTGCTGCGCAGACGTCGCCCCAGCCGAAGCTCGCGCCGTTGAGCCAGTCTGCACCCGCGAGCTGGGGCTCCAGCCAGGCGTGATGCGCGGCGAGCTGCTCGCCCGCCCGGGCGACCATCCGCTCGGCGAGCTCACCGGTGGCTCGACCGAACGCGAAGATCTCGCCGAGACCCCAGGTGATGGCTTCGTAGTGGGTATCGAGCACATCCTCCAGGGTTCGCACCCTCGCACGCTCGGCCGGATCCGTCGGCAGCAAGGGTGGCTCCGGCCAGCGGTCCTCGATGTACTCGAGGATCACGGTCGAGTCGAAGAGCGTGGTGTCACCGTCGACGAGCACGGGGACCTCACCGCGAGGGTTGGCAGCCAGGAAGCCCTCGGGACCGGTGCCCGAACCCAGGCCTTCGGGGGGGACCGATTCGAAAGACACGCCCTTCTCCAGGAGGGCGATCTTGTTCTTCTGCGCGTAGGGCGAGAGCGGGTGCTCCCAGAGCCGGATCATGGTCATCCTCCGTCCTGCGGACCGCGGGGATCATCGCGCCCTTCGCGGCGCGGCGCCCCGTCGCCTCCAGACGAAGGAGCCTGAGGCAGAAAGCCCCGGTCGCCTTGGGGGTGGGATTGAGGCGAATGGCCCCGGATCGACCGCGAGACGTTTCGACCGCATCGGTTCCAACTCGCGCAAAGGCCTCGTTTTCCTTGGGGAACCCGCGGTTCCTGGCCTTCTCGCGCGGCGGGCTCCTTGGTTGGCGCGGCTCGTGCAAACCCGCGAGTGCGATCACTCGCACGCCCGTGCACGGGCCAGGAGGTCGGATGACCATGGGGACGCTATGGCGCAGCTCGCGAATCGGGATCGCTCCGATCCTGCTCTTCGCGGTGGCCCTGGCTTGCGGAAACGAATCGGGCCAAGAGCCCTCCATGCCGGCCCAGGCGCCCCGGGCCCAGGCCCCGGCGAAGCCTACGGCGCCGCCGAAGGTCGACGCGGTCGCCGAGGCGCAGCAGGTCTTCGAGACCCGCTGCGTGACCTGCCACGGCCCCAACGGGGCAGGCGATGGCCCCGCCTCGAAGGGCCTGACGCCGCCGCCGCGAAACTTCCAGGCGCCCGCCTGGCAGGCGGAGGTCAGCGACGAGCACCTGAGCAACATCATCCAGTACGGCGGTGCAGCGGTGGGGCGCAGCCCGACGATGCCGGGCAATCCCGATCTGACGGGCAAGCCCGAGGTCGTCGCGGCGTTGGTCGCATACCTCCGGAACTTGAAGTCCGACTGACGCAACGCCGGAACTTGTGTCCGGCTCGATCGAGAGGGGATCCGATGAAGATGCGAATCGTGACCGGAGCAGCCGTGCTGGTGCTCGCCCTGGCGACCTGGGGATGCGGGCAGGATGCCGGGCTGACCGGCGGAGCCACCTCTGCGGGAGGCGGCGGCACCAACGGCGACATCGCCGGGCTCATGGCCGCGCGCGGCCTGAGCGAGGCGGACGTGACCGCGGCGCTCAAGACCTACACGCCGACCGGCGGACGCGACGACTACCTGGTCTTCGCATCGGGGGGCCACTCCGGCCAGCTGATCGTGATCGGCGTGCCCAGCATGCGGATCCTCAAGGTGATCGGTGTCTTCACGCCCGAGCCCTGGCAGGGCTACGGCTACGGCGACCAGACCGACGCGCTGATCGCATCGGGCGATCGGGACGTGCCGCTCCGCTGGGCCGACACGCACCATCCCGCACTGAGCGAGACGGGCGGCGACTACGACGGCGAGTACGTCTTCATCAACGACAAGGCGAACGCGCGCGTGGCGGTGATCAGCTTGAAGGACTTCGTGACGCAGCAGATCGTCACGAGCCGGCTGATCGAGTCCGACCACGGCGCCACCTTCGTCACGCCGAACACCGAGTACGTGATCGAGCCGTCGCAGTACCCCGCGCCCCTCGGCGG
>JAJDAR010000335.1 GCA_029261775.1 Deltaproteobacteria bacterium | reverse complement strand
GGTAGGGGGTTCCATCCGGCTCGCAGAGCTCGCGGAGCGGCTGGGGGGCCGCCCCCTGGAGGGCGACGCCGCGTTCGAGGTGGCCGACGTGGCCGCGCTCGAGGATGCGGGTCCGCACGATCTCGGCTTCCTGCGCTCGGCTGCCCACGGCGCTGCGCTCGAGGCGTCGAAGGTCGGGGCGGTGCTGGCACCGGAGGGCATCGACGTCGGAGGGCGGCCCGTGATCCGCACGCCCCTTCCGAGCCTCGACTTCGCGCGCGTGACGGCCTGGCTGCGCCCGCCCGTGCGACCGGAGCCCGGCGTCCACCCGGCCGCCTTCGTGGCGGCGAGCGCCCACGTCGACCCGACCGCAGCGATCGGCCCCCGTGCCGTGGTGGGCGAGGGGTCGCGGGTCGGCGCCGGAACCGTGGTGGCCGCGGGCGCCTGCCTGCTCGACGACGTGCAGGTGGGCCGCGACGCCTGGATCCACGCCGGCGTGGTCGTCCGCGAGGGCACGCGGATCGGGGATCGGGTCGTGCTGCAGCCCGGCGTGGTGATCGGCGGCGACGGCTTCGGCTACGAGTTCAACGAGCGCGGCGAGCACGAGAAGGTGCCCCAGGTCGGCCACGTCGTGATCGAGGACGACGTCGAGATCGGTGCGAACACGACCGTCGACCGCGGGCGACTCGGCGCGACCCGCATCCGACGCGGCGCGAAGATCGACAACCTGGTCCAGATCGCCCACAACGTCGAGGTCGGCGAGCACGCCATCATCGTGGCGCAGTGCGGCATCGCCGGGTCCACCGTGCTCGGAGACCGCGTGATCATGATGGCCCAGTCCGGCGCAGCCGGGCATCTGGAGATCGGGGCGGGGACCTTCGTGGGGGCGCGCGGCGGCGTGATCGAGGATCTGGCGCCGGGTAGCCGCGTCTGGGGCTTCCCGGCCATCGCAGAGCGCGCCTGGCATCGCTCCGCCTCGATCGTGGCACGCCTGCCCGATGTCGTGCGCAGGCTTCGCGCGGTCGAGAAGAAGGTCGGGCTGCGCGAGCGCCCCGAACGCGGCGAGTGAGGACCCTTCCGGCGCTCGCGGATCTGCGGGAGCGGGCGGCCGCTCTCGGCTCGGAGTCCGGGCTCCGGCGGCTGGCCGCGGAGCTCGAGGCGGACGGGCGTCGCGGCGCGATGGCCCTCGCGGGCCGCTGCCGCCAGCGTGCGGCGAAGCTGGGCCGCGAGCGCCGACGCCTCGAGTCGCTGTTCCGCCTGCGGCGCACCTTGCGCGAGAACGGCGCTCGCTGTGTGGCCGGGGTCGACGAGGTCGGCGTCGGGCCGCTGGCGGGCCCGGTCGTCGCGGCGGCGGTGGTGCTGATCGACGAGCCCGAGCTGCCGGGCCTCGACGATTCGAAGCGGCTGACCCGCGAGGAACGGGAGCGCCTCGACCGGGAGATCCGCGCCCAGGCCCGCGGCGTCGGCGTGGCGGAAGTGTGGCCGGCGGAGATCGACCGGCTCAACATCTACCGGGCCGCCCTCGAGGCGATGCGCCGTGCGGTCGACTTGCTGCCCGAAGCGCCGGACCACCTGCTCGTCGATGCCCGCACGATCCCGGCGCTCACGGCACCGCAGACCCCGCTGGTCGGCGGCGACGGACGGGACGCCTCGATCGCAGCGGCGTCGATCGTCGCCAAGGTCCACCGCGACGCCTTGATGCGCCGGCTCGACCTACGCTACCCGGGTTACGGCTTCGCGCGCCACAAGGGCTACGCGACCGCGGAGCACCTGGCGGCGCTGCGCAGGGTCGGGCCCTGTGAACTCCACCGACGCTCCTACGCGCCCGTCAGCCAGCTCTCCCTCTTCTAGGCCGGACTGCCAAGCGATGCGACTCGCCGCGACCCCGGAGGACTTCGTCGTCGACGAGCTCCCGCTCTTCGAGGCGAGCGGCGAGGGCGGGCACACCTACCTGCACGTGGAGAAGCGGGGCCTCGATACGACGCGGGTCGCGCGGGAGCTGGCCCGCGCCGCAGGTGTGGCGGCGCGGGAGGTGGGCTTCGCGGGTCGCAAGGACCGGCATGCCGTGACCCGACAATGGTTCTCGGTTCCGGGCCTGCCGGTCGAGGCCGCGCTCGCTCTGGAGGGCGGGGGTTGGCGGGTGCTCGATGCCCGGGCCCACGGCCACAAGCTGCGCACGGGCCAGCTCAAGGGCAATCGTTTCGAGCTGCGCCTGACCGGGATCGATCCCGCCGAGCGGGAGGGCTTCGAGGATCGTCTCGCGCGCCTCCAGGTCCAGGGTCTCCCCAACCGCTTCGGTCGGCAACGCTTCGGACGGGAGGGCGACAACGCGGCCCGCGGACGCGAGATCCTGATGGGCGCGTCGCTGGGACGGGATCGCAAGGCGGCCCGCTTTCTCGTCTCCGCGTATCAGGCGGAGCTCTTCAACCGCGTTCTCGAGCGGCGAGCCCTGCCCCTCGATCGGCTCGAAGTCGGAGAGCTCGCCTTCAAGCACGACTCCGGAGCAGCCTTTCTGGTGGAGGACGCCGAGCGCGAGAGCGCGCGGGCCGCGGCCTTCGAGATCAGCCCATCCGGTCCGATCGTCGGGACCCGCATGACCCGACCCCAGGGCGAGCCCGGCGAGCGGGAGCGGAGCTGGCTTCGCGAATGGGGGGCCCCGGAGCCGTTCCGGGCACCGCGGGGCTTGCGGCTGCGCGGAGCCCGCCGCCCGCTCCGTGTGCGAGCCGAAGGTCTCGAGGCGCAGTGGCAAGACGACGAGACCCTGCAGCTGCGATTCGCCCTGCCGAGCGGCAGCTATGCAACGGTTCTCGTGGAAACCCTGTTCCCATGACTCGCGGGCAGGCCCGAGGTATTCTCGCCCGCTCGGAGGATCCCCATGAAGATTGCCGACGACATCACCCAGCTCATCGGTCGCACGCCTCTCGTCCGCTTGCGCAAGGTCACCGCGGGCGTAGACGCGCAGATCGTGGCCAAGCTCGAGAGCCAGAACCCGGCCGCCAGCGTGAAGGACCGCATCGGTCTCGCGATGATCGAGGCCGCCGAACGAGACGGCCTGCTCAAGTCCGACTCGGTCATCGTGGAGCCGACCAGCGGCAACACGGGCATCGCGCTCGCCTTCGTGGCAGCCGTCAAGGGCTACCAGTGCGTGCTTGTGATGCCGGAGACGATGAGCCTCGAGCGACGCATCACGTTGCGTGCTTTCGGCGCGAAGCTGGTGCTGACCGAGGGCGCCAAGGGCATGCGAGGCGCCATCGACAAGGCCAATGAGCTCTCCGCGGCGATTCCGAACGCCTTCATGCCGCAGCAGTTCATGAACCCTGCGAACCCGGAAGTGCACCGCAGGACGACGGCCATCGAGATCTGGGAGGACACCGACGGTCAGGTCGATGCACTCATCTCCGGGGTCGGGACCGGCGGAACGATCACCGGTGTCGCGCAGGTGCTGAAGGAGAAGAAGCCCTCCTTCCAGGCGATCGCGATCGAGCCCGAGGCGAGCCCGGTGCTCTCCGGCGGCTCGCCGGGCCCGCATCCGATCCAGGGCATCGGCGCCGGCTTCGTGCCGGACGTCCTGGACCGGGATCTGATCGACGACGTGATCAAGGTGAGCGCCGACGACTCCTTCGACATGGCCCGACGACTCGCCAAGGAGGAGGGCATCCTCTGTGGCATCTCGTCCGGGGCCGCCGTGACGGCGGCGATCGAGTACGGCAAGCGCAGCGAGAACGCCGGCAAGCTCGTGGTGGCGATCATCCCGAGCTTCGGCGAGCGGTATCTGAACACCAAGCTCTTCGAGCCCTACCGATACGAAGGCAGTGACGACGTCGGGGTCTGATCGCAGGAGTCAGGGTCGCCAGAAGATTCTCGAGGCCGCGAGGGGCATCTTCTTTCGCGATGGCTTCATGAACGCGAACCTCGACGAGGTCGCGCAGATTGCGGGCGTCGCCAAGGGAACCCTCTACCGCTACTTCGAGAACAAGGCGGACCTGTACGTCGCCCTTCTCGCCGAAGGGGGCGCCGTCTTCCAGGAGCGGATGGAGGAGGCGGTGCGCGGGCCCACGCGCGCGTCGGACCAGATCCGACAGCTGAGCCGCTTCTACGTCGATCACTGGACGCGCAACCGGGAGCACTTCCAGATCTTCTGGGCGCTCGACAACCAGGACGTGATCGGAGACCTGCCCGATCCGATCGTGCAGGAGATCACCCGCCTGTGGCAGAGCTGCCTGCAGATCCTGGCGGATGCGGTCGATCGCGGCGTGGCGGCCGGCGAGTTCGCTCCCTGCGACAGCTGGGAGATCGCGAACATCCTCTGGACGATGGGCAACGGTGTGATCGAGACGGAGCTGAACGCGCCGCGGCGCAAGCTGCGCGATCGGCCGATGGAGCAGGTCTTCGGCGACATGCTCGAGATCTTCCTGCGGGGCATGCGCAGCTCCCCGGACGCCCCCGCGCGGCACTGAACCGGGGTCGGCGCCCCGAGTTGGGCACGCTTCCCACCTTCCGCGTTGACACGGCCCGCGGCCTCGGGGAGATTCGTCCGTCGAGGGAGGTCTCGCATGAACCAGCCGCTTCGCGATCGCTTGCGTGAGATCGTCGCCAACCAGCTCGGCGTCGATCCGGACGAGGTCGTCCCCGAGGCTCGGATCCTCGACGACCTGGGCGCCGACTCCCTCGACGTCGTCGAGCTGGTGATGGCGCTCGAGGAGAGCTTCGACATCATCGTGCCCGACGAAGACGTCGAAGGCCTGACGACCGTGGCCGACGTCGAGACCTACGTCCAGACGCGGGCGAGCTGACGCGAGCCGGCGGAAGCCCGATCTACTCCGGCATGCCGTGCAGCGGCCCGGTCTACTCCCGCATGCCGGGCAAGAGATCGCGGTAGACCCCGAGGCCGACGGCGATCACCGACAGCAGCAGCGCTCCGAGCAGCTTTCCGCCGCCGAGTGCGCGTCGGCCGATCTGCTCCGCGCGTGCGAGCTCTTCGTCGGTCAGCTGCTCCGGGCCCGGAGGCAGCTGGCTTGCGCCCTCGAGCAGGTCGGGGAGCGCGAGGAGCAAGGCGAAGAGCAGGAAGAAGCCGGCCAGGTAGAGCAGGGTGAGCGTGAAGCGCGGACGGAAGGCGGTGCGCCTTCGAGGCAGCGGCGGGAGGGGGTTCTCGCTCACCTGCACAGGCTAGCAGCGCAGATCGGGCCGCGGCTCGCGCGGCGTTCACCGGCGCGGTGGCTCCGTCGGCACCACGCTCGCCCCGCACCCTTCGGACGCCTGCCCGAGCCGGGACGGGGCTCGCCTCTGCTACCGTCCGGCCGTGCCTCGGCTGGTCGTGATCGATGCGGCGAACTTCCTGTACCGCGCCTTCTTCGCGATTCCCCCGCTGAAGAACGCCGAGGGCTTTCCCACCAACGCCGTGCTCGGGTTCGCGAACATGGTGCGCAAGGTGACGCGGGAGGAGGCGCCCGATCGTCTCGTGGTCGCGATGGACCCGCCCGGCGGGAGCTTCCGCCGAGAGGTGTATGCCGAGTACAAGGCGAACCGCGACGCGCAGCCCGAGGATCTGTCGATGCAGATTCCGGTGGCGCGGGAGCTGGTCGCCGCGCTCGGGCTGCCGCTGCTCGAGGTGAAGGGCTTCGAGGCCGACGACGTCATCGCGACCCTGGTCGAGAAGGCCCCCGAAGACTGGGAGGTCGTCATCGTCTCGACGGACAAGGACCTGATGCAGCTCGTCGGCGACCGGGTCGTGCTGCTCGACACCATGAAGGACAAGCGCATCGGGCCCGCCGAGGTCGAGGAGCGATTCGGGGTGGCTCCCGGGAAGCTGCTCGACGTGCGGGCCCTGGTCGGCGATCCATCGGACAACATCCCGGGTGTGAAGGGGATCGGCGAGAAGGGCGCCGCCAAGCTGATCACCGAGTGGGGCGATCTCGAGACCCTGCTCGCGAACGCCGAGCAGGTGAAGGGCAAGAAGGCGCGCGAGGGGCTCCTCGAGCAGGCCGACGCCGCCCGGCTCTCGCGAGAGCTGGCGACGCTGCGGGTCGACGTACCGCTCGACGAGACGCCGGAGAGCCTGCCGCCGGCCGTCGCCGATGAGGAGACCCTGGCCGAGCTCTATCGCAAGTACGGCTTCACGCGGCTGCTCGAGGAGCTCGAAGGAGCCGAAGCCCCGCCTCCGCGGGATCCGGTCGAGACCGAGGTCCTGACGACCCAGGCGGGCCTGGATGCCTGGCTCGACGCGATCGAAGGGGGTCCGCTGACCCTCGTGCTGGTCGGCGGCGATCCGAGCAGCGGCCGGGTCCGCGAGCCGGCTGGCCTCGGGCTGGCGAGCGGCGAGCGCGCGGCCTACCTGCCGATCGGCTTCCAGACGCTGCTTCCCAGCTGCGAGATCGGCTGGGACGAGGCGTACGAGGCATTGGCCCGGAAGGCTCGGGACGGTTGGGGTGGGCGGGAGACGAAGCGGTTGCAGACCGCCTTCGCCGAGGCCGGCCATCCGCTGCCGTTGCCCGACTTCGACGTGGAGCTGGCGGGCTTCCTGCTCGATCCGGCGGCCCACCGGACCACGAGTGCACTGACCCAGAAGCTCCTCTCGCGATCGCTGGCGACCTTCGAAGAGGTGGCAGGGCGGGGCGCCAAGGCGATTCCGGCCCACGAGCTGCCGGTGGAGACAGCCGCACCCTGGGCTGGGGAGGAGGCGTCGGCGCTGCTCGACCTGGCGGACGTGCTCGCCGACAGGCTCGCGGCGGACGGGATCGACGAGCTCTACCGAGGCATCGAGCTGCCGCTCACCCGGGTGCTCTCCGAGATGGAACGTGCCGGAGTGCGCATCGACGAGGACAAGCTCGGCGAGCTGAGCCGCGAGTACGAGAGCGAGCTGTCGCACATCGAGGGTCGCATCTACGAGCTGGCCGGGGAGGAGTTCACGATCGCCTCCCCCAAGCAGCTGCAGGTGATCCTCTTCGACAAGCTGAAGCTGCCCGCGATCAAGAAGACCAAGACGGGCTTCTCCACCGACGAGGGGGTGCTCGAGCAGCTGGCCGGCCACCACGACCTGCCCGCGGAGATCCTCGGCTACCGCAGGCTCTCGAAGCTGAAGAGCACCTACATCGATGCGCTTCCGCCTCTCGTCGATCCGGAGACGGGGCGCATCCACCCGAGCTTCCACCAGACGGGCGCCGCGACCGGTCGCCTCTCGTCTTCGAATCCGAACGTGCAGAACATCCCGATCCGGACGGCCGAGGGCATCCGCATCCGCGAGGCCTTCATCCCTGCCGAGGGCAACGTGCTCCTGTCGGCCGACTACAGCCAGGTCGAGCTGCGTCTGATGGCCCACTTCTCCGGTGACCCGAACCTGATCGACGCCTTCCAAAGCGGCCAGGACGTCCACCGCCGCACGGCGGCCGAGGTCGCAGGGATCGAGCCCGACGAGGTCACGCCTGCCCAGCGCGACGCCGCCAAGGCCATCAACTTCGGGATCATCTACGGGTCGAGCGCCTTCGGCATCTCGAACCAGCTGGGCATCGCCCAGGCCGAGGCCCAGCAGACCATCGACCGGTACTTCGAGGAGTACGCCGGAGTGAAGCGGTTCCTGGACGGCACCAAGGAGGCGGCCAAGCGGGAGGGCTACGTGACCACCCTGCTGGGCCGGCGCCGCTACCTGCCGGACCTCGGCTCGCGCAATCGGGCCCTGCGCCAGGCCTCCGAGCGGATGGCGGTGAACACCGTCGTGCAGGGCACGGCAGCGGACCTGATCAAGAAGGCGATGATCGAGATCGCCGACTGGCTCCGCGACGAAGGCCTGCGCGGCCGGATGATCCTGCAGGTCCACGACGAGCTGGTCTTCGACGTGCCCCGGGGTGAGGCGGATCGGCTCGGCGAGGGCGTCCGCAAGCTGATGGAGGGCGTGTACGCCCTCGAGGTGCCCCTGGTCGTGGAGCTCGGGACCGGGGCCGACTGGCGCGAGGCCCACTGAATACGCCGGGCCCCCGGGGCGTCGAACCGGCACAAGCCCGTGAGGGAGACAGTTTGACCGCCGAAGGGGGCGGGCCGTCCGATCAGGACGCGATTCGCCAGGCCAAGGCCGGAGACCCGGATGCATACCGGGTCCTCGTCGAGCGCTACCAGGGACGCGCCTTTCGTCTGGCACTTCGCGTGCTGCGCGACGAGGACGCCGCCCGGGATGCGGTGCAGGATGCCTTCCTCAAGGCCTGGACCGCGCTGCCTCGCTTCGAGGGGCGCTCGAGCTTCTTCACCTGGCTGTATCGACTCGTCATGAACCAGTGC
The DNA here is from genome assembly GCA_029261775.1 of Deltaproteobacteria bacterium. GTDB lineage: Bacteria > Myxococcota_A > UBA9160 > UBA9160 > UBA6930. The sequence continues at coordinate 3,904 of JAJDAR010000335.1, read as the reverse complement.
CTCGACCACAAGCGCCGCGACAAATCCGACCGCCACGATGCCTTCGAGGAGGGCGGCGCGGTGGAGAGCCAGCTCAGTGAGGCTCCCCTGCCCGAAGTGGAGGGAGTGACCTTTGCCGCGCCCGCGGCCGAGGTGGCGCGCAAGGAGCTGCGCGAGCAGCTGGCCGCCGCGATCGAGCGACTGCCCGAGGCCGCTCGCGAGACCCTGCTGCTGCGCGAGGTCGAGGGCCTCTCGTACGCGGAGATCGCCAAGGCCCTCGAGATCCCGAAGGGAACCGTCATGAGTCGGCTCCACTACGCCCGCAAGCAGCTGCAGACCTGGCTGACCGAAGGGGCGCAAGAGCCGTCCGGAGACCCCGCATGAGTGACACGGAACGACGAACGCTGCAGCTGCACGCCTATCACGACGGCGAGCTGGGTCGGTGGGCGCGCTGGCGCTTCGAGCGTCGGCTGGCCCGCGACCCGGACGCTCGCGCCGAGCTCGAGGGCCTGCGCTCCCTCGGCGAGCTGCTTCGCGAGAGCGAGGACCTCGCCGAGACCCCGGATCTGTGGTCGGCGATCCGACCGGCCCTGCCGAGACGCCCGGAGGCTGCGGGAGCCGCACGCGACTTCGGGGGCTGGCTTCCGAGCTGGGCACCGGCGGGTCTGGCCGCGGCGGCCGTCGCCGTGATGTTGGCAGTGGGTCTCGGGGGTGGCGATGCTCCCGATCCGAGCTCCCTGCGCTGGCTGGATACGGGGGGACGCTCGGCCGCCGTGCTTCAGGACGACGGGGAGGCGACCATCATCTGGATCCTGGATGCGGATCCGAGCACGGGGAGGGGAGACGGTGTCGTCCTCTGAAGCCGCCCGGCGCGGCCTGTCAGCTTCGAGGGCGGTGCGGCGCGTGCTGCGCACGGCGGCCCTGATCGGCGTGCTTCTCGCAGTGCCCGCGCTGGCCGCCGCCCAGGAGTTCGACTTCCAGGTGTCGGTCCTCCACGCCACACCCGGCGGGAGCGTCGGCAAGGACGCGGCCCGCTTCGACCGGCTGCTCCGGCCCAGGGTCCGCTACGAGGGCCTGCGCGTCGTCGAGCAGAAGGGTGCCCGCCTGGCCGCCAACGCGATCGGCCAGGTGAAGCTTCCCGACGGTCAACGGTTCCGGTTCCGCCCGATCGACCCGGCGGGCCCGGGCGCGCTCGTGGCGATCGACATGGGCCGCACCAAGGGGGACTTCCGACTGCGTGCCGGCAAGCCGTTGATCTTCGGCGGTTCGAGCTGGCGGGGAGGCGATCTCGTGGTGGTGCTGGAGCTACGGGAGTAGTCCGGTCCCTAGAGGGCGACTAGCCTGAAAGTGGACGAAATATCGTTAGGGCGGGTTGAAACGAACCCGGTTACCGATCGTTTTCCACTTCATTCGTGGGGGACGGAACTTTCTTGCGCATTGCCCTGACACGCCGGCAGTCGTGCCGCCACATATCGGGCGAAAAGCCAAATATCCCCTTCCCAGGGAGGCCCGGAGGCACCTCACGGTGGCTCCGGGTCTTTGGCGTTCTGGGCCCCGGTGGGTTCGCGGCTCAGGGCTGGAGGCGGGTCGCCTGCCACGCGCCCGGCTGGGGATCGAGGGCGCGCGTCCATTCCGCGCGGTCATGGACCCGGCCGGGTCGCGAGTGCCAGAGCTCCAGCCGCTCTGCCATCAGTCGATAGCCACCCCAGGCCGCGGGCCGGGGAACCCGGTCGGAGGGCGCGTCGCCGCGCGTCGGGACGCCCCAGCGGTCTGCCACCTCCTGGACCCGGGCCTCGATGTCGGCGCGGGAGCCGATCGGCTCACTCTGGGCGCTGGCCCAGGCGCCGACCTGGCTCTCCACCGGGCGCGTCGCGAAGTAGGCGTCCGATTCGGCGTCGGAGGTGGGTGAAACCCGGCCGGCGATGCGCGCCTGGCGGCCCTGCGGTCCGAACAGGAAGCAGGCTTCGGCGTAGGGCAGGGCGGCGAGGTCCCGACCCTTGCGGCTCTCGCGATGGGTGTAGAACACGATGCCCCCCGGTGTCTGCTCGACGGCCTTGCAGAGCACCATCCGCACCGCCGGACGCCCGCCGGGGTCGCAGGTGGCCAGGGCGACGGCATGGGGGTTCTGCTGCTGCCGGGCGGCGAAGGCCTGCTCGAGCCAGGTGGCCAGCAGGGGCAGCGGGTCCTCGGGCAGCGGGTCGCGGGCCAGCCAGGCGTCGTCGAGGTCCGTCATCCGCGGCAGCGTAGGGCGGATCCCGCCTCTCCCGCACCGGCCGCTCCCCGGGGATTCCGCCTCTCCCGGCAGCGGCCGCTCCCCGGGGATTCCGCCTCTCCCGCAGCGGCCGCTCCCCGGGGATTCCGCCGCTCCCGCAGCGGGCCCCGGCCGGGGTAGGATGGCCCGACCCCGGCGCTGCGGCGCCCTTCCTGCGAGGCCATTGATGACCCTTCCCAAGCAAGGCCAGAGCCGCGAGGCCGTGCTGGCCAGCATGCGCGAGCGCAAGGCACAGGACGCCGACTGGCACGGTGCGCGCACCTTCAGCCTGGTCTACCCCGCCAACGACGAGGTGGACGCCGTGCTCGCCGACGCGAACGAGCTCTACCTCTACGAGAACGCCCTCAATCCGCTGCGCTTTCCGAGCCTGCGGCAGATGGAGGTCGAGGTGGTGGATGTGGCCCGCGGGTTGCTGCACGGCCCCGAGGACGCGGGGGGCTGCATGACCTCCGGCGGCACCGAGAGCATCATCATGGCGATGAAGGCAGCCCGCGAGCGCGCGAAGGCGGAGCGGGATGTGACCCGGCCGAAGCTGATCGCGCCGGTCTCGGCGCATCCGGCCTTCGCCAAGGCGGCCCACTACCTGGGGATGGAGCACGTCCAGATCCCGCTGGACGACGACTACCGCGCCGACCTCGACGCCGCGGCAGCGTTGATCGACGACCAGACCGCCGTCGTCGTGGGGTCCGCGCCGAACTATCCGTTCGGGACCGCCGATCCGATCCCGGAGCTGGCGGCGCTTGCGTCCGAGCGCGGCATCTCGTTCCACACGGATGCCTGTCTCGGCGGCTTCCTGCTGCCCTTCTACGAGCGGCTCGGCGAGCCGGTGCCGCCTTTCGACTTCCGCGTGCCGGGGGTCACCACGATGTCGGCCGACGTGCACAAGTACGGTTACGCGACGAAGGGGGCGTCCGTGGTGCTGCACCGGGACGGGGAGCACCTGAAGAAGTATCAGCGTTTCCTCTACGACCGCTGGCCCGGCGGCCTCTATCTCTCCTTTGCGATGGCGGGCGCGCGGCCGGCCGCGCCGATTGCCGCGGCCTGGTCGATCCTCCACTACCTCGGCGAGGACGGTTACGTCGAGCTCGCCGGACAGATCCGCGACGCGACGCGCCGCTTCCAGCAAGGCATCGAGGCGCTTCCCGAGCTGTGCCTGGTGGGCAAGCCGCTGATGAGCGTGTTCGCCTTCACGGCCCGCGAGGGCTCCGGGGTGGACCCCTTCGCGGTCGGCGATGCCATGGACGACAAGGGTTGGTGCATCGATCGCCAGCACGGTCCGGATGCCCTGCACCTGATGCTGAGTCCCAAGCACCTGACGGTCGCGGAGGCCTTCCTGTCCGACCTCGCCGACGCCGTGAAGCACCACGGTCCGTCGCGCGGCAAGCAGGCTCGCTACAGCTGACCCCGCGGGGGTCGGAGATCTCTCGCGATTCGCCGATTCTCCTGAAAGATCACGGCGGGCCGGCTCGTAGATCCAGGCAGGATGGTCCTTTCGTGGGCGAAGCCCGAGACTCCGGCGATGACGAGCCAGGATCCCGCCGGTCGCGAGCCGGCGCAGGATCTCGTGCCGCTGCTGCGCCGCGTGCAGCTCGGAGACAGCGAGGCGTTCGGCGCGCTCTACGAGCGCTTCCGCGGAGACGTCGTGCGCCTCTG
>JAJDAR010000334.1 GCA_029261775.1 Deltaproteobacteria bacterium | reverse complement strand
GATCCAGGTTCCGCCCATCTCGAGCTCGAAGTCCGCGCGGTAGCGCCCGGCTTCGGTCTCGGACACGCTCGCGGCTCCGCCCATCGGCGGCATCGCACCCATCGCCACCATGTGGACCTTCACGGCGAGGTCCGCATCGCGGACAGGCTTGCCGTCGGCGTCGCTGAGCTCGATCCAGAGCTGGTTCGCACCGATGCGCCCCGCCGCAGGCTCGAGAGACGCCTCGAGCTCCAGGTCGGCGGTCGAAACCCGGGTGGGCTCGGAGCGGGACCCGCTGCACGCGACCAGGCCGGCGACGGCCAGGATGAGGAGGAGCCGCGAGCCGGTTCGGCCCCTTGCCAGCTCGAAGGGACGGCGGGACTTCGTTCGCGCGTTCATCGGGTCTCCCCCTCTTCGCCGGGCACGAAGCCGACGGCGCGGCTCAGCTCGGCGGCTCGTCCGCTCACGACCACCCTCGCCCGCTCGTGGTCGAGCTGAACGCGAAGCAGCTCCCGCTCCGCGTCGATCAGCTCGAGGAAGCTGTTGCCTCCGGTCTCGAAGCCGGCGCGGGCTGCGGCAACCCGGTTGCGGTTCGCGGGAAGGAGCCGCTCGGCGAACAAGTCGAAGCTGGAATTCGCTTCGCGCCAGCGGTCGGCGGCTTCGTGGACGGAGCGCTCGATCTCGTCGCGGGTCACGGCCCGCTCGCTCTCGGCCCGCGCGAGCCTGGCCGCCGCCTCCGCGAGAGCGGCGCGCCTTCGACCGAGCTGCAGGGGTACCTCGAAGCGCAGGCCCACGAAGGGGCGGACCTCTTCGGCGGGCATCCGTCCGTTGTAGTTGCCGACCAGGGTCACGTCGGGCAGGAAGTCGAGCTGGGCCACCCGGACCCCAGCGGAGCGTGCCCGCACGCGCGCGCTCGCGGCCGAGAGCTCGGGGCGACCCTCGAGCGCGACACCGGCGAGCTGCCCGGACTCCGTCACCTCGAACGGAACCGGAAGCGGGGAGAACGAGGCGGGGAGCGGCGGCAGCTCGGCGTCGGGCGGACGATGCAGGAGCGTGTTGATCTGCTGGCGATTGAGACGCACCGCGGTGCGCAGCTCGATCTCGGTCTGGAGGAGACGGGCCAGCTCAGCCTCCGCCTGGAGCGGATCCTGCTGGCTGGCCTCGCCCGCCTCGTAGCGTGCGAGCGCGATGCGCTGGAAGGTCTCGAGCAGCGCCAGGTGTTCGCCGGTGATCTCGACCGCCCGCGCCAGGAAGTGGCGCTCGTCGTGGAGGCGGCTCGCCATCACCGCCAGGCTCAGCCGTACACCGCCCAGATCGCCTCGTGCCGCCTCGGCCTCGGCCTCGGCGACCTCGCCGCGCAGCGCGAGCTTGCCCGGGAAGGGAAAGGTCTGGGCGACGTCCACCACGTGCCCCACGTCGACGTTGCGGGCGCCCAGCGAACGGGGTGCCAGGCCGTAACCCACGGTCGGGTCGGGCAGCGCGGTGACCTGCGGCTCGCGGAGCAGCGCGGCGCGCCAGGCGTGCCGGGCCGCGTGAAGCGAAGGGTTGCGTTCGAGCGCGGCGCGCACGAGCTCGGAGCGCTCCAGGGTGGGCCGACCTGCGAAGGGGTCGGTCGCTGGCTCGGGAAGGGCCAGGGGCCTGGAAAGCTCGGTGGCTGCGGGCGCGATCCCGGGTGCCAGCGACATGCCTGCGCACCCGGTGAGGGGCAGGATCGCGAACGCGACGTGAAGAACGGCCGTGCGGCCTCGCAAGGCGCACGGGAGGGAGAGACGCATCGTGGCGCTCCTCGTTCGAGGCGGAAGGGACCGGCGCGAGACGGCGACCGGACCGGAACCGGGACGAGGACGTGGATCAGATGCGCAGGACGACCGAGAGGCGTAACGGCGAGGCCTGGGCCTCGAGATCCTTGGAGACGGCCGGGAAGCAGGTCTCTTGCCGCGGCGGCAGGGCGGGCAAGCCGACGCCGACCGCCGGCGCCGAGCCCGTCTGGACGTGGGTGACGTTCGGAAGCGAGGCCGGCGGGGCGCCCTCGCAGCAGGGGGTGGCCTCGAGCGACGCACACGGCTCCGCGGACTCGTGGCATGGCGTGGCATCGCAGCAGCACGTGTCGCAGATCGACGCCACGGCAGGGGCGGCCGCGATCGCCAGCCCGAGGGCCAGACCGGCGATTCGCAGGAGCTGCTTCAGGCGCGGTGCCATGAGGTTCCTCTACCAGACGGACGCTCGGGAGTCCATCTCGATTCGGGGGACTTCGTCCGATCCGGGGCTCGGGTTGAGCGCAGCCCCCGCAACCCGACCGGGCGGATGGAATTCGCCTCACCGCGCCGGGATCCCATGTCCAGCGGCCTCAAACCCGCGCCCGGCGAAGGCGGAGTGCGTTGCCGATCACCGAGACCGAGCTCAGGCTCATCGCGGCAGCGGCCAGCATGGGGCTCAGCAGCAGACCCGTGATGGGATAGAGCGCGCCGGCGGCGATGGGTACACCGAGCGCGTTGTAGAAGAAGGCGAAGAACAGGTTCTGGCGGATGTTGGCCATCGTCGCGCGGGAGAGCGCCCGCGCACGCGCGATCGCGCGCAGGTCGCCGCCGATCAGGGTGACGCCTGCGCTCTCCATGGCGACGTCGGTGCCGGTACCCATCGCAATGCCGACGTCTGCCTGGGCGAGAGCGGGGGCGTCGTTGATGCCGTCTCCGGCCATGGCCACGACACGCCCCTGGGCCTGCAGCTCGCGCACGGCCTGGGCCTTGCCCTCGGGCAGGACGTCGGCGACGACCTCGTCGAGACCGAGCTCGGCCGCCACCGCCTTCGCGGTCGTCTCGTTGTCGCCGGTGATCATCACCAGACGGAGACCTTCGCGGTGGAGCGCCGCCACGGCCGGCGCGGTCGATTCCTTGATCGGGTCGGCGACGGCCAGGATGCCCGCGAAGCGGTCGCCGATCGCGACGGACATCGCGGTCTGCCCGCGCCCGCGCAGTTCCTCCGCGATCTGCGCCAGCTCCGCGTCGTCGATGCCGAGCTCGCCCATCAGCCGGCTGTTGCCGAGCACGACCCGCTCTCCGTCGACGAGACCCGTCACACCGCGTCCCGTGTGGGATTCGAAGTCCGTGACGTCGGACAGCTCGAGCTCGCGCTGCAGCGCGCCCTCCACGATCGCCGCGGCCAAGGGATGCTCGCTCGCGCGCTCCAGGGAGGCCGCCATTCGCAGCAGCCGGGCTCCGTCTCCGCCGCCGGCGGCGTGGACGGCCACCAGCTTCGGACGACCCTCGGTGAGGGTGCCGGTCTTGTCGACGACGAGCGTGTCGACGTCGCGCAGGATCTCGATCGCCTCGGCGTTCTTGAAGAGGACGCCGACCTGCGCTCCCTTGCCCGTCGCCACCATGATCGACATCGGCGTGGCCAGGCCGAGCGCACAGGGGCAGGCGATGATCAGCACCGCGACGGCCGCCAGCAGGCCGTGGGCGAGGCGGGGATCGGGACCGAGCAGCGCCCAGAGCGCGAACGCGAGCACGGCGACGGCGAGCACCGCCGGCACGAACCAAGCCGCCACCTTGTCGGCCAGGCCCTGGATCGGCGCGCGGCTGCGCTGGGCTTCCGCGACCATGCGCACGATCTGGGCCAGGAGGGTTTCTGCGCCCACGCGCTCCGCCTCGATCAGGAGGGAGCCCGTGCCGTTGATCGTGGCGCCGGTCACGGCATCGCCTTCGCGCTTGGTCACGGGCATGGGCTCGCCGCTGATCATCGACTCGTCGATCGCGCTCACGCCCTCGAGCACCCGGCCGTCCACCGGGACCTTCTCGCCGGGGCGGACGCGGAGGCGATCCCCGGGCTGCACGTCGTCCAGGGGGACGTCGGCCTCGCTCCCATCCGGCTCTACCCGGCGCGCGGTCTTCGGCGCCAGACCCAGGAGGGCGCGAATCGCGGCTCCGGTCCGACTGCGCGCGCGCAGCTCGAGCACCTGCCCGAGCAGGACCAGGGTGACGATCACCGCCGCTGCCTCGAAGTAGAGGGCGACGCCGCCGTGGGCCTCCCGGAACGCCGCGGGGAACAGCCCCGGCGCGGCTACGGCGAACGCGCTGTACAACCAGGCCGTGCCCGTGCCGATCGCGATCAGCGTGAACATGTTCAGGTGGCGCGAACGGAGCGACGCGGCACCGCGCACGAAGAAGGGCCAGCCGGCGTAGAGCACGACCGGGGTGGCGAGCAGGGCCTGGACCCAACGGTTCACGGCATCGGGAACCCAGCGCCCGACCGGGTCGCCGGGCAGCATCTCGCCCATCGCCAGCGCGAAGACCGGCAGGGTCAGCGCCGCAGCGATCAGGAACCTCCGGGTCATGTCGGCCAGCTCGGGGTTCTCGTCGTCGCCGGCGAGAGGGTCCATCGGCTCGAGCGCCATGCCGCAGATCGGACAGCTTCCCGGTCCGTCCTTCACGATCTCGGGATGCATCGGGCAGGTCCACTTCGAGCCGGGCGCCGCAGGCTCCGACGCCCCCGCAGCGCGCAGGACGGCGTCGGGGTCGGCGCGGAAACGCTCGAGACATCGATCCGAACAGAAGGCGTAGAGCTCGCCCCGGTGGGTGTGCGTGCGCGGCCCGCCGGGCTCCACCGCCATCCCGCAGACCGGATCCACGAGGGAGCTCATGTCAGCGGCCCCCGACATGGGCAAAGCGCGAGAACACCTCGATCAGCTCCTCGACCTTCTCGTCCGCGTCCTTCTTGCGGCCACTGCGCATCGCGTCCGCCACGCAGGTCTGCACGTGGCCCTCGAGCAAGAGCTTGCCCATCCGATCGAGGGCCCCGCGGACCGCCGCGATCTGCATCAGCACGTCCACGCAGTACCGATCCTCGTCGATCATCCTCTCCAGCCCGGCCACCTGCCCCGCAATCTTCCGAAGCCGGGTCCGAGCCTGCCCACGCGTCTCTTCCTTCATGCTCTGGAACCTATACCCCCTATGGGTACTTATCCAGCCCCAACGAGAAAAAGGGCGCAGTCGCGATCAACCCGTCCCCCGACGAAAAGGGCCCGGCACTCCCCCTACTTGAGAAAATGGCCCGGCACTTTCCTTAAGACTCAAGAAGATGGCCCGGGACTTTCGTTAAGTCCGGAGCTCGAGTGTTGACCGGGAGACCCGACCCCTGGGTCAACGGGGTCAGGCGGCGACGGGCTCGACGGCGCAGAGGGTGTACTTGTGGTGGGGGCAGCCGCTGATGGGGTCGCGGTCGGTGGCGTCCGAGAGCTCGTTCACGTTGGCGCCCTGGGTGACCAGCTCGCCGTCGGCGCCGCTCGGGTAGGCCATGCCGAAGCCGTTCGGGATCCAGACGTGGCCGGCCTGGAGCCGCTCGTCGAGGGCCGCCGGCAGCTCGACGGCGCCGCGCCTGGTGCGGATGCGCAGCGCATCCCCCTCGGCCACACCCAGCCGGCTGGCGTCCTCGGGCGAGAGGTGCAGCGCACAGTGCGGCCCCCTGCCCTTCCGCCACTTCGGGTCGCGCTGGATGGTGTTCGCGTTCCACTGCGTGCGCAGACCGCTGGCCAGCACGAAGGGATAGTCCGGGTCCTGGCGCAGGTCGTTCGACATCGCCCGCGCGATCTCGGGCATCAACGCCTCGGGGACGAGCCGCACGCGCTTGTCCTCGTAGCCCACGTTGAACGCGAAGTTCTCCTCGGGCGGGACGGCCCGGGCGATCTCGACGCCCTCGGGGTGGTCGAGGACGCGCCGGAAGATCTCCATCGCCAGCTCGAAGGGCCCCGCGTCCTTCCAGTCGTCCCCGAAGCTGCGCAGCACCGCCTCGCGACGGCCGAAGGCGTTCTGGAGGGCGAGAACCCAGACCGCGATCAGGGAGGGCGCCGGCAGCTCGGCACCGAGCGTGCGGTAGCCCCAGAACAGGATCTCCGCGCGGTTCGTCGCGAGCTCCTGGACCTTCCCGAAGATCGCGGCGGCGCCCTCGGGCGTCGTTCCCTGCCCCGCCAGCTCGAAGAGCTCCGCCGGCGGCTCGCCGACCAGCCCCATCTGCTCCGCCAGCCGCACGTAGATCTCCGGCTCGGGCAGCGCGTCCTCCGGCCCGGGGATCACCGGCGGCCGCAGCTGCACGAAGATCTCCGGGTAGCCGCGCGGGAAGCCGCTGATCTCCCACTTCTCGTACCCACAGGGCGTGGGCAGCACGTAGTCGGCGATCTCGGCGGTCTCCGTCATGGCGGGGTCGATCACCACGAGCAGGTCGAGCTGCTCGCGCGCCTCCCGGAAGGCATTGGCGTCCGAGTAGGAGAGGATCGGGTTCGCCCCCTCCACGATCAGCCCACGGATCCTCTCGGGATGATCGACCGTGATCTCCTCGGAAAGCAGGGTCGGTGACCACATCGGATAGCCACCGATCGCGCGGATGCCCTGGATGTTCGCCGCACGCGTCCGATCCGGCTCCTCGAACCGCCTGGGGTTCCACTCCGGCGGCGACTGCGTCTCGATGAACAGGTTGCCGCCCGGCTGGGCCGCATTCCCGGTCAAGGTCGAGATCACGCGGATCAGGTAGGAGATCAACGTCGAATAGGGCAGCTGCTCCACCGCCAGGTCGAACATGATCGCGGCCGACTCGACGCCCGCCAGCTCCCGCGCCACGCCCTGCAACGCCTCCGTCGTGAGTCCACAACGCCGCGCCATCTCGGGCACGTCGACCTCGGCCAGCACCTTCTGCAGCACGTCGAAGTCGCGCGTGTGCTGCTCCAGGAACGCCGCGTCGGCCATGCCCTCGGTCGTCGCGAGCGTCGCCGCGAGCCCCAGCAGCAGGAACGCGTCGGTTCCCGGCTTCGTCTTGAGATGCAGGTCCGCCTGTCGGGTCGTCTCGGTCTCGCGCGGATCGACCACGATCATGCGCTGGTCGGGGCTTTCTTCGAAGCGCTTGAAGGTGTCGTTGGCATTGTGCCCGCGGTTCGAGACCCGGGGGTTCGTGCCCATCATGAGCAGCAGCTTCGTGTGCTCGATGTCCGGGTGGAACCACGACTGCGGCGTCGAATCGAACATCCAGTGGTCGATCAGGAAGTGCTGCGTCTTCTCCTGGGCGAAGGCGTTGAACCACCACGGCGAGCCGATCGCATCCAGGAAGGTCAGCGCGTAGTTCCCATCCATGTGATTCGCCTGACCGCCGACGCCGGCCAGCGCGATCGCCCGGCCACCGTGCGTGTCGCGGATCGCGCCGAGCTTCTCGCCGATCTCCCGGATCGCCGTGTCCCAGTCGATGCGCTCGAAGCTGCCGTCGGTGCGGCGCCGCAGCGGATGCTTCGTGCGCTGATCGTGGTGCGCATAGCGCCCCACGCTGAAGCCCTTGTTGCACAGGTAGCCCTTGGAGATGGGGTTGCTCTCGTCGGCGCGGATCCTGGTGATCTGCCCGGCCTTCACATCGACGGAGAGTCCGCAGTTGTGGCTGCAGAGCACGCACACCGTGGAGAGCCCGTCGGCCTCGAGCGGCAGGGGGGTGCGGGAGACGGACGGGTCGACGTGGGCGAGATCGCTCATCGGGGCTCCTCGGGCGCTGGGAGTGGGTTGCGAAATGAAACCGAATGCGATGGACTCTGGCAAGCATGAAATGGGACGAGATCGACCAGCAGCCCTGCTCCATCGCCCGGGCCCTGTCCGAGATCGGCGACCGCTGGACCCTGCTCCTGCTGCGGGAGGCCTTCCTGCGCACCCGGCGCTTCGCCGACTTCGCGGAACGGACGGGAGCGGCCCGGAATCTGGTGTCCGACCGGCTGGAGAAGCTCGTGGCAGCGGGCATCCTCGAGCGACGGCGCTACCAGGAGCGGCCCCCGCGCGACGAGTACCGCCTGACCCCGAAGGGCCTCGACCTCCATCCGGTGATCATGGCCCTCGTCCACTGGGGCGACCGCTGGCACGACGACGGACGCGGAGCGCCGGTCGAGCATGTCCACCGGACGTGCGGCCACGTCATGCATGCGGAGCCGTCGTGCTCCGCGTGCGGTACGCGGATCGATCCGCGCGAGGTCACGGTCCGGGCCGGCCCTGGCCTGCGTGGGCTGCCCGATGCGGATCGAATCGGCTCGGCCTAGCGCGGGCGCGCCGGCCTTCAGTCCAGCCGGTCCACCGCGAACTCCCCGTCCTTCACGACGGCGAGCAGGTGTTTGCCCTGGCCCTCGAGGAGCCCCAGGTCGGCCAGGGGATCGCCTTCGACCACGAGCAGGTCGGCACGCGCACCGGGCACGAGCTCGCCGAGCTCGCCCTCCCGGTTCAGGATGCGCGCGTTGATCAGGGTCGCGGAGCGGATCACGTCGGCGGCGGGCAGCACCTGGCCCCGCAGCACGAACTCCCGGCTCTGCTGCTCGTGGGTCTCGCCCAGCAGGTCGGTTCCGAAGCCCATCGGGAGATCCGCTTCGCGGGCGATCTCCAGGGAGGCGAGCCCCGCATCGAGGACGTCCTTGACCTTACGCTGGCTCACCTCGGGAAAGCCCAGCTGCCGGCCCAGCTCGTCGATCGCGTAGTAGGTGACGAGGGTCGGGACCAGGAAGCCGCGGCGCTCGGCGACCAGCCGCGCGGTCGGCGCATCGATCAGGTTGCCGTGCTCGATGGTGCGAACCCCGGCCTCGGCCGCGCGCCGGATCGCTGCGGGCGTGTAGGCGTGCGCCATGGCGTAGGTCTGCCAGCCCTCCGCCTCCTCGACGATCGCGCGCATCTCCTCCGCCGAGTACTGCACGTTGGCGATCGGATCGGTCGGCGAGGCGACGCCTCCCGACGCCATGATCTTGACCTGCTTCGCACCCCGCCGGAGCTCCTCGCGAGCCGCCTTGCGGACGGCCGAAACACCATCGGCGACGTGGCTGAAGCCGGTCGTGTGCACCCGGCACGCACACACCTCCACGTCGTCCCCCCGCGGTCGGAAGTCGCCGTGGCCACCGGTCTGGCTCAGGGTGCGCCCTGCGTGGAAGATCCGAGGCCCCGCCACGAGACCGCGGTCCACCGCCTCGGCCAGGCCCCAGTCGGCTCCCCCGGCATCGCGCACGGTCGTGAAGCCTCGCGCCAGCATCCGCCCGAGGATCCGGCCCGCCTCGTGCGCCACCAGGCTCGCGGGCTTGTTCATCATCGCGGCCAGGTTCATGGTCGTGATCACGGCGTGGACGTGGGCATCGATCAGCCCCGGCATCACGGTGTGTCCTCGCGCGTCGATGCGGCGCACCCCGTCGGCCCGCAGCTCTCCTACACCGATCTCGACGATGCGTCCGTCCTCGACGCGCAGGCTGCCAGGGCGTCGCTCCCCGGCCCGCACGTCGAGCAGCTGGGCGTTCTGCAGGATGAAGTCGGGCATGGGCTCCCTCCGAGTGGCGTTCGCGGAGGGTAGGCCGAAATCCCCGCTCTCGGGCGTTGGACCCAGGAGGGTCAGGCTTCTGCTCGATGCTCACGGCGGTGCGCTCGACCGATGGGGCGATATGCTGGCCAGTTCCGGGGGAAGGTGCGGTTGCCGACGACGCAGAACCTGAGGGACCTGGCCTGGCTCGATACGCTCGTGCCGGCCGCGGCCCTGGCGGCCGCGGGCCCCGAAAAGCGGGGCAAGCTGCGGCTGCTGGTCGCGATCTGGCCCGCGCTGCTGGTGCTGGGCCTGGCCGGTGCCTGGGTCGCCCATCGCAGTGGCCTCACGGTCAGCGGCCATCTCTCGCTGCTGGCCTCGGCATGCTGGTTCCTGGTCCTGCCCACGCTCTGGCTGACCCGGTCGTCGTCCGCTGCTGGGAGCTGGGTCCCGCTGGGGATCTTCCTGAATCTGGCCGGCCAGGGCGCCCTGGCCTGGAACGAGTCGCTGTCGCTCGTGTTCCTGTTCGTGGTGCCCCTCTCCGCGGTCCTGCTGATCGGAATGCGACACGGCTGGATCTGGGGCTCCGTCATCTTGGCCAGCGCCTGGCCGCTCGCGGTGATCCAGGCCGAGCGCCTCGGTCCGGGCGCGCCGCCGCCGCTCATGACGGCATGGATCACTTCTTCCTTCACCGTGGTGGTGACCGGCGCGTTCATGCTGATCGAGACGCTGCGCAACCGCGCCCTGGCCGAAGCCGAAGCGGCGCGGGTCCGCGCCGAAGATGCCTCCCGCCGGCTGGCGGCGGAGCAGGCGCGCTTCCGCGCGCTCAGCGAGGACTCGTTCCAGACCATCACGGAGACCGATCGGAACGGGATCGTCCTCTACGCCAATCCGCGCTTCGAGGAGGTCCTCGGCTACACCCCCGACGAGATGGTCGGCCGGCATCCCTCCGCGCTGCTGGCCGACCCGCCGAAGGCAGGCACTCCGCCCGTCGAGACACTGATGAAATCGGGCGAGCGCTTCGAGATCCTCAATCGTCACCGCGACGGGCACCACGTGTGGCAGGAGGTCGTGGCGAGCCGGTACCAGACGCCCGCTGGAGAGGAGCGCTGGATCTTCGCGGGCCGCGACGTGACCCGGGAGCGCGCCGAACGCGAGCAGCTGCGTGCGACGCAGAAGCTCGAGAGCCTGGGCGTGCTGGCCGGTGGCGTCGCCCACGACTTCAACAACCTCCTGACCGTCATCGCGGGCTACGCCGACGAGCTCGACGACAGCGAGGCCTCGGTCGAAATCCGCAGGGCTGCGGAGCGCGCGGCCGCGTTGATCGCCCAGCTGCTGGCCTTCGGCCGCAAGCAGGTGCTGCGGCCGCGTCGCGTCACGCTGGACGATCTGGTCCGCGACCTGCAGAACGTCCTGCGGAGCCTGATCCGGGAGGAGGTCAAGCTCGAGCTCGAGCTCGACTCTGCTCCGTGGTGCGTGGAGGTCGACCCGAACCAGATCCAGCGCGTGCTGGTGAACCTGGCCACGAATGCCCGCGATGCGATGCCCACGGGCGGCTCGCTTCGGATCGCCACGTCGCGATGCACCCTCGACGAGAAGGAGGCGGCCGCCCTGGGCGTGCCGCCGGGCGACCACGCGTGCCTGGTCGTCACGGACACGGGCACCGGGATGGAGGCGGACACGCGTGACCGCGCCTTCGAGCCCTTCTTCACGACCAAGGAGGTCGGCGACGGCACCGGCCTGGGTCTCGCCTCCGTGTACGGGATCGTCGAGCAGAGCCACGGAGGCATCCGGCTGCGCAGCGCGCCGGGGAGCGGCACCGAGGTCTCGCTCTACTTTCCACGCTGCGAGCGCGAGCCCGTCCAGCAGGGGTCGCAGGAGCGACGGGAGCATTCCGGCGGCGCGGCTCCCGCGAACGCCCAGGTGCTGCTGGTCGAGGACGACGCGAGTGTCCGCCGGCTGGCCGCCGAAACCCTGCGCCGTGGGGGCTTCCGGGTGCTCGATGCCGAGAGCGGCCCCGCGGCCCTGGCGTTGCTCGCCGACGACTCGATCTCGATCGATCTGCTGGTCTCCGACGTGATCATGCCCGAGATGCGCGGCCCCGAGCTGGCCGCCCGTCTTCGAGTACGAGAACCGGGGCTGCCCGTGCTGTTCGTCTCCGGGTACAACGACCAGCAGGTGAGCCTGGGAGACCGCGAGACGGCGGCGACCGGCTTCCTTGCGAAGCCGTTCCCACCCGGCGAGCTCGTCCGCCTGGTGCGGGGCCTGCTCGAGGGTTGAGGCCTCGACCGAGGGCCGCTCGCGCCTAGAAGACTCGCAAGAGCGTCGCGCTCACGGCCCCGACGACGATGGCCGCGACCAGCCCGACGGCCAGGGGACGGAGCCCCAGACCGCGCAGGCGCTTCAGGTGGGTGCCGAGCCCGACCGAGGCCATCGCGATCGTCAGGCACCAGGCCGACAGCTGCGCCACCGTCCCGATCGCCTCCTTCCAGGCTTGCGCCGTCAGCAGGCCTCCGAAGGGCTCCTCTCCCAGGTCGCCGATCGTGCGCAGGGCTGCCATCGCCACGAATCCGAACACGAACAGCGGCACCAGGTCGAGGAGACGCGGCGACTTGGTCTGAGCCGCGCCGGCCTGGCGGCGCGCGAGGACCGCCATCAACGGGATCACGCCGACCATGAAGAGGTTGCGCACGAGCTTGGTGACCGTCGCCGTGTCGAGCGCCTCGGGAGCGCCGTACTGCTGGGCGTAGAGCAGCCCGGCACCGGCCACCTGCGCCGTGTCGTGGATCGCCGTCCCCAGGAAGAGGCCCGCCCGGACCGGGTCGTCGCCGAGCAGGGCGTGGCCGAGGAAGGGATAGAGGACGAGGGCCAGCAGACCGAAGACCGTGATCGTGCCGACGGCGTAGCTGGTCTCGTCTTCGCTCGCTCCGATGATCGGCGCGGTCGCGACGATCGCCGTGTTGCCACAGATCGCAGTGCCGACCGCGACCAGCAGGCCGAGCCTGTAGGGAAGCCCGAGCGCGCGTCCGGCCAGGGTGACGAGCAGGAGTGCCGTCGCGATGCAGGCGACGATGATCGGCAGCGCGGTGAGCCCGATCGAGCCGACCGCTCCCAGGCTGAGACGGATGCCGAGCAGCGCGACCCCGATGCGCAGGAGCCGCTTCAAGCAGAGCTGGAGCCCCACCTCGTAGACGGCCGGCAGGCCGACGGTGTTCCGCACGAGCAGCCCGACCAGGATCGCGATCAGGATCGGGGAGACCGGGGAGTCCTCGAGGCCGAAGACGGCCGGGCCCATCCAGTCGGCGAGCTGCCTTCCGAACAGGGCCAGGGTCGAAGCCAGCACGAGGCCCGGGAGCAGCTGGCCGCCCATCTCCAGAAGGGCGTGGCCGCGCGCCCGCCAGCCCGAGCGGGCAGCCCGCTCGGCCGGGGTCTCGGCCGGATCGACCCAATCCGGCACGCCCTCCATGCTCCCCACGAAACGGAAGAGCTCGGGATTCGCGTACGGATTGCTGGGGGAAGGCGTGGCGCCACCCATGGCCGCCAATGTCGCAGGTCTCCGCGCTGCGGGGAAGGCTTGAAGCGAGACGGGTTTCGGAGCGGAGCAGCCGGGCGGTATGCTCGGCTCCACCCCACGACCGGGCCAGGCTCGAGAAGGCGGAGGAACGATGAAGGCGGATGAATGCATCCTCTACAGCGGAGCTGCGGGAGGTGCCGAAGCGGCCTTCGGCGAGGCCGCCGAGCGGCACGGCATCGAGGAGGTGAACTTCACCTTCGAGGGCCACAAGGACGCACGCACGCGCGGCATCCGCGTGCTGACCCACGTCGAGCTGAACCAGGGGGACGTGAGCCTCGCCTACGTGAGCCGGCTCATGCACCGCCAATACCGGGACACACCGCTCTTCAAGAAGGTGCTGCAGAGCATCTGGCACCAGGTGAACCACGGGCAGGAGATCTACGTCGTCGGCCGGATCCTCGATGACGGCACGGTGAAGGGCGGCACGGGCTGGGGCGCCGAGTTCGCGAAGCTCTGCAACAAACCGCTCTTCGTGTTCGACCAGACGCGCG
>JAJDAR010000333.1 GCA_029261775.1 Deltaproteobacteria bacterium | reverse complement strand
GCCAGCTCCAGGACGTCGACGTCGTCCTCGTCGTTGAGCACTTCGACGTCGGAGTCGTCGAAGTCGCCCATGATGTCGTCGATGCTGGAGCTCTGCTCGTAGTGGCGGTCGATCGCCCGCTTGATCTGCTCCTCGGCCGCGACGACGACCTCGACGTTGTATCCCGTGAGGAACTTGATGTCGTCGATGGCGAAGATGTTCGACGGATCGGCCGTCGCGATGATGAGGGTCGAGCCGGCGCGGTTCACGGGAAGCACGGTGTGCTTCAGCGCGACCTCTTCGGGAATCAGCTGGATGACAGACGGATCGACGTCGAAGTCCTCGAGGTCGATGTCGGGAACGCCATACTGCTTAGCGACGAACTCGGAGAGCTCGTTCTCCTGCAGGTACCCGAGCTTGGTGATCTGCGCGCCCAGCCGGCCGCCGGCGCTGCGGACGCCATCGCGCGCCTGCTTCAGCTGCTCGGTGGTAAGCAGGTTCTCCTTGACGAGGAGCTCGCCGATCCGCTCGTTCACCCGTGTGTCTCCCGCGGGCTCGACGCGTCCCCCCTCCGACCGGAAACCGGGCACTTGGCCCTCGTCCCTGCATCCGTGGGAAACCCCTGCGAACCCGCCCGGTTATCGGCGCCTCGCGAGGGGATCTTTACCGGGAGCCGCAGGAGCGGCCGAAAGCTCAGCCCTGGGCGGGCTCGTCCGGGCCCCGGTCGGGCTCGGCGCCGGCCATGGCCTCCCCGAGGGCGGTGCCGCGGGCGCGGAGCACCAGCAGCCCCGCTCCGGTCATCGTGATCCAGAAGACCAGATGGGCCAGGGTCCCGAGCGCCAGGGCGAGGGCCGGCTCCACGCCGAGCGGGACCAGCGCGGCCTTGCAGGCCGCGTGGTAGGTCCCGGCGAAGCCCGGAACGGAGGGCACCGCGACGGCGGCGCCGACCAGCACCATCAGGACCAGCGAGGCCCCCAGATCGGCCTGGAAGCCCCCGAGATCCAGCCCGAGTGCCACGACCGCCAGGTAGAACGGGATCGTCGAGAGCACGGCCCAGGCCAGGAACGAGTGGAAAGCGACCCAGGCCAGGTCGGTCCCGCCCCGAAGACTCGTCAGCCCGGCCGCGATCTGGCGCAGCAGCTCCTCCAGGCGCTCCACCCAGCCCTCGGGAAGGACCCAACCGGTCACGCTCGTGGCCATCCCGATGAAGAAGTCGGGCGCCAGGCGCAGGGCCACGACGCCCAGCAGGGGCACCGATGCGATCACCGAGAGCACGAGCAGGGCCTGTCGCGGGTCGAAGCCCGTGGCCTGGGCCCCGGCGCTGCCCAGCACCAGCGCGGCCAGGGCCAGGATCGTGACGGCGTCGATGACCCGCTCGACGATCACCGTGCCCAGCACCGCCGCACCGGACCGGCCGGTCTCCCGAGCGAGAAGCCAGGAGCGGACCAGCTCGCCCATGCGGAAGGGGAACAGGTTGTTGGCCATGAAGCCGACGGCCATGGCCCGGAAGAGTGTGCCCGTCTCGAAGTGGCCGAGCGCGCGGAGCAGATAGCGCCAGCGAAGCGCGCGCACGTAGATCGCCGCGATGTAGGACGCCACCGAGCCGGGCACGAGGATCCACAGGTTCGCGCGGGCCATCTCCTGGCCCAGCTTGGCGAAGTCGACGCCCCGGAAGGCGTACCAGAGGGCGGCCGCCGTGATGAGGATGCTCACCCACAGCCGGGGATCCAACCAGCGCGGGCGACGGCGACGGCCCGCCGAAGCGGGTACGGCCTGGCTCACGCGCTCAACGCCTCCCTGGCGGCGTCGGCGTCCCGCCCGATCTGGGCGCGCAAGGCGTCCACGTCCTCGAACTTCCTCTCGGCCCGCAGGTGGTGCTCGAAGGTGATCTCGACGCGCCGGCCGTAGGCGTCGCCCTCCCAGTCGAGGAGGTGTGCTTCGGCGAGCACCGGGTCGTCCTTCTTGAAGGTGGGCCGCTTGCCGACGTTGGTGACCGCGGGCCAGGTGGTTCCGGCGGGGGGCTTGCCCTCGTCCAGGAAACGGACGTGCCCGGCATAGACGCCCCGCGCCGGCAGGATCTCGTTCTCTGCATCGAGGTTCAGCGTCGGGAAGCCGATCGTGCGGCCCCGGCGGTCGCCGACGCGGACCGCGCCGCGCACCGTGTAGGGGCGCTCGAGCAGCAGCGCGGCCTCGGCCACCTGGCCGTCCTCGAGCAGCTCGCGGATGCGCGTCGAGTTGACGTCGCGCTCGCCCACCGTGACCTCCGGAATGATCGTGACCGCGAAGCCCAGATGCGGGCCGAGCTCGGTCAGCGTGCGCATCGACCCCTCGCGGTCGCGGCCGTAGCGGAAGTCGTAGCCGACGTAGACCTCGCTGGGTCCGATCCGCTCGTGCAGGATCTCGCGCACGAATCGCTCGGGGGGAACCTGGGCGAACTCGAGGGTGAAGGGCTCCACGATCACAACGTCCACGCCCCGGGCCTCGAGCAGCTCGAGCTTCTGCTCGAGCGTGGTGAGCAGCCTGGGCGCCCGATCGGGCTGGAGGACCTTTCGCGGGTGGGGCTCGAAGGTGTACACGACCGCCGGCCCGCCGAGGGCCCGGGCCCGGCTCGTGACCGTGTCCATGATCGCGCGGTGTCCGACGTGGAGGCCGTCGAAGTTGCCCGCGGTGAGCACCGAGCCGGGCAGCGGCCCGCCCAGCGCTGCACTCCCTTCGACCACCCTCAACCGCTAGACTCCCCCGCCGTGCCTACCCTGTGGCGATACACCGCGACTCGTTTCATGCGGGCCTTCCTGGCCTCCCTGGTGATTCTCGCGCTCGTTCTGCTCGTCGTCGACATGCTGCTGAATCTGAGCGACGTGCTGGAGGCCGAGTCCTCGGTAGGCGGGGCCATCGCCCTTCTGCTGCAGCGCAGCGCCGCCACCTACCTCCCGTATCTGATTCCCGTCGCGACGTTCACCGGCGCCTTCTTCGCGGTGGGTCAGGCCGCCCGATCCCATGAGATCGTGGCGATCAAGGCCGGGGGTGTGTCCCCCCTCCGGGCCCTCATGCCGATCTTTGCCGTGGCCGGCGTCATCTCCGTGATCGCCCTGTTCCTGAACGAGACCGTCACCCTGCGCGCCGCCTCCGCCCTTCACGGCGGCTCCTCCGTGGGCGAGGTCAAGCTGCGGTCGGGGACGATCTGGTACCACACGGGCCGCTTCATCTACAACATTCGCGATCCCCGGCCCGACGGCGACACCGTCAAGGACGTCCGGGTCTACGAGCGCGACGCCGAGGGCCGGCTGATCCGCCTGATCGCGGCCGAGAGCGGCGCGCGGCTCGCGCCCCATCAGTGGCGCTTCGAGAACGCCACCGTCCGGCGCTTCGCGCCCGGCGACCCGAAGACACCTCCGACCCTGCAGCAGGCCAGTGAGGTCACGCTCGAGCTCGGCGAGGATCGCACACCGCACCTCCAGCAGGCCGAGCTGGTGGTGCTTCCGCTCTCGACCCTCTCGGAGTACGTCAGTGCCGTCCTGGCTGACGGTGGCAACCCCGGCCGGGCACGCACCCTGCTCCACAGCCGGCTCACGATCCCGTTCCTCGTGCTGCTCTTCGCCCTGCTGGCCGTACCCCTGGCGCTCACCGTCGAGCAGACCCGCAGTCTCGCGCGACCGGCGCTCCAGGGGGTCGGGATCCTGTTCGTGTTCCTGCTGATGCGCGAGTACGGCGCCAGCTTCGGCTCCCGAGGCGAACTCTCGGCCGCCCTCGCCCCGTGGCTCACCCTGCTCGTCTTCTTCGCCTTCGGCACCTGGCGCCTCAGCCGCGTCCCCCAATAGCCCCACCCCGAACCCGCCGGCAAGCAGAAGAAGAACGACCGGAAGGGGACGCCGGAAGGGGACGTTCGTTTCATTGTTGCATTGCGGCCCGGGCGAGTCGGCTGAGCGCCTCGGAATGCAACAATGAAACGAACGTCCCCGCTTTCGTCCGGTCCCGGTTTCGGTGCCGTGCTGCTCTCGGGCTAGGGGCGCTTCTTGCCGCCGGACTGGAGGAACTCCAGGAAGGGGTGGTCCGGGGGGAGGACCATCGTGGTGCCCTCGCCCAGGGTCTTGCGGTAGGCCTCGAGGCTCCGGACGAACTCGTAGAACTCCTCGTCCTGGGAGAAGGCGTCGGCGTAGACGCCGGCCGCCCCGGCATCGCCCTCGCCGCGAACCTTGGTCGCGTCGCTGCGGGCGCGCTCGATGGTGATCTCGGCATCCCGGTCCGCGGCGGCGCGGATCTTCCGGGCGAGCTCCTCGCCCTCGGCCCGGTACTTCTTGCCGAGCTCCTCGCGCTCGGAGCGCATGCGATCGTAGACCTTCGACTCCGGGTCGCCCTCGGGAATCTCGGTGCGATTGATGCGGACCTCGGCGATCTCCATGCCGAGTGCCTTCACGGCCTCGCAGCTGCGTGCGGTGATGACCTCGGTGAGGGTGAGCGGGCGGTCGGCGCCGGCGTCGTCCTGGCGGGGCTTGACGCAGTCGGCCTTCCGGGCGGGATCGAGATCGAGCCGATCCGGCACCTTCCGCGCCAGCACTTCCTCGAGCCTCAGCAGGCCGATCACCTCCCGCACCCTGGACTTGACCAGCTGGTTCAGCTGCCGCTCCGCCTCGGGCACACCCGTCGGAAAGCTCTCGCTGAAGCGCAGCGGATCGCTGATCCGCCAGACCGTGAAGTTGTCGACGACCAGGGGCTCCTGGTCGAGGGTCTGGATCGGCTTCGCCTCCGGCCCCGAGCTCAGGTGGAGCCAGCGGCCGTCGAAGACGGCGATGTCGTCGTCCGAAACGGCGATGGTCAGGCCGGGCTCGGTGATGACGGCCTGCACCGTGCCCACCAGCTTGACGATCCGCAGCTCGCCCTCGCGGTTCAGGACCAGGGGGCCGCAGCCGAGCCAGCTCGTGGCCAGCGGGCTGCCGACCAGCAGCAGCAGGAGGATCCAGCGCATCTAGCGATCCTCCTTCCGTCGGGCGGCCCGATCCAGGGGCAGGTAGGGCACCACCGAGCCGGGATCGACGATGATGGTCTCCGACTTGCTGAGCACTTCCTCCATCGTCTCCAGGTAGAGGCGGGTCCTCGTGATCTGGGGCGCCTTCCGATACTCGGTCAGCAGCGAGAGGAACTTCGCGTTCTCGCCCTCGGCCTCGGCGATGCGGCTCTGCTTGTAGGCCTCGGCCGATTCGATCAGCTCGGTCGCCGTCGCCTCGGCCCGCGGCTTGACCTGGTTCTCGTAGGCGCGCGCCTCGTTCTCCTGGCGGTTCTTGTCCTGGTTGGCCGCCACGACGTCGTCGAAGGCACCGCGCACCTCGGTGGGAGGCTGCACCTCGAGCAGCTCGACCTGGGTCACCTCGATGCCCGTCTCGTACTGCGCCAGCACCTCGGCGAGCAACGCGTCGGCCTCGCTCTGCACCGCGTAGCGCTCGCCCGCCAGCACGCCGTCGATGTCCTTGCGCGCCACGACCTCGCGCATGGCCGCCTGCGCGGCATCGCGGACCATGGCCTCGGGGTCGGCCACGCGGAACACGTTCAGGCGAGGATCGGCAATCCGGTAGCGCACCACGAACTCGAGCAGGACGATCGCATTGTCACCCGTCTGCATGACCGACTCGGCCTTGGTCTGGTCGGGCCGGGCGACGTCCCCGAACTCCTGCCGCAGGATCTCCTGGGTCTTGACGATCCGCCGCTCTTCGAGCGGATACGGAAGGTGCAGCTTCGGCCCGGGCGTGTTCTCGATGCGCTGGAACGCGCCGACGCGCAGGATCACGGCCTCCTCGCCGATGTTGAGCTGGTAGTAGCCGGTCAGCCCCACCCACGCGCCGAGGCCGCCGATCAGCACGAACAGGAAGAGCAGCCGCCGGATCAGACGTCCGGCCTTGCGTTCCTCCGCGGCTTCCCCCTTCGCCATCTAGGAGGTCCCCTCGCTCTCCTCGCCCTTGTTGGCGCGTTCGGACATCTCGTAGAAAGGCTTCAGGATGTCGATCGGGATCGGGAACAGGATCGTCGAGCTGTGCTCGGTGGCGATCTCGGCGAGGGTCTGCAGATAGCGCAGCTGCAGGGCAGCAGGCTCGACCGAGAGCACACGGGCCGCCTCCTGTAGACGCTGCGCGGCGAGCGCCTCGCCCTCGGAGTGGATGATCTTCGAGCGCTTCTCGCGCTCGGCCTCGGCCTGCTTGGCCATGGCGCGCTGCATCTCCTGCGGCAGGTCGATCTGCTTCACCTCGACCGCGCGCACCTTCACGCCCCACGGCTCGGTCTGCAGGTCGATGATCTCCTGCAGCTGGCGGTTGATCTCGTCGCGCTCGGCCAGCAGCTGATCGAGCTCCGCTTGACCGCACACGCTGCGCAGGGTGGTCTGCGAGAGCTGCGAGGTGCCGTACAGGTAGTTCTCGACCTGGATGACGGCCTTCTCGGGGTGCAGCACCCGGAAGTAGAGCACCGCGTTGACCTTCACCGAGACGTTGTCCCGGGTGATGACCTCCTGCGGCGGCACGTCCATGACGATCTCGCGCAAGCTGATCCGCACCATCCGATCCACCATCGGGATGATCCACCGGATGCCGGCTTCCTTGACCCCGTTGTAGCGACCGAAGCGGAAGATCACGCCCCGCTCGTACTCCTGCAGGATGCGGATGCCCGCAAACGCAAGGGCGGCTGCGAAGCCGACCAGGATGATCACCGGTGTCACGACCATGTTGCCTCCTGGAGAGCGGCCCACAGGCGCTCTCGAATTCACTGGGTCCTCGTCAGGAGGGCCCGTTCAGCGCGTAGGATCCGCCGCTCGTACCCTCAAGACCAGCCCCTCGACCTGCTCGGCCACGACGGCGGTCTGGGCCTCGATCCGTGAGTCGGCGCGGGCGCTCCAGAACTCGCCTCGGATGAAGACGGTACCGGATGGATCGATGGCCGTGCGCGCCACGCCCTCCATGCCGATCAGCTCCCAGACCCCGGACTCCTGGCGCCGGCCCATCGACCGGCCGACGGCGTAGACCACGAGGGCGCCGAACGCGCTCATCCCGAGCACGGCAGGCACGAGCACCGGCCAGAACGACACGTCGAGGTCGGAGAGCTCGGGGCGCTCGAAGATCATCGAGCCGCCGAGCAGCAGGAAGGCGGCGCCCGCTGCGAAGAGCAGGCCGAACGCGGCGAAGAAGGCCTCCGACACCATCAACGCCACCCCGACCAGCATCAGCAGCACGCCGGTCCAGGAGAAGGGCAGGATCTGGAAGGCGATCAGCGCGAGCACGAGGCAGATCGCGCCGGCCACGCCCGGCACGATCAGGCCCGGGTTGTTCATCTCGATGTACAGGCCGAGCACGCCCGCCATCATCAGAAGCACCGCCACGTCGGGACTGGCCAGCACGTTCAGCACCTGGGTGACGAGCTCCATCTCGAGCACCTCGGTGGAGGCGCCGGCCAGGACGAGGACCTCGGTGTTGCCCCCGATCTTGACCTCCCGGCCCTCGAGCTGGCGGAGCAGGTCGCTTCGGTCGGTCGCCACCAGGTCGATCACCTTCAGCTCGAGCGCCTGGTCCGCGCTGACGGCGACCGAGTCCCGCACGGCCTCGCGCGCCCAGTCGACGTTGCGCTCGCGCTCCTCGGCGATCGCCTCGATGAAGGCGATCAGCATGTTCTCGGCCTTGCGCGCCGCGTGATCCGCGGGCGGCTTGCCCTCCTCGCCCTCCGGCGTGCCACCACCGCCGCCGCCGACGCCGACGGGGTGCGCCGCGCCGATCGTCGAGCCCGGTGCCATCGCCGCGACGTGCCCGGCCATCGTGATGAAGGTTCCGGCCGACCCGGCCCATGCACCCTGCGGCGAGACGTAGACGACGATCGGCACCTTGGACTCGAGCATCGCCTGGATGATGTCCTGGGTGGAGGTGACGAGGCCCCCGGGCGTGTCGAGCTCGAGCAGGAGGATCCGCGCCTGCCGCTCCTCGGCCCGCCGGATCGACTTCTGCAGGTAGTCGCTGCTCGCGGGGTTGATCGAGCCGTCGATGCGCGCGACCGCGATCGGCCCCTGATCCCGGCGCCGCTTCTCGGCGTCCTCGGCGAGCGCACCCAGCCCGAGCCCGAGCAGGCCCCCGAGCACGAGGGCGAGGGATGCGATGCGCCGAAACGCCTGGGGGGGACGCGCCCGGCTCACCGGGCCACCCCCCGCAGCTTCTCGACCCGGTCGAGCAGGCGCTCGGCGACCTCTGCCTTGGACAGCAGCGGAAGCTCTTCGGCCTCGCCACCGGGCGAGATCAGGAAGACCGCGTTGGTGTCGGTATCGAAGCCCGCGTCCGCTCGCGAGATGTCGTTGGCCACGATCAGGTCGCAGCCCTTGCGGGCGATCTTGCGCCGCGCGGCCTCGACCACGTCGTGGCTCTCCGCGGCGAAGCCGATCACGATCCGGTCACCGCGCTCGCGGCTGATCCCCGCCAGGATGTCGGGGTTCGGCACGAGGTCGAGCCGCAGCCCCTGGTCCGGCCCGAGATCCTCCTTCTTGATCTTCTTCGCTTCGCGATGTGCAGGACGGAAGTCCGCGACCGCGGCGCTCATCACGGCCACCTGACAGGCGGGGAACTCGGCGTTCACGGCGGCCTCCATGTCGAGCGCGGTCTCGACGTCGATGCGGCGGACACCAGGGGGCGTGGATAGCGCGGTCGGCCCAGCGACGAGCACCACCTCGGCACCGCGACGCGCGGCCTCCGCCGCAACGGCGAAGCCCATCTTGCCCGAAGAACGGTTCGTGATCGAGCGGACCGCGTCGATCGGCTCCCGGGTGCCACCTGCGCTGACGAGCACCCGGATGCCCTTCCAGGCATCGCCGCTCAGCAGAAGCCCCACCCGTGCGGCGATCGCCTCGGGCTCGGCCATGCGGCCCTCGCCCTCCCAGCCACAGGCGAGCTCGCCCGCGACAGGACCCTCGAGCAGGACGCCGCGCTCGCGCAGGCGGCCGACGTTCTCCCGCGTAGCCGGGTGGTCCCACATGTTCACGTTCATCGCCGGAGCGACGAGCACCGGCGCGCGGGTCGCGAGCAGCAGCGTGGTGACGAGATCGTCGGCCAGGCCGGCCGTCATCCGGGCCAGGACGTGCGCCGTCGCCGGGGCCACGACCACGAGATCGGGCCAGTCCGCCAGCTCGATGTGCGAGATCTCTCCCTCCTCGCCCGGATCGAAGAGCTCGCTGCGCGCGGGAGCACCGCTCAGGGTCTGGAGCACCATCGGCGACACGAACTCGCAGGCCGCCGGGGTGAGCGCGCAGCGCACCTCGTGGCCCGCCTTCGTCAGCTGCCGGACGAGCTCGGGCACCTTGTACGCAGCGATGCCGCCGGAGACGGCCAACAGGATGCGACCGGAACGCTGGGAGGGACTCGGGTTCATCGCGCTCGCCTGAAAGCCTCGGAAAAACAGCCGGGTAGACGAGGATCGTACCGAATGGCCCGGCGCCGGGCCCGGCGGCCTGCTCCCTGGGGGCAGGCGCACCCTACCCGCCGCCCGCCAGCAGCCGCTGGGCCTGCTGGAGGCGGCGCTCGAGCGCGGCCCGCGTCGGCGCTTCGGCATACACCCGCAGGACCGACTCGGTGCCCGAAGCCCTCCACATCACGAAGCCGCCGTCGTCCAGGCGCACGTGCAGACCGTCGTCCGAGCGGACCTCCAGCACCTGTCTCCCAAACAGACGCCGGGGCAGCCGGCGCGCCAGTCTCCGGAGCGCCTCGAGCTTCGCCTCCGTGGCGGGGACCGCCCGCCGACCGGCGGCAGAGGAGCCGTGTGCGCGGTGAAGGGCCCGCACCTGCCCGGCCAGCGAGCCGCCCCCCTGCGCCAGGCGCTCTGCACACAGCGCCGCAGCGAGGATGCCATCCTTGTCCCGGGAGACGGGCTCGAACGCGAAGCCGCCGCTCTCCTCCCCCGCCACGTCGGCGCGGCCCGCGATCAGCTCCTCGCTCAGGGGCTTGAAGCCGATCGGGCTGCGCGTGACGGGCAGCCCGTAGGAGCGGGCCACCCGCTCAGGCAGGCCGCCGGTGGCGATCGAGAGGGCCACCCCCCGGCTCGCCCGGCCGGTGCGAGCGAGGTGATCGATCAGCAGCGCGACGGCGTCGCTTTCGCTCAGCCGACGGCCCCGCCCATCGACGAAGGCGATGCGATCCGCGTCGCCATCCGTGGCGACCCCGAAGTCCGCGCCCCGCGCGCGGACCCGGCGCCCGAGCGGGAGCAAGCGCGCGGCCGTCGGGTCGGGGGCCTCGCCTCCGAAGGTGGGATCGAGCTCGGCATGAAGGGTCTCGACCTCGCAACCGGCCTCTCGCAGCCAGCTGTCCACGACCCCGGCGCCGGTACCGTGCAGGGCGTCGAACACGACCGACAGACGACGCGCGCCCGCCGGGTCCGGTCGAACGTGCCGCGACAGGTGCGCCCGGTAGGGCTCCACCAGGTCCACGCGTGCCCGATGGGCGCGGCGCGGCGGCTCGCCGCCTCGAGTCAGCAGCTGCGCCACCCGGCGCTCCACGCGATCGGTGAAGCTGCGCGACGCGGCTCCGCCGTCGGGGCCGACCACCTTCAGACCCTGGTCGACGGCGCGGTTGTGGCTGGCGGTGAAGAGCAGGCCGGCCGCCGCGCGGCGCTTGCGCACTGCAAAGCACGCCGCAGGGGTCGGCGTCGGACCGCGCCCGACCCGCGGGCGAAAGCCGGCACCCGCCAGGATCTCGGCCGCATCGGCGGCGAAGCGATCCCCCAGGAACCGGGTGTCGTGGGCGACCACGATCTGGCGATCGGCGGATGCGCCGAGGGTGTCGGCGACGGCGCGCACCAGGGCCGCCGCCCGCTCGAAGGTGAAGCTCTCGCCCAAGGCCCCGCGGAAGCCACTCGTCCCGAACCGCACCGGCTCGGGCCAGGTCACCCGAGCCACCCCGCGGGTCGCCGCCCGGCCCTTCGACCGGACCTTCCCACGCCCCCGAGGGCGAACGCTCCGATCCGCACGGATGCCAGGGCGAGGCCCTCAGCGCCTTCCGAACTTCTTCGCCAGGTACTCGGCGACGATCGGCGGAACCCACTCGCTGACGTCCGCCCCGAACGAGACGAGCTCCTTCAGACGCGAGGAGCTGACGTAGAAGTACTCCTGCCCCGTCATCAGGAACAAGGTCTCCACCTCGGGCTTCATGTGCCGGTTCATCAAGGCCATCTCGAACTCGTACTCGAAGTCGGCGATGGCACGCAGCCCGCGAATCACCGCACGCGCACCGATCTCGGAGGCGTAGTCCACCACCAGGCCATCGAAGGAGGTCAGCGTCACCCCGGGCACGTCCCCGATCACCGTCTCGAGCATCTCGAGCCGCTCCTCGATCGTGAAGGTCCCGCTCTTGTCCCGGTTCTGGGCCACCGCGACCACCAGCTCGGGAAAGACCTGCTGAGCGCGCCGGACCAGGTCCAGGTGACCATTCGTGACCGGGTCGAAGCTGGCCGGGAACAGGGCCGCACCCTTCGGGGCAGTCGTCATGGGGCTCCTCAGCCCGGCTCCTAGAGGTCCAGGCGGTCAGACGGAAGACGCTTCCGGTTCGTAGCGAGCGATCAGCGTATCACCGTAGCGGCGCTCGTCCGAGCGACGAAGTCCCGCAACGGGGCCGGGATCATGCCGATGATCGCACTCGAGGACCACCATGCCGGTCTCGGCGACGAGCTGCGCGGCGGCGAGCGCTTCGAGTGCCCCGCGGGCCTCCCCGGAGGCGTACGGGGGATCGAGCAGCACCAGGTCGAATTGCCGCCGCTCGCGCGCCATCCGCGCCAGCGCGGCGCGCGCGGGGCTCTTCCAGACCTGGCTTCGGTCGTCCTGGTCCAGGGCCTCGAGGTTCGCACGGATACAGGCCGTGCAGGTCTCCGCACGGTCCACGAACAGCGCCGTGCCGGCGCCGCGGGAGAGCGCCTCGATCCCGAGCGCTCCGGAGCCGGCGAACAGATCCAGCACGGCCTGGCCCTCGAGGTCACCGAGCCGCGCGAAAACGGACTCGCGCACCCGATCGGCCGTGGGACGGACGTCGGCCCGCCGGGGAACGACGATCTTTCGGCCGGCGAGGTCTCCACCTGTCACACGCATGGCAGGAAAAAATCGCGCGGGAGCGCGAAAAGCACAACTTCCGAATTGATGCAACGCCGCGCTCTTCTCTACCATGCGGCCCCTTGCTGAGCCGACACCATACGGTGACGTCGCCGCGGGCGGGAGATCGTGGAATGTCGAAGGCCTCGTTGGACCGTGCCAAGAAGAAGCTGCCCGAACGGATCGCGCAGGTTCGAGGCGTGCGCTCGCAGCGCCAGTTCGCTCGCGAGCTCGGTGTCTTCCAGCAGAACGTCAATCGCTACGAGAGCGGCACGACCCCACACACCGACTTCCTGATCCAACTCGCGCTGAAGGAGAACGTGTCGATCGACTGGCTCCTGCTCGGCAAGGGTCGGATGCGTCGAAGCCGCTAGCCGGCAAGGGTCGGATGCGTCGAAGCCGGTAGCCGGCAGGCCTCGAGCCCAGACACCGGGGGAGGCGAACCCCTCGGACTTTGTGGGAACGGCCCTACCCATGCCCGGCGGGTCCGAAGGGACCTGCACCCCTGCTCCGACCGGCAGCACGCGCACCGAACCCCGCGCCGGCGTGCGCCTTCCCGGGCCCGGGCGCAGCAGGGGCACGGAACTTGCGATCCCGTGCCCCATGGTCGCCGCCCTCGCCATGCTGGTCCTGCTCTTCTCGGCCGCGGACCATTGGACCACCTACCTGTGCCTCCGGTCGCCGGTGAACGGCTGGCAGGTCACGGAGGCGAATCCCATCTCTGCATGGCTCTTCCAGCTGATCGGGCTGAGCCCTGGCCTCTGGATCGACACCGTGGCGACCGTGATCGGGATGATCTTCCTGGTGCGCACCCGGCTGGTCCCGGAAGAGGTGAAGCTGCTCTTCCTGGCCGTGGTCGTGGGCAGCACCGCCTACGCCGTGCAGAACAACCTCGACGCCCTGTTCCAGCTGGGCCTCTCGCC
>JAJDAR010000332.1 GCA_029261775.1 Deltaproteobacteria bacterium | reverse complement strand
CAGATCGCCCCGCTTCAGGGCCCCCTCGCGGCTGGCCTCGGCCAGCAGGATCGGGATCGAGGCGGCCGAGCAGTTTCCGTACCGCTGGATGTTGTTCCGGAGCTTCTCCGGCGGGATCTCCAGGCTGTTCGCCACGTACTCATTGATGCGCAGGTTGGCCTGGTGGAACAGGAACAGGTCGACGTCGTCGATCTTGACGCTCGCGGCGTCCAGGGTCTCCCGCAGCACCTGGGGCATGCGCGTGACGGCGTGCTTGAAGACGAACTTGCCTTCCATCTTGGGGAAGTGCGCCTTGCGATCGAAATCTTCCGGGCTCAGGCGCGGAAAGTGCCCCGCGCCCGGGGCTTCGACCCAGAGCTTCGTCGCATACTTGCCCTCGGCGTGAAGGCGCGTCTCGAGGATGTCCGAGCGGTCGTCCTCGTCCTCGTTCGCCTCGACCACGACGGCGCCAGCGCCATCGCCGAAGAGCACCGCGACGTCTCGTCCCTCGGTCGAGAAGTCCAGGCCCGTCGAGTGCACCTCGGCGCCCACGACCAGCACACGGCGGAACTGGCCGGAAGCGACGAAGCTCCGCGCCACCGTCAGGCTGAAAAGGAAGCCGCTGCACTGTGCGCGCAGGTCGAAGCACGGCACCGTCCCACCCCAGCGCTCCTGCAGGAAGAAGGAGGTGCCGGGAAACTCGGCCTGGGCCGACAGCGTGGCGAGCACGATGCAGTCGATCTGGTCGGGCTCGAGCCCGGCATCTTCGACGGCCTGTCGGCAGGCGGTCTCGGCGAGATCGGCGGGGACCTGGCCCTCTTCGATGTAGCGACGCTCGACGATTCCCGAGCGCTGGCGGATCCACTCGTCGCTCGTGTCCATGAGCGACTCGAGATCCTTGTTCGTCACCACTCGATCCGGCAGTGCCATGCCGGTGCCGGTGATCTTCGTTCGGATCGTCATTGCCCCCTCCCGTGGGCCACGAAGGACCCCCCTGAATCGATTCCAGCAGGGCCGCCCTCGGCGAGCAGGGCGTCCTCCGCGCACTCCAGCAGGTCTGCCAACCCGGTGCGCTGCAGGGCCGAGATCGGAACGGCTTTCCAGTGGGCGGCCAGACGCGCGCCTTCGCCGGGCGGCAGGAGATCGATCTTGTTGAAGACCAGCAGCTCCGGTGTGTCGGCGAGGCCGATCTCCCGCAGCACGTTGTGGACGGCGGTCATGCGCCGCTCGACGTTCTCGTCGGATGCATCGACCACGTGCAGGAACAGGCTCGCCTCGCGGAGCTCCTCGAGTGTCGCCTTGAAGGCGGCCACCAGATCCGGGGGCAGGTCCCGGATGAAGCCGACCGTGTCCGTGATGATGACCTCCTGGTCGCGCGGAAAGCGCAGCCGACGGGAGGCCGGATCCAGCGTCGCGAACATCTTGTCCTCGACGTGGACCTCCTTCTTGGTCAAGGCCTGCAAGAGCGTGCTCTTGCCGGCGTTCGTGTAGCCGACGATCGAGAGCACGGGCAGGTTGCGGCGCGTGCGCCGGGCCCGCCGATGCTCGCGTTGGCGCCCCAGGGTCTTGAGGTCGCGTTCGAGGCGCGAAACCCGGTCGCGCACCCTCCGCCGGTCGACCTCGAGCTTGGTCTCGCCCGGGCCCCGGCCCCCGATCCCGGCGCCGAGCTTCGAGAGCGATGTGTCCCGTTGGGTGAGGCGCGGCAGGACGTACTTGAGCTGCGCGAGCTCGACTTGCAGCTTGCCGTCCCGGGTGGTCGCGTGCTGGGCGAAGATGTCGAGGATCAGCTGGGTGCGATCGATCACCCGCAGCTCGAGTCGCTCGGCCAGGTTGCGCGCCTGGGCTGCACTCAGGTTGTCGTCGAAGATCACCAGGTCGACGTCGGACTGGAAGCAGCGGATCAGCAGGTCCTGGAGCTTGCCGCCGCCGACGACCGTCTTGGGGTCGGGCTTGCGACGGTTCTGGACGAGGGTGTCCACGACCTCGACGCCGGCCGAATGGGCGAGCTCCTCGAGCTCGGCGGTGGAGTACTCGGTGTCCTCCTTGGAGCGGCCAGCGGTGACCACGACGAGGATCGCGCGATCGCCCTCGCCGACGTCGCGGGTGCGCGAGCTCCGCGCCAGCTCCTCCTCGAGCGCGCGGATCCAGTCCTGGAAGTCGAGATCGAGCTGGGCCGGCGGCACCGGGTCCAGCTCCTGGATGCCGCTCCCGGCATCGTCCCCGGCCGGCATCAGGGCCGCGGTGAACGCGAGACCCGGCAGCCCTTCCTCGTCGGCGCGGATCGTCACCATCGCGTCGAAGCGGAGCTTGG
The DNA here is from genome assembly GCA_029261775.1 of Deltaproteobacteria bacterium. Taxonomy (GTDB): domain Bacteria; phylum Myxococcota_A; class UBA9160; order UBA9160; family UBA6930. The sequence continues at coordinate 5,760 of JAJDAR010000332.1, read as the reverse complement.
CCAGGTCGGTGAGGTCGTCGCGGGTCAGCGCCTCGCTCCCGAGATGGGTGTGGACGCAGCGCAGGCCCCGCAGCCGGCCGCTTCCCGCCCGCATGCGGCCCCACTCGGGCATCTCGATTCCGGTCGGCGTCCCGACCATGACGTGGGTGACGTCCCCCCGCCGATCGATCAGCACGCCGGTCTGGCGGCGGATCTCACGCGAGATCTCGGTCAGCTCGCGGGCGAGCTCGTGGCTGACGAGCCGATCGGCCGGCACACGCCGTCGGCACAATCGCTCGAGTCGCTTTACCTGGTTGGATTTGAGACCGCTGGTATTGCCGAAGACGCGGATGTTCGTTCCTCGAAAGTCGCTGCGCTCGGGCCGGCGTGAGCCCGCTGGCGGCGACCCCCATGGTGGTTCGCAGCCCGGCTCGGCCGGGCTGGCGGCTCCTCGGATGACCCCATCAACAGAACCGTTTCTCGGAGGAGGCGGGGAGGACGCCTCGAAGGGTACGAGAGGGGTTTCCGGCCCGCCATCGCGGCCCCCCCGAGCGCCGGCCGCCGGCCGATCCCCCCGGGGGGTGCTGGATTGGAGGATTGCCCCAGGTACCTGGGCGAACCTGTCCCCGTTCCCATCGGGGATTTACTCTTCTCGGCCCGCCTGCCGAAAGAAGAACGGGCGTGGCCGCGGCCTCGCCCGGCAGTCACCCACCCATGAGCGAGGGGCCATGCCCGACAGCGACGCAGCGATCGCAGTGCTGATCCTGGCCGCCGGCCAGGGAACGCGGATGAAGTCGAGTCGCACGAAGGTGCTTCACGAGGTAGCGGGGCGTCCGATGCTGGCGTACCCGCTGGGTCTCGCGGAGGCCCTCGTCCCCGAGCACCTGGTCACGGTGATCGGCCGCGATGCCGAGCAGGTCGAGGCGGCCTTCGACGGTCGATCGGAGTTCGTGCTGCAGGCGGAGCAGCGCGGGACGGCCCATGCCGTCATGACGGCCTTGCCCAGCCTGGCCGACTTTCGCGGCGACCTCCTGATCCTCTACGGCGACACGCCCCTGCTCCGCGCCGAGAGCGTGGCGCGCTTGATCGATCTCAAGGCCGAGACCGGCGCGTCCCTGGCGATGCTGACCTCGCCCGAGCCCCTGCCTGGGCTGGTGGTGCGCGGGGCGGACGGCGGAGTCGAACGCATCGTCGAGCAGACCGACGCGAGTCCCGAGGAGCTGACGATCCAGGAGGGGAACACCGGCGTCTACCTCGTCGATGCGGAGTTCCTCACGAAGGCCCTGTCCCAGCTCGACGACCGCAACGAGCAGGGCGAGCTCTACCTGACCGACATCGTGGCGGTGGCCCGGGCGGAAGGCCTGCCGGTGCAGGCCCTGAAGCTCGAGGATGCGGAGGAAGCCCTCGGCGTGAACACCCGCGCCGAGCTGGCGCGGGCCGCCGCCGTGCAGCGGCGTCGCAACGTCGAGCGCCTGATGGCGGCTGGCGTGACCTTCATCGATCCCGCCACGAGCTACGTGGACACCGGCGTCGAGATCGGACAGGACACCCTGATCGAGCCAGGCGTGGTCATCACGGGCGACACGCAGATCGGCGAGGACTGTCACATCAAGCCGCACAGCGTGATCGAGTCGAGCCGGCTCGGGGACGGATGCGTGATCGGCCCGAGCGCCCACATCCGGCCTGGCTGCACGTTTGCGGACGGCGTGCGCCTCGGCAACTACGTCGAGGTGAAGAACAGCGACCTCGGCGAAGGGGTGAAGGCGGACCACCTCTCGTACGTCGGCGACGCCGACGTGGGCGCCGGCGCGAGCTTCGGTTGCGGCTCCATCACGGTGAACTACGACTGGAGCGAGAAGCATCGCACCACGGTCGGCGAGCGCGTGCGGATCGGCTGCAACGTGAACCTCGTCGCGCCCCTCGTGCTCGAGCCCGACAGCTTCGTGGCGGCCGGCACGACGGTCACGAAGACCGTCCCGACGGACGGCCTGGCGGTCTCGACAGGGCGACAGCGGAACCTGGAAGGTTGGGGCGCCCGGCGAAGGCGCTCCGCGACTGCTGCGGGAACCACCGAACCGGACCCGGGGTCCGAGCAGAGTTAGGCCCGGCTCGACGGGCCCGAAGAAGTCCGCCGCCGACGGAGCGGGGAGGGGACGAGTCAATGTGCGGAATCGTCGGATACATCGGAGAGCGGCGCAGCGCCCAGGAGGTGCTCGTCGACGGGCTCCGGCGCCTCGAGTACCGGGGCTACGACTCGGGCGGCGTGGCGGTCTGGAACGGGTCCGAGCTCGCCATCCGGCGCGCCGTCGGCAAGCTGGCGAACCTCGAGCGACTTCTCTACGACGATCCGGTGGCCGGCTCGGTCGGCATCGGTCACACCCGCTGGGCGACGCACGGCAAGCCCTCGGAAGGCAACGCCCATCCGCATCGCGCTGGCCGGGTGGCGATCGTCCACAATGGCATCGTCGAGAACTATCACGAGATCCGCGACGCTCTCGACGCGGCGGGTCGCGAGATCCTCTCCGAGACCGATACCGAGCTCGTGGCCCATTTGATCGATCAGGAGGTCGAAACCGGCCTCGACCTGATGACGGCGGTGCGCAACGCGACCGGCAAGCTGATCGGGTCCTACGCCCTGGCGGTGATATCGACGAGCGATCCCGACACCATCGTCGTTGCCAAGAACGGTGGCAGTCCGCTGATCGTGGGTCTCGGCCAGGGCGAGACCTTCCTCGGCAGCGACATCCCGGCGATCCTGCCCTACACGCGCGAGATGCTGTTCCTGCTGGACGGCGAGTACGCCGCGCTGCACCGCGACGGCGTGCAGATCGTCGACGAGCAGGGCCACCTCGTCGAGCGCGAGACCAAGCGCATCAGCTGGGATCCGGTTTCCGCCGAGAAGGGTGGCTTCGACCACTTCATGCAGAAGGAGATCTTCGAGCAGCCGCGTGCGATCCGCGACACGATCGGCACGCGCATCCTCGAGGGCTCCCTGGATCTGGACCTCGACGGCATCGATCTCTCGCCCGAGCGCGCGAAGACGATCGACCGGGTGATCTTCGTGGCCTGTGGCACCGCCAGCTACGCGGCGATGATCGGCAAGTACCTGATCGAGCAGCTGGTCGGGATTCCGGCCGAGGTCGATCTGGCGAGCGAGTACCGCTACCGCCAGCCCGTGGTCGATCAGGGCTGCCTGCTCGTGCCCATCTCCCAGTCGGGCGAGACCGCCGACACCCTGGCGGCCCTCCGGGAGGGCAGGGAGCGCGGCGCCCAGGTGCTCTCGATCTGCAACACCCGCGAGTCGACGATCGCGCGAGAGAGCCACGACGTGCTCTACACGCAGGCGGGCCCGGAGATCGGTGTGGCGTCGACGAAGTGCTTCACGACCCAGCTCGTGGCACTCCAGCTGCTGGCCCTCAAGCTCGGCATCAGCCGCCAGTCGCTGAGCGCCGAGCAGGTCTCGCGCTCCTTCGACGAGCTGCGCCGCCTGCCGCGCATCATCGAGGAGACGCTCGAGCTCGATGGCGAGATCCGGGAGGTCGCACAGCGCTACTTCCGGGCGCCGAACTTCCTGTTCCTGGGCCGCGGCGTGATGTACCCGATCGCCATGGAGGGAGCGCTCAAGCTCAAGGAGATCTCCTACATCCATGCCGAGGGCTACGCCGCCGGCGAGATGAAGCACGGCCCGATCGCGTTGATCGACGAGAACATGCCGGTGGTGGTGATCGCGAACCAGAGTTCGGTGTACGAAAAGGTGGTGTCGAATCTCGAGGAGGTGCGCGCTCGGGACGGCAAGATCATCGCGATCGCCTCGATCGGCGACGAGGCGATCCAGACCAAGTCGGATGCCGTGATCCGCATCCCGGAGCTCGGTGACTACCTGACGGCGCTCGTCGCGACGATTCCCGTGCAGCTTCTCGCCTACCACATCGCGACCCTGAAGGGCACGGACGTCGATCAGCCCCGCAACCTGGCCAAGAGCGTCACGGTCGAATAGCCGTGCGGCCCGCCGGCCCGGGGATCGCCGGGCTGCCGTCGTTGGCATTGGCCCTGTCGTTGGCGTTGGCCTTAGGGGCGCCCCTGGTCGCGTGCGGTCCCGAGGCGGTCGAGCCGGCGCCGCAGGCGGCCGCTCCGGCGCCAGAGCCCAAGGGCTCACCCAACGCGCGCCCGGAGCTGGTCGCGCAGTTCAGGGCCGATCGCCAGGCCGAACGACATGCTTCGGACGGGCAAGGCTTCGCGCGCTTCGGAGGCACGGGCCAGGAGGTTCCGGTCTCCGCCGTCGCGGGGCAGGGCGTGCGCCTGCCCATCGTGTTCGAGGCCGGACCGCTCGGCATCGCCGCCGGGGGCGCCGTGTTCCTGCAGGTTCCTCCGTTCTGGGGTTGGAGCGGCGTCCAGCTCGAGCTGCCCGAGGCGCCAGGCTTCACGACGGTCTCGACGGAGGCGGAGGGGGTGGAGCTCGAGCCACGGGTGCTGGAGGCGACCCTGCTGGCGGTGTTCGTGCGGGGGCGGGCCCTGGCCGAGGGGGAGGAGATCGAGATCGTCTTCGGCGCCGGACCGGCGCTGGCCCGCGCCGACCGCTTCGCCGAGCGAGCCGCGCCGATCCATCTCGCCGTCGACGGAGACGGGGACGGGGTGCGTCAGCTCCTGGCCGAGCCGTTGACCCTCGACATCGTCGCCGGTCCGCCGGCCCGGCTGGTGGCGCACGCACCCAGCGTCATCCGGCCGGGCGAGCCGATCCCGGTGCGGGTCTGCGCGCTCGATGCGGTCGGAAACGCCGGTGTCGACATCGAGGGGCTGTTTCGCGCCTGGGTGGCCGGAGCGGAGGGCACCGTGCACGCGGGGGCCCTCGACGAGCAGGGCTGCGGGGGCCTGGAGCTCCGCACCCCCGACACCGGCCTGGTGGTCGTTTCCGTCGCGGGGCCCGAGGGTCTGCAGGCGACGACGAATCCGATCTTGATCGAGGAGTCCGCGCCACAGGTCTTGTGGGGGGACCTGCACGGGCACTCGTACCTCGCCGACGGCACGGGCTCGCCGGAGGACTACTACGCCTACGCCCGGGACGTCGCGGCGCTCGACGTCGCTGCGCTGACGGAGCACGACCACTGGGGCATGCCCTTCCTGGACGAACGACCCGAGGAGTGGGCCCGCATCCGCAACCTCGTGGAGGACTTCCACGAGCCCGGGGCCTTCGTGAGCCTGCTCGGCTTCGAGTGGACGAGCTGGCTGTACGGGCACCGGCACGTGCTCTACTTCGGCGAGGACGGCGATCTGGTCAGCTCCGTCGACGAGGCCACCGACCACCCGAGCGAGCTGTGGGAATCCCTGCGCGGCCAGCCCGCCCTCACCTTTGCGCATCACTCTGCTGGAGAGCCGATCGCCACGGATTGGACGATCCCGCCGGACCCGACCCTCGAACCGTTGACCGAGATCGTGTCCGTCCATGGCAGCAGCGAGTCCGCCGAGACCACGCAGCCGGTGCGCGGTGGCCAGCCCGGGCAGTACGTCCGCGATGCCCTCGCGCGCGGCTACCGGCTGGGCTTCGTCGGCAGCGGTGACGGCCACGATGGGCACCCGGGCCTCGCCCACCTCGCCGGACCGGGCGGCGGGGTTGCGGCGATCCTCGCCCCCGAGCGCACCCGCGAGTCCGTTCTCGCCGCCCTCCGCGCCCGCCGCACCTACGCGACGAACGGCCCCCGCATCCTCGTGCACGCCACCCTCGACGGTGCGCCGATCGGCTCCGACCTGCCGCTCGCCCCCGAACACCGTCTCGTTCTGCGGGTC
>JAJDAR010000331.1 GCA_029261775.1 Deltaproteobacteria bacterium | reverse complement strand
GCTCGAGATCCACGGCTACTACGAGCAGCAGATCCGCTCGATCTGGACCGACTTCAGCGGTGCCAGCGACTGGGACCTGACCCAGTGGTATCACGTGCTCAATCTCGAGATCGAGTCGGACATCGCGCCCGACGGCTTCGGGCCCTTCGACATGGTCTCCGCGTTCGCCCGCATCGAAGCGCGCTTCGACTGCGTGTGGCGGCGGGGCTGCTACCTGCTGCCGAACATCGACGTGTACGGGGACCGGCCGGGGCGGCTCCCCCAGCGGCTGTCGAGCGACAAGCGGACGGGCTGGAACGGCTCGCAGTTCATCGGCAACAACCGCCGCTACACCGAGTTCGGCATCACCCAGCTCGCGCTCCGGGACCAGAACATCCCGGGCGGCTCGCGCCGCGCCGTCGGCGTCGAGAATTCGGGCACCTACCAGGCCTTCTTCGGCGCCAGCAGCGGCCTCGACGGCATCCTCGACGACACGATCGTCGGCACCTCGGACGATCCGGCGCAGCTGGTGTTCGAGAACCTCGACGACTGTCTGTTCTCGGGTCGCCAGGTCAAGGGCTCGACGAACGGCCTCGGCAACCAGCAGCTGATCCACAACCCGAAGTGCAAGATCCAGCCGATCCACGACATGGATCAGGTCCCCAACCCCTTCCGGACGCACGACCCCAACGAGCGGGTGCTCGGCGGCGCCGGCGGTGGCCTGGCCCTGCCCTTCCGCCCCGCGCCCGAGGTCCGCTTCGATGCGGGCGCGCCCAAGCACGTGCCCCAGGGTCTCTGGTACCCGAGCGATCGCCTCGCGCAGATGCTGGCCGACGGCAAGTTCGACGGCTTCGATCAGAACTTCACGGTCAACGAGCTGCAGTGGAACCGCGGCGCCTCCCAGCAGGACGAGAAGGAGCTGAAGGAGGCCTACCTCGAGTTCGAGATGTTCGACAGCCGCCTCTGGGTGCGCGCGGGCAAGCAGAACATCGTCTGGGGCAAGACCGAGCTCTTCCGTACGACGGACCAGTTCAACCCGCAGGACCTCGCGCTGGCCTCGCTGCCGAACCTCGAGGAGTCGCGGATCGCCCTCTGGGCGCTGCGCGCCATCTGGTCCTTCTACGAGGTGGGGCCCTTCGAGGACGTGCGTCTCGAGGTGGCGGCGAACTTCGACCAGTTCGAGCCGAGCGACCTGGGTCGCTGCGGCGAGCCCTACACGCCGCTCGTCGCCTGCAACCTGACCTTCGGCCTGCTGAACCATGGCCAGAACGCCATCGGTCTGGCCGGCGCGATCCGGCCTCCGAACCCCTGGAACAGCTGGCAAGGGATCGAGATCGGCGGACGCATCGAGTGGCGTTGGGATCGCTTCAGCTTCGCCGTCTCGGACTTCTACGGCTACAGCGACTTCCCGACCGTCCAGACCCTCTTCACCTACTCCCGCAACGTCGATCCGGTGAGCGGCCGGCCGCGCAAGAGCGAATCGACCGGCAAGTGCCGCATCGGCACCGAGAGCGACTGTCTCACGGCCGAGAGCGCCCTGACCGAGCACCACGCCAACCAGACCGCCTTCGCCTGGGTCTGCGCGGGCACCGTCGGTCTCGCACCCGCCCTCGACCCGTCCGCCTGTGCGCTGAACATCTTCAACAGCCTGGTCGTGCCGGCCGGAGCCCCCCTGCCGGTCTCCGCGACGTTCGCTGGGATCCTCTCGGGGCAGAACGCCGCCTCGGCGCCGGCCCCGACCGCGGGCTTCGGCTTCAACGGCAACCCGCTGCTCGCCGGCCTGGCGGGCTTCACGGACGAGACCTATCGGCAGCTGGCGCTCCAGCCCTCCGTGGAGTTCTCCACGATCCCGGCCCTGGGCTTCGCCTGTGCGCCCTGCCCGACCCCGCTGGTCTCGATCAACAACGACGTCAACGACGGCAGCCCGGCCCTGCTGACCGACTTCAGCGCCCAGACCCAGGCCGACATCGCGGCCGGCGGGCCCTTCGGGCAGGCCTTCCTGAACGCGGGCCTGAGTGCGTTCCTGACCGATCAGCAGGAGGCCCTGTGGGGCTGCGGGCCGTTCTACGGCACGAACTGTGACGTGGACGGCTTCGACCTCCTCAACGCCGAGGCCAATGCGCTGTTCGAGGCCTTCCCTGCGAATCCGGCGACCTTCCAAGGGGGAGAGATCTGGGACGCGACCGACGCGTCGCGGGCCCAGCCGGGCACGATCGGCTTCGACGGCTTCACCTGTGCGTACATCGCCGGCTGTCGGGGACCCGGAGACCGGGGCTATCGACCGGACGTGGACGGCACGACGGCGGGGCTCTTGCACCCGTTCACCGGGCAGCAGTTCCGGGCCGAGGTCACGGCCCTCTCCTGGAACTTCCTGATCGCGCTCGTCGCAAGCTCGAGCGGAGAGGACGGGATCGACGCGTTCACGAAACGGGACGCGCGGGACCCGGCGGTGTTCAACCCGGACAAGCCGTTCGCGACGGGTCGGTGCTCCTTCCGCGAGCCCTCCCGGTGCTCGGCCGTGGCCGGCCTGTTCGGCTTGACCGGCGTGACCCGCAACACGATCAAGGCCGGCGGAAACGGCCGCTTCGGTCGTCTCCAGCTCCTCTGGCAGGGCGGCAACTCCCTCGTGCTCCGCTACGAGAAGCGGAACGTGCTCGGCTTCTCGATGGACTTTGCCGAGGACGTCTTCAAGTCGAACTGGAGCATGGAGTTCACCTGGATCGAGGGGACGTCGCTCACGAACAACGACGTCGCCAGCAGCAACACCGAGGTGGACAGCTACAACCTCACGGTCTCGGTGGACCGCCCGACCTTCGTCAACTTCCTCAACGCGAACCGGACCTTCTTCATCAACAGCCAGTGGTTCTTCCAGTACATCGACGGCTACGACAAGGGCAGCGTCGCGACCGGTCCCTGGAACGTCTTCTTCACCTTTGCGGTGAGCACCGGCTACTTCCAGGACCGGCTGCTGCCCTCGATGGTCTTCGTCTACGACATCCATTCGAACTCGGGCGCCTGGCTGCCGCAGGTCACCTACCGGTTCACGGAGAACTTCTCGGCCACCTTCGGTCTCGGCGTGTTCGCCGGCCGCTTCAAGCAGGTCGACGCGCCCATCAACGACCCGGCCGCGGGCGTCGCCAACCGGATCGGCCGCCACAGCCAGAAGTCCTTCTTCGAGCCGGGCCTGTCGGCCGTCCGCGAGCGCGACGAGGTCTTCATGCGACTGCGGTACACCTTCTAGGCGGGCATCGAGGCGCTTCCCGGTTGCCCCCGGCCCGAACGGTCTGGGCGGGTCGGCCGGGCTGCGTCCTGGTGCACGTCCGAGGAGGACCGCAGCGATGCGGCGCCCCAGCCTTCCGACCCTCTCGATCGGCCTCTTCCTGATCGCCGCGCTCGCAGCCGGCGAGCCCGATGACGGACGGGGCCCGGCGACCCCGCCGCTGGCCGCACAACCCGCTCCCGACGCGACGCCGGGCGGCAGCGAATCCCTCGAGACCCGGCTCCCTCCCGGCCAGCTTCGCGTCCGCGGGCGGCTCGGACCGGTCGTCCCGATCTCCCTCGTCCACCGGTTCCCCCTCGCCTGGCATCTCGCCGGGCCGAGCGGTGTTCTCGTCACCCTGCACCTGTCGAGCTTCGACCCGGGACCTGCGGGTCCGTCGATCTGTCATCAGCCGAGCTTCGCGAAGCTCCCGGGCCCGGTAGGGAAGACTTCGATCGAACCCCCGGCCGAGTTCGACGCCGGGGACCGGCGTTGGATCTGGGTCTGCGCGAAGGACACCGACGGCGAGATCGTCGGCGCCACCAACGCCGTGCTCATCGAGGGCTCGGCGACCGCCGGCGATGAGCCCGTGGGAAGCGCCAGCGGAACCCGATCGAAGTGAAGCGGCAGGGGATCGCGCGCGGGAACGGCGAGAAGAGCCGGAGCGTCGAGCGGACGCTTGCAGGGACGGGTCACGTGGTGCCGGGGACAGGAGTCGAACCTGCACGTCCAAAGGACGGTGGCTCCTAAGGCCACTGCGTCTACCAGTTCCGCCACCCCGGCCGGTGTCGGCACAGGCTAGCGAAGCCCCCGGGGAGCCTGGAAGCGCCCCGCCGCTGGCCCTCTTCGCGTTGCGCCCCGCGAGGAAGGCGCGTACGTTCCGCCTTCGCGGGCGCGTAGCTCAGTTGGTAGAGCAGCGGACTCTTAATCCGCCGGTCGTAGGTTCGATCCCTACCGCGCTCACCACGGGCCACGCGCTCAGCACCGGCTCCACGCGACGCGAGTCGCACGGCCCGGGGAGCTACTCCGCCTCCCCGCCTTCCTGCGGCAGGCCGAACCCGCCCGCACCGGGCGTTTCGACGCGCAGCCTGTCGCCCGGGCCCAGCTCGACGCGGGCGTGGCCCGGGATGGGTTCTGCAGGCCGCCCCGCTCGCAGCACGGTCTGCAGACCCGGCTGGCCCGGCTTTCCACCCTCGAGACCGAACGGCGCGCGGGTCCGACGCTCCGCGAGCAGCGAGACCTCGACGGGCGCGGTGAACTCGAGCTCGCGGACCAGCCCGTCGCCGCCGCGCCAGCGCCCGGCGCCACCGGAGCCTCGGCGGACGGCGAAGCGGACGACCCGGACCGGGAAGCGGCTCTCCAGCACTTCCGGATCCGTGATGCGCGTGTTCGTCATGTGGGTGTGGACGGCCGAGGCGCCGTCGAAGCCGCGGCCCGCGCCCGCCCCGCCGCCCAGGGTCTCGTAGTAGCCGAAGCGCTCGTTCCCGAAGGCCAGGTTGTTCATCGTGCCCTGGCTCGCGGCCACCCGGCCGATCGCGCCGAGCAGGACGTCGACCACCCGTTGGGAGGTCTCGACGTTGCCGCCCACCACCGCACGCCCGGCCGGCGGATCGAGCAGCGAGCCCGGGGGAATGCGCAGCGTCACGGGCCGCAGACAACCGCCGTTCAGCGGGATGCGCTCGGCCACCAGCGTGCGCAGCACGTAGAGGACGGCGGATTCCACCACGGCCCGGGGTGCGTTGAGGTTTCCCTCGACCGCCGGTCCGGTGCCAGCGAAGTCGATGGTCATGTGCTCGCCGTCGATCGCGAGGGCCACCTGGACCGGAGTCCCATCGTCGAGGGCATCCTCGAAGCGATGCTCGCCGTCGGGCAGCCGGCCGATCTCCCGGGCGACCTTGGCGGCCGCCGCGTCCTGCAGCTGCTGCATCGTGACCCGGGCCGCTTCGAGACCCACGTCTTCGGTCATGCGCCTCAGCAAGGCCTCGCCGGTCCGGTGCGCGGCCACCATCGCCTCGAGGTCCGCGACGTTGTCGTCGGGATTGCGGGCCGGGTAGCGCGCGCCGGTCAGGCGCGCGCGCAGCTCGACCTCGGCGAGGCGCCCGTCGCGCACGAGCAGGAAGGGCTCGAGCAGCACGCCCTCCTCCTCGAGGGTGCGCGAGTCCGAGGGCATGGAGCCGGGGGTCTTGCCGCCGAGATCGGCCTGGTGCCCCCGGCTCGCGACGAAGAACTGCAACGTGCCGTCCACGAAGACCGGCGACACCAGGGTCACGTCGGGCAGGTGCGAGCCGCCTGCGGCGGGGTCGTTCGTCACGACCGCATCCCCATCCCGCAGCTCCGGGATCGCCCTCTGCACTGCGCGCACCGTCGCCCCCATCGCCCCGAGGTGGACCGGGATATGAGGCGCGTTCGCCACCAGCCCGCCCTCGCGATCGAAGACCGCGCACGAGTAGTCGAGCCGCTCCTTGATGTTCGTGGAGACCGAGGTGTTCCGGAGCACGGCCCCCATCTGCTCGGCGATCGACATGAAGCGGTTGCCGAAGACCTCGAGGCGCACCGGGTCGGGAACCGTCAGGTCGTCGCGATGGAGCTCCTTGGGCGCGCCGGTGTCGGTCAGGGTCAGCACCCCGTCGGGGTCCACCCGCGCGTCGAAGCCGGGGTCGAGCACGACCGTGCCGGTGCCCTCGAGCAGGACGGCGGGCCCGCGCAGCTCCGCACCGGGCGGGAGATCGTCCCGGTCGAGCAGCGGGGCGTCGGCCCAGCCGAGGCCCGGGAACCAGGCGCGGGTCGTGGCGGGGGCCGCCGCAGGACCCCGACTCGCGAGGGACGGAGACGCGGGGACGGGCTCCGAGGCCGCGGCGCGCACGCGGGCGGTCACCGCCTCGATCGCACGATCGGGGCGTTCGTAGCCGAAACGACGCCGATGCAGCGCCGCGAAAGCGCGGGCCCAGCCGTCGGGGAGCTCGGGCTCGGGCACCGCGAGGGGGGTCTCGGTGCCGAGGTAACGGAGATCGAGGCTGCGCTCGACGCGGATGCCATCGGGGCGGGCGCCCTCGTTGAGCAGCGTGTCGCGCGCCTCGGCCGCCAGCGTGCCGAGCCGCTCGAGGCACTCCGGAGGAGCTTCGCCCGAGGCGGTGAGCGGCAGCCGGCCGACGTCGTGCTGCCGGTCGCAGCTGAGATCGGCCACGCCGATCCCGTACGCCGAGAGCAGACCCGCGAAGGGGTGCAGCAGGACCGTGCGGATCCCGAGCTGCCTTGCGACGGCACACACGTGCTGCCCGGCGGCTCCGCCGAACCCGACCAGCGCGAAGTCTCGCGGATCCACGCCGCGCCCGACCGAGACCTCCTCGATCGCCTGGGCCATGCTGGCGTTGGCGATCTCGAGGAAGCCGGCCGCGATCTCCTCCGGGCTGCGAGCCAGACCGGCCTCGGCCAGCTCGGCGCCCAGCCGGGCGAAGGCGCGCTCGACCGGCGGCCTCTCCAGGGGGAACGGGAAGCGGTCGCCCCGGATCCGCCCGAGGAACAGGTTCACGTCGGTGACCGCGAGCTCGCGGGCGGTGGGGTCGCCGTAACAGAGCGGGCCGGGCCGCGCGCCCGCGCTCTCCGGCCCCACGGTCAGGCGGAAGCCGTCGAAGCGGCACAGCGAGCCACCCCCCGCCGCCACCGTGTGGATCCGCAGCATCGGCGCACGCACCCGGATGCCGGCGACCACGGTCTCGAACCCGCGCTCCAGCTCGTCGCCGTCGATCAGCGAGACGTCGGTCGAGGTGCCGCCCATGTCGAAGCCGATGGCCCGGGGGAAGCCCGCCTCGCGGGCGACCCGGGCAGCGCCGACGATGCCGCCGGCCGGGCCGGACAGCAACGCGCCCGGCCCGCGGAAGCGCTCGCCCTCCGTGAGGCCACCCGACGACTGCATGAAGCGAAGCCGCGAGCCGGGGAGGGCCTCGCGCAGCGCGTCCACGTGGCTGCGGAGGAGCGGCGTCAGGTAGGCGTCCGCACACGCGGTCTCGGCGCGTGCGAGCAGGCCCTGCTCGGCAGCGACCTCGCAGGAGGTCACCACGGTGGCGAAGCCGGCCTCCCGCGCCAGCTCGGCGACGCGTCGCTCGGAGCTGGGGTCGAGGTAGGCATGCATCCCGACGACGGCCACCGAGCGCGCGCCCCGCTGCCGGGCTGCGCCCAGGCCGGCGCGGACCTCCGCCTCGTCCAGTGGCGTGAGGGGCACACCGCGGGCGTCGACCGCCCCGTCGCACTCGAGGACCTCCTGGGGCAGCGGCCGGGGCTTGCGGATGTCGAGCGCGAACAGGTCGGGCCGCTGCTGGGTCCCGATCTCGAGCAGGTCGCCGAGTCCGCGCGGGGCGACGAGCAGGGTGGGCACCCCGCGGCGTTCGAGCAGCGCGTTGGTGGCGACGGTCGTGCCCAGCTTGACGGTGCAGGCGGGCAGGGTCTGGCCGGGCTGCCAGGCGCCGGCCGCCTCGAGCACGGCCTCGATGGCCTCGCGCGGGGCGGCGTCCGAGCTGAGCCGCTTGTGGGTGTGCAACCGGCCGTCGGGATCGACGGCGATGCAGTCGGTGAAGGTCCCGCCCCGGTCGATCCAGAAGGCCCAGCGCAACGGCTCGCTCTCTGCGGCGGCGATCAGTCTGCCGAGGCGTACAGAACGGCCCGCAGATCGAGGGCCTGGACCGAGCCGTCCAGCCGGATGCGCCGCGGGTTGAATCCGTCCCGGGTGATCCGCAGCTCGAGCGCCTCCGAGGACACGTCCGATGGAACCCCGAAGCCGTACACGCCGCCGGGCCCGGTGTGGCCCCGGCCAACAGCCTTCGGCTCGGCGCCAGCGACGATCTCGAAGATCTCGACCTCCGCACCCTCCACCGCGGGACGCTCGCCGGTGGGCAGGCGGTCGTTCTCGCGGACGAAGACGCGACCGGTCCGGCCGTCGGGGGCGCGCTCGACCTCGAGCGCCAGATCGTGCAGCCAGATCATCGGCTCGGCGACCGTGGCGGCCATGCCGATGCGCTCGACGTGCCAGGCGGGGTTCGCGTTCAGGTCGACGTCCTGGGGCGCCATGCCGTGATCGGAGGTCACGACGAACAGGAACTCGTCGAGCAGGCCCGCCTGCTGGATCACGTCCAGCACGCGGCCGACGCGCAGGTCGGTCTCGTCGAGCGCGTCGTGGAGCCCCTTCGAATGGGGACCGTAGTCGTGGCCGACCCCATCGGTCAGCACCAGCTCGTGGAAGACGAAGGAGGGCGCGGGCTGGTCGTCCCGGGTGAAGAGCTCGATGACCTGGGCGACGCCGCGGGTATCGAGCACCGATTCGTCCTCGATCCCCTTGAACTCACCGGCCCAGCGGGGATTGCGGTCCGCCATGCAGGCTTCGGTCAGCTGCCGGAGCCGCTTGCGGTCGCCGAGGTTCCGGCCCTCGAGGGCTGCGTGCTTGGCCGAGCGGCCGAACGGCGCGTAGATCGCGGCCGTCATGCAGTCCGGGCCCCGCACCCGGTGGAAGGCCTCGGCCAGGCTCTCGACGTCGGGCGACGAGAAGCCCTCGGTCTTCACCTGCTGGCCCTGGGGCGAGACGGTCTCGCGCTTCTCCCGGAGCAGGTAGGTCGGGTTCACGACGTCGTGGTGGCCGCACCAGGTGCCGGTGCCGATCGTCGTGTGGCTGGGCCAGGTGATCGAGGGGAAGTTGACGATCTGGCCCGAGGCCACGACGGCGGCCCGCTCGTGCAGCCGCCGGAGGTTCGGCAGGGCGGCCGGGGTCGTCTGCAGGCGGTCCTCCAGCGCGGTGGGATGCAAGCCGTCCAAGAGGAAGATGTAGAGCCTTTTCGGAGGGTTGTCGGTGTCTTCGAGAATCTCGTCGAGCACCCTTCCATCCTGGCGGCGGAGCAGCACGTCGGGCTCCTGGCCACGCTCGCGACTGCTCCGGCCGGTGGCGTCGCGGCCTTCGATCCGCGGAAAGCCGAGGACGGCCAGGCAGGTCGGGGCGATGTCCACCGAGCGGGCGACGGTCTCGTGCACGCCGGGCCGAACGCCGACGCCGGCCAGCCACAGCGGCCCGCGCGACTGGCGGACGTGCAGACCGCCGTGGGTGCCCGGCTGGGTGCCCTGGCACCAGTCGCGGGGCGAGATGGCCAGGTCGGGGGCGTTCGGGGAGTCGAAGAGCTGCGCGACCCGTTCGTACGCGAAGGGATAGCTCTGGTGCTCCGGGGCGATGAACCGACGCGCGGCATCGTCGGGATCGAAGCCCGAGGCGCGCGCGGCGGCCCGCTCCTCCTCGAGCGTGCGCAGGGCGTGGGGGTCCTGATCCTCGAGCGGGTTGCGGCCCACGACCTCGAGCACCTCGAACGAGAGCGCGCCGTCCGGCCCGACGTGGCGCTGGAAGCGCACCATGCCCCGCGACGCCCAGACCTCGTAGGCGCCCTCCTCTCCGTCGCGGCCGGCGCGCCAGGTCAACACGAGGTCCATCTGGGCCGCGACCTCGGGGTCGCCCAGCAGAGCCGCGATGGCGCGGTTGCCGCTCTCCTCCTGCTCGGGCCCGAGGCCCTGGTCCGCTCGCCGCTCGGGTCCGTGGATCGCCATTGCTGCAGGGTACCAGTCTCGTGCCGCCCACGGCTCGCAGGCCTCCGGGGCGGGCGGGGATGGCCCGGCGGGCGCGCGGCTTGCGGTCCGTCAGTCTTCGGGGCGCTCCGGGGCGCCGCGCACGCGCGTGCCGAGCCGGCCCAGGGCATCCCGGAGGTCCCGGTCGCCGATCAGGAGCGCCAGGCCCAGGCCCACGGCGGCGAAGACCGCTCCACCGGCCAGCAGGTCGAGCAGGGCACCGGAGGCGCCCTCCCCGGCTGCCGGAAGCTGCGCGGCGGCCAGCGCGGCGACGCCCGCGGCGATACCAGCCCGGAGGGCACTCGCACCGAGCCCCAGCAGCCGCGGGCCGCCGAAGCGCAGCCGGGCGTAGGCGAGCGTCGCGAGAGCACCGGAGGTCACCGCGAGGGCAGCCGCAGCCGCCAGGCCGGACGCCCCGCCTGGCAAGGATGCGAGGTAGAGCGGAACGGCGACGATCGCGAAGGCGGTCCCCAACAGCATCGGACGCCACATCTCGCCGCGGGCGTAGAAGGCCCGCACGGCGAGGGCCTGCAGGACGAAGCCGGGAACCGCGAACGCATAGACGCGCAGGGCGCCGACGACCGGGACAGCGTCCGCCGCGGAGAACGCGCCTCGCACGTAGACGAGCTGCACCAGCGGTGCGGCCAGCACGAACAGGGCCGCGCCGGCGAGCAGGGCCAGGCCGGCGCTCGCCGCGAGGGCGCGGCGCAGCAGGTCTTCGAAGCCCTGCCGGTCGCCCGCCGCGTGAAGCCGGGAGAGGATCGGCAGCGCCGCCGTCCCGAGCGCCTGGCCCACCACCGCCACCGGCGCGAGCATGAGCTTTCGCGCGAAGCCCAGCGTGGCGACCGTGCCCTCGGGACCGAGCGCGCCGAACCAGCGCCCGTACCATTCGTCCACCGTGGCGAGCGTCACGCCGATCATCAGCGGCGCGGCCAGCACGACGTAGCGGCGGAAGTCGCTGTCGCCGAACGCCACCCGGAACGGGATCGGCCCGTCGCGGCGCAGCTGCAGGAAGCCCAGCGCGAAGGGGCCGGCGATCGCGCCGATCAGGGCGCCCCACGCGAAGCCCTCGACTCCGAGCACGGGCGCCGCGACGAGGCCGCCCGCGATGATGCCCAGGTTGTAGACGAGCCCCGAGGCCGCCTGCGCGCCGAAGCGGCCCCGCGCCATCAGCACCGCCCGCAGGATGCCGCCGGTCAGGAAGAAGACCTGGGCCGGGGTGACGATCCGGGTGAGCCGCACGGTCAACGCCTGCTGCTCCGCGTCGAAGCGCGGGAACTGCCAGGCCACCAGGGTCTCGGCAAACACGAAGGCCAGCGCCGTCGCGAGCGTCGCCAGGACGGCCACCCCCCCTAGCACCGCGCCGAGCAGCCGCTCCGCGGCCTCGCGCCCACCCCGCTGGTGGGCGCGGTGGTAGAGCGGGATGAAGGCGATCGTCAGCGCGCCGCCCGCGAGGAAGTGGTTCAGCAGATCGGGGATCTGGAAGGCGGCGAAGTAGGCGTCGGCCTGGGCGCCGCTGCCGACCTGGGCGGCGAGCACGGCGTCTCGCACGACTCCCAGGAGCCGCGACAGGATCTGGCTGGCAGCCAGCAGCGCGGCCGCACCGGCGACCTGTCGGGCGCCCGAGCCTCCCGCCCCACCGGGCGCACCCGATCCTCCCGCCGCTGCGCGGCCCTCAGCCACCTTGCCCCCCGACCCCGCGCGTCGGACCACGCGAATCGAGGAAGAATGGCGGCCAGAGGCCGATTCCAAAAGGGCCCCAGCCGCCCCTGCTCCACCCGGTTGTCACCCGTCGACCGAGAGACCCACCCCCTTCGTCAACTGTTGACCGAGAGACCCGACCCCTTCGTCAACTGTTGACCGAGAGACCCGACCCCTTCGTCAACAACTTAGGTACATGGCCCGGCTTGTTTCTTGGTTGGGCTTGATGCTTAGGTTGTTGGGTTGGGTTCTTGCCAGAGGTGGCCGTTCCAGGTTTCGACTTCGATGAGGTCGCCGTGGCGGCCGCGGATGGAGGAGCGCTGGAGGGGGACCTTGCCGTGGGGGGTGTCGAGCACGTAGAGGGGGATCGCGTAGCCGCTCGTGCGGCCGCGCAGCGCCTCGAACAGGTCGAGGCCGCGCTCGATGGGGACCCGGAAATGGGCCGTGCCCTCCAGCAGCTGGGCCTGGTAGCAGTAGTAGGGCCGCACCCGGATGCGCACGAGGCCCTCGCAGAGCGCCTTCATCGTGGCCAGGTCGTCGTTGATCCCGGCCAGCAGCACGCTCTGGTTGCCGACGGGTATGCCCGCGCGGGTCAGCCGGTCGCAGGCGGCCGCGGCCTCGGGCGTGAGCTCGCGGGGATGGTTGAAGTGGGTGTTCACCCAGATCGGGTGGTGGCGCTCGAGCATCCGGCAGAGCGCGTCGGTCACGCGGAACGGGAGCGTCACCGGCAACCGTGTGCCGAGGCGCACGATCTCGACATGGGGGATGCGGCGCAGCTCGGTCAGCAGCCAGTCGAGACGCTCGTCGGAGAAGACCAGCGGATCGCCGCCGGTCAGGAGCACGTCGCGGATCTCGGGGGTGCGGCGGATCCAGTCGAGGGCGACCTGCAGCTCGCGCCGCTTCATCGTCCACTCCTCGTCGCCGACCATCCGCTTGCGCAGGCAGTAGCGGCAGTAGAGCGCGCACTCGTTGTTCACGCAGAAGGCGATGCGGTCGGGGTAGACCCGCACCACGTTCTTGACCGGCGAGTGGGCGACCTCGTCCAGGGGATCGGCCAGACCCGCCGGATCGTCGAGCTCGGCCAGCCGGGGGACCACCTGACGACGCACCGGGCAGTCCGGGTCGGAGGGGTCCATCAGCGAGGCGTAGTACGGGGTGATGACGAAGCGGAAGCGCTCGGCCAGGGCCGCGATCGCAGCGCCTTCGTCGGCGCTCGGCGGGCACAGGACGGCGAGCTCGTCGGCCGAGCGGATGCGGTTTCGCATCTGCCAGCCCCAGTCCTCCCACTCGGCCCGGGTGGCGCCGAATCGCTGCCAGGGCTCCGTGACCTCGGCCGCCTGCATGCGCCTCACCTCCTGGCCGCCGGCGTGTCGGCCGCGAGCCGCTCCAGGCCCTCGGCGAATACTTCGCCGAGCAGCTTCTCGACCGGTCGGCCCTCGAGCTCGGCGAGGATGCCGAACGAGCCCTCCGGCGCAAACGTCGGCAACGGGTTGATCTCGAGGAAGGTCGGCAGCCCGTCGGCGCCGAGCCGGAAGTCCAGCCGCGCGAAGTCGCGACAGCGCAGCAGGGCGAAGACCCGCAGCGCCGTGTCCTGCAGCTCCGCCTCCAGCTCGGGCCCCAGCTCGCCCGGGGTCTCGTGGCGGAAGCCGCCGGGCGGGGCCGGCACCGTGGCCCGGTCGAGCGCATGCAGGCCGATCCGGCTGGTCGCCTCGAGCGCGCGCTGCAGGACGGGCAGCGCCCGCGGCGGGCGATGGCCCACCACCGTGACGGTGTACTCGGCGCCCGGCAGGAAGGGCTCGACCAGGGCGGGCTGGTCGTAGAGCTCGTGGATCCGCGCCACGGCCTCGGCGAGCTGCGCAGCCTCTTCGACCCGTGAAGCCGGCAGGATGCCCTTGGCCGTCCCCTCCCAACGTGGTTTCACGAAGAGCGGGTAAGCCCCCGGAAGCGTGGCGGAATCGATTGGATCCCCGGGCTCGATCGAGACGTGCCCCGCGACCCGGATGCCGGCCGCGCCAACACGCTCCAGGGTCCAGGCCTTGTCCAGCGAGAGTGACAGGGTGAGCGCGTCCGAGCCCAGGGTCGGCACGCCGGCCATCTCGAGCAGGACCGGCGCCCAGGCCTCGCGATTCCGCGAGCCGTGCCCCTCGGCGACGTTCAGCGCCGCGGCGACGCCGAGGCCCTCCTCGTTCGCGAGCCGAGCCAGCAGATCACGCGGCCCGCCGAGCCGCACCGGCTCGTGACCCGCGGCCGCGATCGCCCGCTCGAGCAGGGCGATGGTCTCCTCCGGCTCGTACTCGGCATCGGCATCGGGCGCGACGGCCGCCGACGGGCGCGACCCCAGGAGCTCGAAGACGATGCCGACGCGAAGCGGTGTCATCACCGCCGCAGGGTGACGAACCGACTACCCTGTGCGCCATGTCGCTCCTGGACCGCATCGAGCGGGTCGGCAACGCCCTGCCCGACCCCACCACCCTGTTCGTGATCGGCGCCTTCCTGGTGATGGGCGCCTCGCACCTGGCCGTCGTGCTCGAATGGCAGGTGGCGAAGCCGGTGACCGTGGACGTGCGGGTGCCGGTCCTGGGGGCCGACGGAAGCCCAGTCATCGACCCCGCGACCGGGGCTGCGGTCGAGATCGCCGCGGTCGATCCCGCGACCGGCGAGGTGCTGCGCGAGCGCACCGAGGTCGCCGTCGAGGCCCGGAGCCTGCTGACCTCGGAGGGCCTCTACTGGGCCCTCTCGAACCTGGTGGTCCACTTCAAGGACTTCCCACCCTTGGCGATCGTGCTGGTCGGCATGCTCGGCATCGGGCTCGCCGACAAGACCGGTTTCATCGGCGCGCTGCTGAAGGCGATCCTGGTGGCGGTCCCGGCGCGCTGGCTCACCCCGGCCGTGTTCCTCGTGGGCGTGCTGTCCTCGATCGGGCTCGACGCGGGCTACGTCGTCCTGCCACCGGTCGCTGCCGCGTTGTTCGCGGCGGTCGGGCGCTCGCCCCTGGTCGGACTGGCCGCAGTCTTCGCCGGGGTCTCGGCCGGCTTCAGCGCCAACCTCGTCGTCACCAGCCTGGACGTGATCCTGGCGGGCTTCTCCACCGCGGGGGCGCAGATCCTCGACCCCGCCTACGAGGTCCCGGCCACGGCCAACCTCGCGTTCCTGCGAGTCTCGACCGTCGTGCTGGTCGGAGTCGGCTGGGCGACGACCGCCTTCTGGGTCGAGCCGCGCTTCGCGCGCAAGAGCGCCGCCGAAGGCGGCGCCGGCGAGGCCGACCCGGAAGCCCTGCGGCTCTCCGCGGAAGAGCGCTCCGGGCTCGTCGTCGGCGGCCTGGCGCTGGCGGCGGTCCTGGCGCTGATGTTCGCGGCCACCTGGATTCCGGGGGGTCCCCTGCACGGTGACGCGGGGCGCTTCCCGCGCTGGGTCGCGGCCATCGTGCCGCTGATCTTCCTCGCTTTCCTCGTGCCGGGCCTGGCCTACGGCTTCCGCACCGGCTCGCTGACCAGCGACCGGGACGTGGCGGCCCGGCTGGGCGAGGTCATGGCGGGCATGGGCCCGTACATCGTGCTCGCCTTCTTCGCGGCGCAGTTCGTGGCCTTCTTCCGCTACTCGGGGCTCGGCGAGATGACGGCGATCGCAGGCGGCGGCCTGCTCGCCCGCGCCGACCTGCCGGCGCCGCTGCTGATGGTCTCGTTCATCGTGGTGGTCGGCGTGGGCAACCTGTTCATCGGCTCGATGTCGGCGAAATACGCTTTCTTCGCGCCGGTCTTCGTCCCGATGTTCATGCAGGTCGGCATCAGCCCGGAGCTGACCCAGGCCGCCTACCGGGTCGGCGACTCGATCACCAACGTAGTCACACCGCTCAACCCGTACGTCGTGATCATCCTCGTCTTCATGCAGCGCTACGTCCCCACTGCCGGGATCGGGACCCTGGTGGCGTTGATGATCCCCTACGCGGTCGCCTTCTTCGCGGCCTGGTCCCTGCTGCTGGTGGGCTGGATGCTGCTCGGAGCCCCGCTCGGCCCCGGCGGCCCGCTGGAGTACGTGCCGCGCTGAGACGCCCTGCAGTACCTCCGGCGCGGCCCGCCGGGTACCCTGCCGGCCCATGAAGGCCGCCCTCGCCGAACCTCTCGCCCTGCACGCCGCGGCGTCCCCGACGCCATGAACGCCGCCGTCCTGGCGCTCTGCGTCTTCGCCTTGTTCGCGGTGGCCTACCGGTTCTACGCCCGCTTCCTGGCGGTCCGGATCTTCGCGCTCGCGGACGACGAGCCGGTGCCCTCACGCACCTTCGAGGACGGCGTCGACTTCGTGCCCACGCGCAAGGACGTCTTGTGGGGCCACCACTTCACCTCGATCGCCGG
>JAJDAR010000330.1 GCA_029261775.1 Deltaproteobacteria bacterium | reverse complement strand
GAGAAGGGCGACATCTCCCGCGCCGAGGAGGACCGGGAGGCGCTCCAGGAAGAGCTCGTCGAGCTGGAGGCGGAGTTCGAAGGCGAACTCGCACGGGTGCAGGACGAGGCCGCGGAGATCGAGCCGGAGCTGGTGGCCGTGCCCGTCCGCTCGCGCAAGTCCGACACCAGCATCGACCGTCTGGCTCTCGTCTGGGCCCCGTACCGCGTTGGCGGCGACGGAATCGCCGAGCCGGCCTGGTCCTGAAGCTCCAGCCCGCCGGGGCCGCGCCTGGTGGGGACCGAGAAGGCGAGTGCGCGGCCCGAGTCACCCCTCGGGCCGCGCGGTGGAACGCTCCCTCCGGAGCCCCCTACGGGTTCCTGCGTTCCGAGCCGCCCATGGCGGCGAGACCGAGCATTCCGGCCAGCAGCAGAAGGCTCTGGCTCGGCTCCGGAATGCTGAGCTCGAAGGTCTGGACGAAGGCGACCAGGCTCGCGAGCTGGCCCGGTGCGTTCGTCTGCAGCGACAGGGCGGTCCGTACCGTGGTCCCTGCCGGGCCGGCGGCGGCCAGCACATCGCTCGGGAGGAGGAGGCCTCCTCCCGTAGCCGCGTTGAGCAGGTTGCCGAGTCCTCCGACATCGACGGCGAGCAGCGCCAGGGCTGTTGCGCCGCGAACGGCCAGCTGGCTCTCGAGGCCAGCCCCGCCGAGCAGCCCGGCCGTGGCTTTCACCCGGTAGTCGGCGAACAAGAGGCCGGTGGCCCCGTCGGCGACGGCCAGGGGCCCGCGGATCTGGAAGCCCTGGGAAAGGACGTCGACGACGTAGAGCGAAAGATCACTCGCCAGCGAGCCGGCGAGCGTGATGCTGCCCGGATCGAAGGCGAAGAGCAGGCTTCCATCGCCACTGGCGAAGGAATGGCCGGCGTCGAGATCGAGCAGGCTCAGCGCCTGCGATCCGCTGGCGAGACCCAAGGTCAGAAACAGCGCGAGAGCACCCATCCACCGGGTCGATCCGGCGACCCGGCGAAGCGAAATGCAGTCCATGTGTTGGAATCCCCCAGATCCGGCCCCGTCCTCGCCGGTCTCCCGGGTCTTGACGGCGTTGCCGCCGAGCCGGCGTGTGACGGGGACGACAAGAAATCCGGGAGGAGGAGCCTGCTTGCCGGGCGGCTGCCGGCGAGCCGCGCGACGGCTGCGCATCGGCCGATCCCGGGTCCGGGCCGCGGCCGGGTCGATCGCTAGGCTGGATCGGGCCGCGTCGCTCTGCGGTGAGGAGGAATGCCATGTCCTGGATCGTCCTGGGTGTGATCGTGGCGCTCGCCGTGTACGCGGTGTCGGCGTACAACAAGCTGGTCAGCCTGCGGAACAGCAGCGAGAACGCCTGGAGCGACATCGACGTCCAGCTCAAGCGCCGCTACGAGCTGATCCCGAACCTGGTCGAGACCGTGAAGGGCTACGCGCAGCACGAGCAGGGCACCTTCGAGAAGGTGACCCAGGCGCGCAGTCAGGCGATGCAGGCGACGACACCGGGGGAGAAGGGCGCGGCGGAAGGCAATCTGACCCAGGTGCTGAAGAGCCTCTTCGCGGTGGCCGAGGCGTACCCCGAGCTCAAGGCGAACGAGAACTTCCTCTCGCTGCAGAACGAGTTGTCGAACCTCGAGGACGCCATCCAGAACGCGCGTCGCTACTACAACGCGGTGGTGCGCGACCTGAACACGGCCTGCGACGTCTTTCCGAGCAACTTCGTGGCGGGTGCCTTCGGGATCGGCAAGAAGGAGTACTTCGAGCTCGATGCGGAGGCCGAGCGGCAGGCGCCCCAGGTCAGCTTCTCCTAGCCGACGGGTGGGGCGCATGAGCAGGGGGTCGAGCCGGTTCGCCATCCTGCTGCTGGCGGTCTGGGCCGCGGCGGCAGGCGCGGCCGCAGAGCACATCGAGCGCTTCGAGGCCGAGCTCTACCTCGGCACCGACGACCGCTTCGAGGTCATCGAGAAGATCGCCTACGACTTCGGCGCCGAGCAGCGCCACGGGATCTATCGCGACATCCCCATCGCCTACGAGCGCGCCGGGGCAGCCGACTACCGGATCCGCGTGGACGTGCAGGACGTCACGGACGAGTCGGGGACCGCCCGGCCCCATCAGGTGCGGAGCTCGGGACGCAGCTTGCGCGTCCGCATCGGCGATCCGAACCGCACCGTCACGGGCAAGCAGCACTACTGGATCCGCTACCAGGTCGAGCGCGCCTATCTCTACTTCGAGGACCACGACGAGCTCTACTGGAACGCCACCGGCCATTTCTGGGACGTTCCCATGCAGGTCGCGTCGGCGATCGTCTACCTGCCGGAGGGCGTGGCGAGCGACGCCGTGGAACACGGCTGCTTCGCGGGCCCCCACGGCTCGGTGACGCGGGCCTGCAGCATCGCGCCCACGCCGGGCGCGTTGTGGTTCCGGACGGAGCGTCGGCTGGCGGCGAAGGAAGGCCTCACGGTGGTCGTCGGGTTGCCCAAGGGCGTGCTCGTGGAGCCGTCGGCCTGGGCGCGCTTCTGGTCGCGGGTGGGCGACTACCTGTCGGTCTGGGCGCTGCTGCCGATGATCGCCCTCGGCGGGATGGTCCATCTCTACCGGACGCAGGGGCGGGATCCCGCGGGCGGGGCGGCGATCCCCGTGCGCTATGAGCCGCCCGACGGGCTCACGCCCGCCGAGGTCGGGACCGTCGTCGACGAGAGCGTGGACCTGCTCGACATCACCTCCACGATCCTCGATCTGGCGGTTCGCGGCTACCTGCGGATCGAGGAGATCGAGGGCGACGGCTTCCTGTTCCTCAAGAAGTCGGACTACCGACTGGTCAAGCTGCGCGAGCCCGAGGGCAACCTCCGGCGCCACGAGTCGATGCTCCTGAACCGGCTCTTCGGGGCCGACGACCAGGTCCTCATCTCGTCCCTGAAGGACGAGTTCTACCAGCACTTGCCCGAGATCGAGGAGGTCCTCTACGACGAGGTCAGCCGCGAGGGGCGCTACTTCCCCACCTCGCCGCGCAAGGTCCGGCGCATCTGGTTCGGGGCCGGGATCGCCCTGTGCGTCGCAGCGGTCTTCTCGCTCGCCGTGCAGGTGGTGCCGAAGGCGGCGATCCCGCTCGGGCTGAGCGGCGCGGTCCTGCTGCTGTTCGCGCGGGCCATGCCCCGTCGCACGCGCCGCGGCCGGCGCGCCTATGAGGAGATCCTGGGTTTCAAGGAGTTCGTCGGCCGGGTCGACCGTGACCGTCTCGAGCGCCTCGGCCGCACCGACCCGTCGCTGTTCGAGAAGGCGCTGCCCTACGCGATCGTGCTCGGCGTGGCCGACGCGTGGGCCGAGGCCTTCGCGGATCTCTACACGCAGTCGCCGACCTGGTACCTCGGCGCCGATCCCCACGCTGCGTTCCGGCCGCGTGTCTTCGTGAGCGACGTCGGGCGCTCCCTGGACACGGTGGGCCAGACCCTGAGCTCGCGACCGAGCTCGGCGGGCTCCGGAGGAATCGGCTTCGGCGGCGGCGGCTTCAGTGGGGGTGGCTTCGGTGGCGGTGGCGGCGGGAGCTGGTGAGGGCGCCCCGTTATCCTTCGGGAGGCGTGTTGCACCGCATCCCTCGCGTCCCGGCCCTGGTCCTCGTCGTGGCTCTCGGCAGCCCGGTCGGCTGCGGCGGGCGCGATCCCCTCGCGGCGCGGGTCGAGGCCGAGATGGCCCGCCGGAACCGTTTGACCGCCGAGTACCGGGCCGAGCTCACCGAACAGCGTCGCGCCGCAGAAGCAGGGGACGCGGCGGCCCAGCTCGCGGTCGCCGAGATCTACTTCACCGGCAAGGGGGTCGATGTCGACCATGCCGAGGCAGCGCGCTGGTTCGAGAAGGCGGCTGACCAGGGCGAGGCGGAGGCCGCTTATCGTCTCGCGCTGCTGCTGGACTACGGCGTCGGCGTGCCGCGCGATCCCGCCGCTGCGGCCCGGGCCTTCGAGCAGGCTGCCCAGGCCGGGCACCAGAAGGCCCAGGCGCAGCTCGCCTCGATGCTCGATCTCGGTCGAGGCGTGCCGCGCGACACCGAGGCTGCGGTGCGCTGGTATCGCGCCGCCGCCGAGCAGGGCGATGCCGCCTCCCAATCGGCGCTCGCGACGAAGTACGCGCTCGGAGACGGTGTGCCCGCCGATGGCGGCGAGGCGGCGCGCTGGTACCGCTCCGCCGCCGAGCAGGGCCGGGCGATGGATCAGTACAACCTGGGCTTCAGCTACGAGCAGGGCGCGGGCGTTGCGAAGGATCCCTTCGAGGCCGAGCGTTGGTATCGGGCGGCCGCGGAGCAGGGCCTTGCCGACGCGCAGTACGCCCTTGGTGCGCTGTACGCGGACGCCGAGGGCCCGCATCACGACGCGATCGAGGCCTATCGCTGGCTGTTCGTCGCCGCCCAGGGCGGCTATCCGGGCGCCCTGCGCGCGCTGCAGCAGCTGCGACCCCAGCTCACCGTGCGGGACCG
>JAJDAR010000329.1 GCA_029261775.1 Deltaproteobacteria bacterium | reverse complement strand
GCGAGCACCGTCCCGAGCGCCGGACACCAGTTCACGGCGACCTCGGCCTCGTAGGCCAGCCCGCGCTCGTAGAGCTTCTCGAAGATCCACTGGGTCCAGCGCACGTACTTGGGGTCGATGGTCTCGATCTCGCGCGACCAGTCGTAGGAGAGCCCCAGGCTGCGCAGCTGGCGGCGATAGGTGTCGATGTTCCGGCGGGTGGTGATGCGCGGATGGGTGCCCGTCTCGACCGCGTGCTGCTCGGCCGGAAGCCCGAAGGCGTCCCACCCCATGGGGTGCAGAACGTTGAAGCCGCGCATGCGCTTGTACCGGGCGATGGTGTCGGTGCTGATGTAGCCCTTGGGATGACCGACGTGCAGCCCCTCGCCGCTCGGGTAGGGGAACATGTCGAGCACGTAGTACTTGGGCTTCGCGGGGTCGATCTCGCTGCGGAAGGTCTCGTTCTCGAGCCAATGCCGCTGCCAACGCGCTTCGATCGCCTTCGGGTCGTAGGCCATGGGGGCTGGAAAGTGCCCGGCCCTCCTCCACGCGTCAACGCCGGACCCGGCGCAAATGCCCGATCCCGCAGCGGAACCACCTCGCCGGGGCCCCGGTGACGCTACCCTCCCGAGGTGGCGACCGATCGCGCGGAGTCCGGAGCCGGGGAGAGCGGGAGCGGCCCGCGCCGCGAGGTCTTCCTGATCTCGGACGGCACCGGCGAGACCGCCCTGGCGGCGGTGCAGGCTGCGGCCACCCAGTTCCAGGACGACTTCCGCATCCGGACCTTCGGGGACATCCGCCACGAATCCCAGGTGCGACGCATCCTGGAGCGGGCGCGGGAGACCGGTGCGCTGGTCGTCTTCACCCTCGTCCACGAGCCCCTGGCCAGGGTGCTCCAGGATCTGGCCAAGAGCCTCGGAGTCGCGACGGTGGACCTGCTCGGCCCCCTGATCCGCGTGATGGCGACGACCTTCCACATGACGCCGCAGCACCGGCCCGGCGTCCTCCACGCCTTCGGCGACGACTACTTCCAGCGGATCGAGGCCGTGGAGTTCGCGGTCCGGCACGACGACGGAGCCAACCTGCACACGCTCTTCGAGGCCGATCTCGTGCTCACGGGGGTCTCCCGCACGTCGAAGACCCCGCTCTCCATGTATCTGGCCCAGCGCGGCTTCAAGACCGGCAACGTGCCCCTGGTGCCCGGGATGGACCCGCCCCGGGAGCTGCGCGAGGTCGCACCCCAGAAGGTGTTCGGGCTCGTCGTCGATGCCGCCACGTTGCTCGGAATCCGCAGGGCGAGGCTGCGGCAGCTCGGCGCGCCTCCCTACCGAACCTACGCCGATGCGGACCAGGTCAGCCAGGAGCTTCGCCAGGCACGCCGTCTGTTTCGTCAGAGCGGCTGGAAGACGGTCGACATCACCGGCAAGGCGGTCGAGGAGAACGCCTCGCGCATCCTCGAGCTCTACCAGGATCGAGCCGGGGCCTGAGGCGGGAGGGCCGACCCCTCCCGCCCCGGCGACGGCTCATGAGGTCCGGGCGGCGGCGGCTGCGGCGGCCTCGGCCCGCTGCTGCTCCTCGAGCAGCCCGCGCGCGAACTTGGGCTTGATGATCGAGTAGAAGGCCGGCACCACCGTGATCGCGCCGAGCATGTTGATGACCATCAGGATCACCAGGAGCTGTGCCATCTCGGCCTGGAAGCGCAGGTTCGAGGCCATCCAGGTCGCGATGCCGCCGACGATCGTGGTCGCCGTGAAGCTGACCGCCATGCCCGTGGTGCTGATGGTCCGGCGAACCGCCTCGTCGATGTCCCCTCTGGTCTCCACGACCTCCTGGCGTATCCGGTCCACGATGTAGATGGCGTAGTCGACCCCGATCCCCACTCCGACGGACTGCACCGGCAGGGTGTTGATGTTGAGGCCCACGTTGTTCACGGCCATGTAGGCGAGCGAGATCATCGTGGCCGTCGCCAGCTGGATCACGATGATCGTGCCGCTCCAGAGCGAGCGGTAGGTCAGGGTCTGCAGGATGTAGATGACCAGCAGGATCAGCGAGATGTTCGCGACGTGGCCGCGCTCGACCTCGTCGTTGACCGCCGCCAGTACGCCCATCACGCCGCCCGCCATCACGAACTGCACGCCGCGCGTCCACGAGTTCGTGGGCTGGTACTTGGGCACGCCGTCCACGGCCTTGAGGTCGTGGACGATCAGGTTCTTGGTCTTCATCGACACCACGCGGATGCCGAGATCCTCGTTTTCGTAGATCGCGTCGACGTCGCTGGCGTCCCAGCTCTCGAGTTCGTCCGGCCAGGCGAAGTACTCGCCCTCCTCGACGTCGTCCCGGGCGTCCTCGAAGTCGGTCATCGCGTCTTCGCTGAACTCTTCCAGCCAGTCCGGGAGCCCCTCGGAGGAATCGACCTTCGGGACGTCGATGTACTCGTAGTTGCCGTCCGCGTGGCGGATCGACACCCGCAGCGTGTGATTGCGCGGCGGCAGCATGGGCCCGAGCATGTAGTAGGTGTTGTCGGCCAGCTTGTCGTAGTTGAAGAAGCTCGCCTCCCGCTTGGCCTTGTCCTTCTCCAGCCGGATGTTGACCTCGCCGATCGGGTTGAGCTTGATGAACTCCGAGGCGGCGATCACGGCCCGCGTGATCGTGTCGCCCTTGTGATCGGGGTAGAAGAACGAGATCGTCGCCTTCCGGTCGTCGTCGGTCGCGTAGGGGCGCAGGAACCCCGGCGAGCCGTTCTGGCGCAGCTGGAAGATGACGTTCCGGACCGTGCCCGGGTGGTTCGGGATGAAGTACCACTTCGGGTCGCCGTAGTGGTTCTGCTGCCAATAGGCCCGGATGATCGGGACGATGGAGACCGGCACGCCGAGGTTGGTGTTCGCCCCCATCCAGCGCTCGAAGTTCTCGATCTTCTGGATGGGCTCCGGATCGGCGGTCGCCTTGTCCCGGTCGCCGTCGGCATAGACCACGAACGAGTCGACGCCGCCGAACTTGTCGGCGATGGCTGCGGTGGCCTGGTTGAACTCGTGGTCTGGCCAGAGCAAGGGTGTGCCGGGGCTCGCCTCGCCGATCTTGCTGCCTGTGAAGGCGATGTAGGACGAGCCCACCAGCAGTCCGACGGCCACGCCGGCGACCGCGTACTTCGTGACCGGTCCGGTCACGAAGTTCCCGATCCAGCGCATCAGCCGGATCATGAAGCTCGGCAGGTAGTGCTCCGAATCGTGAGGCGGCGCGAGGTAGCAGATCATCACCGGATGGAGGATTTCCACCGTGAAGAGGATGGTGAAGACCCAGAAGGCGCCGAAGAAGGCCAGATCGCGCATCTGCGGGATCGAGGTGATCAGGATGACGAGCAGTCCCAGGAAGTCGGTCACGATTCCGAGGGTGCCGGGCACGATCAGCTCGGCCATGGCGACGGTGGCAGCCTCGATCTTGGCCTTCTCGGCATCCTGATCGAAGCGTTCCATCATCATCTCGAAGTCTTCGAAGAAGCGCTCCGCCATCTGCACCGTGTGCGACACGGCCCGGGCCGTGATGATCATGGGGATCACGAGGACGAGCGGATCGAAGGTGATCTGCATCCAGCCGGTGAAGCCGAGCCCCCAGACGGCCGTCGCCATCGCCGCGATGAAGGGGATCAGCACACCGTGGAGCCGGCGGAAGTAGATCAGGAGCAGCAGGAAGGTCAGCGCGATGGTGGCGATGACGAAGAATCCGATCTCGAAGGCGTGGGTGATGATCCAACCCGTGCCCACCGGATCGCCCGAGATGTAGATCGAGTGGTTCTCGTCCTCCTCGGGCTCCCAGATCCACTCGCCCTCGGTGCAGTCCATCCCTTCGGCGAGCTCCTGCTCTCCGCACTTCCAGCCGTCCTTGATCTTCCGGACGTGGTTGAACACGGCCATGTACACCTCGCGGCCCGAGAGCCGGTCGGTGATGAAGTTGGCGGCGAGGAATGCACCCTTCTCGTCGCGCGAGACGAGGCGGCCGAAGATGAAGGGCGGGTTCTGGCGGACCTTCTCGCGGATCTCGTCGGCATCCGCCTGGGTCTCAGGGGGCTTGTCGATCAGCACCTCGGAGGTGATCGCTCCATCGGGCTCGATGGTGACGACGCGGGTCGAGCCGTGGGTCAGCGCCTGCACCCGATCGTGGTTCACCGGATAGGGCGGGAACTTCCGGTCGAGCTGCTTGATGAGATCGAAGGTGTCGATCTCCTCGTCCTCTCCGAGCCGGCTCTCGATGCGGTCGCGCTCCTCCTCGCGCTTGTCGGTCTGGCTGTTGTAACCCTCGCCGTCCAGGCGATGGGTGATCCGCTGCAGCTTCTGCAGGGTCTCCGGCGTGAAGATCGTGCCCTCCTTGACGACGACCGCGATCGCGACCAGCGAGGAGGAGCCGAAGGCCTTCGAGAACTTGTCCTGGGCGTGGATGAAGGGATGGTCGGGCCACTGGGCCCGCGCGCTGGCGTCGACGCGGACCTCGGGCCCGGGCAACGGGTAGCCGTAGGCCGACGACACGGCGTTCACCGTCGGGTAGAGGAAGAAGAGGCTCACGATGACCAACGCCATCGCGACACCGAAGCGGTTTCGCACCACCCAGCGTGCGAAGCGAAGCGTCGCCGTCTCGCGAACCACGTGCCCGGTGCCTTCCGCCATAACCGTCGTGCCACCCCTCGGCGTCCGCGGCGCGAGCCGGGACGACGTCTGCGTTCCCTTTGCCGGGTGCACGTCCCGCACGCCACGGCACGATCCCGGGCGCCCCGTGGATCCTCCCACGGCGGCACCACCAGCACCCGGGGGCACGATATTTCGCCTGCGACCGCGCCGTCAAGCGGGGAGGTCCCCCCGGAGGGCCGAGGCTCCCGCAGGGGCGCAGCCACCCCGGGCCGGGAGGGTGCCGGGCGGCGGTCAGGAAGGGGAGCGGGCCGACCGGGTGCCTTCCCTGGAGAGGGCACCCGGCCGGCGGGAGCGGGTCTAGCGGCTCCGGCGGCCTAGTCGGCCAGTCCCTTGCGGCGCTCGGCTTCCTTTTGGATCCGGATCGCCTCGCGCTGCTCGTCGTTCAGGAGCGCCGTGGCGACCTTGGGCCGGAAGATCGAGTAGAAGGCCGGGACCACCGTGATGGCGCCGATCATGTTGATCACCATCAGGATGGTCAGCAGCTGGGCCATCTCGCCCTGGAAGCGCAGATCCGGCCCGAGCGGTCGGGGCAGGGCCCACATCGCGATGCCCCCGACGATGGTCGTGGCCGTGAAGGTCACGGCCATGCCGGTGGTGCGGACGGCGCGACGCACCGCCTCGTCGATGTCGGCCGTGTCGGCCACCTCCTGGCGGATCCGGTCGACGATGTAGATCGCGTAGTCGACACCGATTCCCACCCCGACGGACTGCACCGGCAGGGTGTTGATGTTGAGGCCTACGCCCTTGATCGCCATGTAGGCGAGCGAGAGCATGGTGGCCGTCGCGATCTGCAGCAGGATGATGAACCCGCTCGGCACCGACTGGTACGTGACCGAGTGCAGCACGAAGATGATCAAGAAGATCAGCGCGATGTTCGCGACGTGACTGCGCTCCACCTCGTCGTTGGTGGCGGCCAGGATGCCCATGATCCCACCCGCAAGCACGAACTGCATGCCCCGGGTCCAGGAGTTGGTCGGCTGGTAGCGTGGCAATCCCTCGACGGCCTTGACGTCGTGGACGATCAGGTCGCGGGTGTTCACCCCGACCGCCCGGATGCCGTACTCCTCGCTCTCCCACCACCACTGGACGTCGTCTGCGTCCCACTCGGCCAGGGTCTCGGGCCAGGTGAAGACGTCGCCTTCCTCGAGCTCGTCGACGGCGTCCTCGTAGTCGGTCAACGCCTGCTCGTTGAAGTCCTCGAACCACTCGGGCAGCTCGCCCTCGCCGTTCTTGCGCGTGACCGGGAGCTCTTCGTAGCTGCCGCCCTCCTTCCTCACCTTGACGGTGAGGGTGTGTGCGCGCTCGGGGAGCAGCGGTCCCAGCATGTAGTAGAGGTTGTCGAGGATCTTCTGCTTCGAGAAGAAGCTCGCTTCCCGCTCGGCGTGGTTCTTGTCCAGGCGCACGATCACCTGACCGATCGGGTTCTGCTTGATGTAGGCGTCCGCCGCACGACTGACGTTGATCAGCGTGTCGCCCTTGTGATCCCGGTAGATCAGCGACACGTTCGCGTAGCGGCTGTCGTCGGTCATGAAGGGCCGCAGGAAGCCCGGTGCGCCGTTCTGCCGCAGCTGGAAGAGGGCCGCCCGCACCCCCCCGGAATCCGCTGGGATGTAGGACCACTTGGGGTCGCCGTAGTGGTTCTGGCCCCAGTACGCCTTCAGGAAGGGCACGACCGAGACCGTGGCGCCGAGATCGGTGTTGGATTCCATCCAACGCTCGAGTTCCTCCATCCGGCGGATGGGCTCGGCGTCCCCGCTCGCGTTCTCCTTGTCGCCGTCCGTGAAGACGACGAAGCTGTCCACGCCGCCGAACTTGTCGGCGATCACGGCTGTCGCCAGGTTCCACTCGTGATCTGGCCATAGCAGCGGTGTTCCAGGGCTCGCCTCGCCGATCTTCGAGTAGAAGAGCGTGACCCAGGTCGAGCTGATGAACAGGAACACGGTCGTTCCCGCGATGACGTACTTCCACCTCGGGTGGGTGGTGACGTTTCCGACCCCGCGCGTGAAGCGGATCATGAACTCTGGAAGGAAGTGCTCGTGCTCCTTCGGCGCCGGCAGGTAGCAGATCAGGATCGGGTGCAGGATCTCGACCGTGACGATGATGGAGAGCACCCAGAAGGCGCCGAACTCGCCGAGGTCGCGCATCTGCGGGATCGTGGTGACCATGATCGCGAGCAGGCCCGCGACGTCCGTGACGATGCCGAGAGTGCCCGGCACGATCAGCTCGCCCATGGCGATCGTCGCGACCTCGCGCTTGGCGACGTCGGGGTCGCCGTAGCGCGGCAGCATGATCTCGTAGTCCTCGAAGAACCGCTCCGCCATCTGGACGGTGTGCGAGACGGCCCGCGCCGTGATGATCATGGGAATCACGAGGATCAATGGGTCGAAGGTGATGCCCCGCCAGCCGGTGTAGCCGAGGCCCCAGATCACGGTCGCGATCGCCGCGATGAAGGGGATGACGACGCCGTGCCATCTGCGGAAGTAGGCCCACAGCAGCAGGAAGATGACCGCGATGGTCAGGATGACGTAGAGCAGGATCTGGAAGGCGTGCTCGAGAATCCAGCCCACCAGGATCGGCACGCCGGACACGTAGACCGTGACGTTCTCGTCGTCCTCGGCGGCCTTGATCTTCTTGACGTGCTCGAAGACGGCCTTGTACACGTCGGAACCCGACAGCCGGTCGGTCACGAAGTTGGCGGTGATCAGCGCGGCCTTCTCGTCGTAGGAGACGAAGCGCCCGAAGATGACCGGCGGGTTCTGCCGGACCAGCTCGCGGATCGCGTCGGCCTCTTCCTGGGTCTCGGGAACCTTCTGGATCAGCAGGCGGTTCTCGATGGCGCCATCCGGCTGGATCTCGAAGACCCGGGTCGAGCGGTGGGTCACCGACCGAACCTGGTCGTGGTTCACCGGGTAGGGCGGGAAGATCCGGTCGAGGCGACGGATCATCTGGAAGGCGGAGACCTCCTCCCCCGCCTCGTCCATCTCGTCTTCCCACTCCTCCCGGAGTTCGTCGCGGGCGTCCGTCTGGCTGTCGTACGCCGGCAGCAGGTCGCTGGCCTCGATCCCGTCGACGCTCTTGGTGATGCGGTCGATCTTCTGGAGGATCTCCGGGGTGAAGATCGTTCCTTCCTTCACCACCACGCCGATCGCCACGGCCGTGGCCGACCCGAACTTGGACGAGAACTTGTCCTGGGCGTGGATGAAGGGATGGTCGGGCCATTGGTCGCGGGCGTTGGTGTCGATCCGCACCGTCGGGCCACCGAGCGGAACCCCGAACCCGGTCATCACCGTGTTGAAGATCGGGTAGGCGAAGAAGCTGGTGGAGAGGATCAGCAGGGCCGCGACGATCGCGCGGCGCCTGACGATCAACTTCGCGAACTTCAGGGTCGCGCTCTCGCGACCGTGGTAACCGGGGGGCGGTTGGGCTTCGGCCATCGTTCCTCTTCCTGTGTGGAGCAGTGGGGGGCCGACGTGGAGTCGGCCCGAGGAGGGATCGGGCCCGTCGCCGGGATGTCGGGCGAGGCGTCGGGTCCGGGGCGCGGGACCGGAGGTTCTACCGCGTACCCGGGCTTCGTGCCAAGCTGAGCAACCCCTAGCGGGAGCGGCGCGCCCCTGCAGGCCCGTTGACCCGGTGGACAGGAGACACTCGAGGCGTGGCGGCCGATTCAGGCACGCGGGTTTTCGCGACCCGGACGCTCCCCGGTGACGCGCTCGAGCGGGCGGGGCGCGAGGTCGAGCTGGAGGTCTGGCCGGGGCCGGGGGCCCCCAGCCCGGAGGAGCTTCGGGATCGCCTGGCCTCCTGTGAAGGGCTGTTATGCCTGCTCACGGATCGCATCGACGCCCCGCTGCTGGCTGCGGCGCCCCGGCTGCGGGTGGTGTCGAGCTGCTCGGTCGGCGTCGACCACGTCGATCTGGCCGCGGCCAGCGCGCGAGGGATCCCCGTGGGACACACGCCTGGGGTGCTGACCGAGACGACGGCGGATCTGGCCTTCGCACTGCTCCTGGCGGCGGCGCGTCGCATCCCCGAGGCCGATCGATTCGTGCGATCCGGTGCCTGGACCCCCGCCCGCAGCTGGGAGCCCGATCTCCTGCTGGGGAGGGACCTGCACGGCGCCGTGCTGGGCCTGATCGGGCTCGGTGCGATCGGTCGCGCGGTGGCCGCACGGGCCCAGGGCTTCGGCATGCGGGTCCTGGGCTGGAACCGGTCGCCATGCGAGGTCGCCGGGGTGGAGCGGGTCCCCCTGCCCGAGCTGCTGGCGCGCTCGGCGTTCGTCAGCCTTCACGTGGCGCTCTGTGACGACACCCGAGGCCTGCTCGGTCCCGCCGAGCTCGCGAGCCTGCCCCGGGGCGCCGTGCTGGTGAACACGGCGCGCGGAGGCCTGGTCGACGAGTCGGCCCTGGCGGCCGCGCTGCGCTCGGGGCACCTGGCG
Organism: Deltaproteobacteria bacterium; assembly: GCA_029261775.1. Taxonomy (GTDB): domain Bacteria; phylum Myxococcota_A; class UBA9160; order UBA9160; family UBA6930. The sequence continues at coordinate 30,388 of JAJDAR010000329.1, read as the reverse complement.
GCCGCTGCGCTCGATGTCTACGAGGCGGAGCCGCTCCCCCCGGACAGCCCCCTCCTGGGCGTTCCAGGGCTCGTCCTCGCGCCCCACATCGGCAGCGCCAGCGTGGCCACGCGGGCCCGGATGGCGGATCTGGCCGTCGACAACCTGCTGGCCGGCCTGCGCTCGGAGCCCATGCCGCATTGCGCCAACCCGGAGGTCAGGCAGGACCTGGCCCGCCGGACCGGCCCCTGAAGCGGCGCTGCCTCTAGGGCTTGCAGCGGGCCAGGAACGCGCGGGGCGCCACGATCCGGGCGCCGCGGTGCCGGGCCCGATCGGCCAGCCGGCGATCGCCGGTGACCACCGCCACCGCCCCCGGCTCGGGTGCCTCCCGGACCGCACGCAGGAGCCACTCGTCGGCCGACTCGGCGAACACGACCTCGACCGATGCCGAGCCACCGTCCTCGGGTTCGTCGGGGCCCGTTGCGCCCCCACCGGCGTCGGGGCCGTCGGGGTCTGGGCCGTCGAACACGACGCGGATCCGGCCCGGGCCGTCGAAGCGGCGGGCCCGGATCAGCACCTGGGCCCGAGGCTCCCGCTGCCACCAGCGTCCGCGCGTGCGGCCCCGGAGGATCCCGACGTGCAGGACGTTGAAGCCATCCACGAGCCAGGTTTCGGGCTCGATCCCTCCGTCACCGTCGTCGTCGTCGTCGACCATCCGCTCGTCATTGTACGTCCGAGGGCGGCGACCCCGAGACCGAAGCCGAGGAACAGACCGACGATGGCCAGCGACTGGACCAGACCGCGGAGCCAGGGGTGCTGAAGCGCTGAGCCGAGCAGGGCGCCGAGGGACCGGAAGCGGACGGAATCGAGAGGGTGTGTCATACGGGCGAGCCTGGCTCCCCTGCGTGACGGGTGCGGTCACACGGGCCCGGCGCTTGCCACCGGCGCTGCCGGCTGGCGTCTGCGATTCTCCCGCCCCATGACGGTGCTGACCGCGGCCCTGGTCCAGATGCAACCCACCGCCGAGGCCGCCGCCAACCTCGAGGAGGCCCTGGCGCGCATCGCCGAGGCCGCGGGGGCCGGCGCACGGTTGGTCTGTCTGCCGGAGCTCTTCCTCGGCCCCTACCCCTGTCAGGACGAGGATCCCGCCCGCTTCGAGGCGGCCGAGCCGATCCCGGGCCCGACGAGCGAGGCCCTGGCCAAGGCCGCCGCCCGCCACGAGGTGGTGGTGGTGGCCTCGCTCTTCGAGCGGCGCGCCGCGGGGCTGTACCACAACACCGCGCTCACCTTCGACGTCGACGGTCGGATCGTCGGGACCTACCGCAAGATGCACATCCCCGACGACCCGCTCTACTACGAGAAGTTCTACTTCACGCCGGGAGACCTCGGCTTCGTCGCGGCTCCCACCCGGCACGCCAAGGTGGGAGCGCTGGTCTGCTGGGACCAGTGGTTCCCGGAGGCCGCGAGGCTCACCGCCACCGCGGGGGCCGAGCTGCTCTGCTACCCGACCGCGATCGGCTGGCAGTTCGACGAGGGGGAGGCGGTGGACCGAGCCCAGCACGACGCCTGGGAGACGATCCAGCGAAGCCACGCGATTGCCAACGGTGTGTTCGTTCTCGCCGTGAACCGGGTCGGAACCGAGGGCGCCATCCGCTTCTTCGGCCAGTCCTTCGCAGCGGACCCGTTCGGGCGCGTGCTGGGGCGGGCGTCCGAGAGCGACGCCGAGCTGCTGCTGGTCGACTGCGACCTCGCGCAGATCGAGGAGACCCGACGCCACTGGCCCTTCCTGCGCGATCGACGGGTCGATGCGTACGCGGAGCTGGCCCTGCGCTTTCGCGACGGACGGCCCGGCGGCGACGAGGGCGCGGGCGGAGCCTGAGCTCCGTCGGCCCGGATCTCTCCCGTGGACACGACGCCTCGGAGCCTCGGGCTGACCTGGCCCGCCGAGTGGGAGCCCCACCGCGCGACCTGGCTCGCCTGGCCCCACAACCCGGACACCTGGCCCGGCCGGCTCCCCGCGGTCGAAGCCGCGTTCCTCGACATGGTGGCGGCGCTCCACGGACACGAGGAAGTCTGTGTGGCGGTGCTCGACGAGGCCCATGGCGAGCGGGTCCTCGACCAGCTCGTCCCGCGCGGCCTCGACCGCGGCACGCGCCTCGTGCCGCTCCCGACCGACGATGCCTGGGTGAGGGACCACGGTCCGGTGTTCCTTCGCGGGCCCGGGGCCGAGGCCGTGGCGGTGGAGTTCGGCTTCGACGCGTGGGGACGGAAGTACCCGCCGTGGGACCGGGACGCGGCGGTTCCGGCGCGGATCGCCGCGCTGCGCGATGTGCCGCGGCTGTCGGCCGGCTTCGTGCTCGAGGGCGGCTCGGTCGATGGCAATGGCGCAGGCACGATCCTCACCACCAGCTCATGCCTCCTGCAGACCAACCGGCTGCAGCCCGGCGAGGCGCCGCGCACCCGGGAAGGCATGGAGGCACGGCTGGCCGACTGGCTCGGGGCCGAGCAGGTGATCTGGCTCGGTGACGGAATCGAAGGGGACGACACGGACGGCCACGTCGACGACATCGCGCGCTTCGTCTCGACCTCGGTGGTGGTGGCGGCTCGCGAGGAGGATCCGAGTGACCCCAACCACGCTCCGCTCGAGGCGAACTGGCGACGGCTCGGCGAGGCGCGACTGGCCTCCGGTGAGGCGATCCAGCGGGTCGCGTTGCCGATGCCGCCAGCGCTCTTTGCCGACGGAGCCCGGCTGCCGGCGAGCTACGCCAACTTCTACCTCGCCAACGACACGGCCCTGGTTCCGGTCTTCGGCGCGCCCAGCGACGCGCGGGCCCTCGCCATCCTCCGCGAGCTCCTGCCAGGCCGGGTCCTGGCCCCGATCCCGGCCCGTGACCTCGTGGCGGGTCTGGGCGCCTGCCACTGCCTGACCCAGCAGGAGCCGCTCTGATCGTCGCCCAAGGGGAGGCGCAGGGCCCAGCAGGCTCGTGGTAGGATCGGCGGCTCCCTGCTGCTCCGGAGGCTCCGATGCTTCGTCATGCTCTCGTTCCCCTGCTGCTGCTGGCCTTGCTCCCCGGCTGCGTGCCCCGGCCCTTCGCCTTCGCGAGCCCGCCCGATGGCCTGGTGAGCGCCCCGGGCGACGTCGGCTTCCAGCTCGATCTGCCGCCCCTGAGCGACGTCCAGAGCCTGGTGCTCCACCTGGACGGCCAGCCCCTTCCGGCGAGCAGCTTCGCCGTGATCCCCGGTGGTGTCGCGGGAACCCTGAGCGGTCTGGCCGCCGGGTCCTACGAGCTCGAGGCCTGGGTCGGCGCGGGCGAGCCCCGGCACACACGGACGCGCTTCGACCTGGTGTCGCTGGACCGCCCCGACGAGTGCGAGATCCTGAACCAGGTCGAGTGCCTGCTGCCCTACCCGTCGTCGCGTTTCGAGGAGCCGGCCTCGACGGAGACGGGCGTGCGCATCGCCTACGGCCCGACCTCGCTCCCGGTGATCGCGCGGCTCTTCCCGACCATCGACATCGGCCCCGCCGACCCGACTCCGTTCCTGGAGAACGACGGCTTCAGTCCGACCGTGCAGGTGCTGATGCACTTCGAGCCGACCCCCGACCCGGTGCGCTCGGAGGCCCCGAGGATCGTGGCGGCGACCCGGACCTACACCGAGAAGGGTCTCCGGGATCAGAGCCCGACCCTGCTGATCGACTGGGAGACGGGGGAACGGAAGATCCACTGGATCGAGAACGACGGCACCACCACGGACTCGGATCGCATCGTGACCTTCCTGCGCCCCGGGGCCAGCCTGACGCCGGGCAAGCGCTACCTGGTCGCGGTCCGCAGGCTGGTGGATGGGCAGGGCAACGCGATCGAGCCCGAGCCGGTGTTCCGCGCGATCCGTGACGGGGCGCCGTCCGACCTGCCGGCGGTCGAGGCCCGACGCCAGCAGCTCGAGCCCGTGCTTCGGCGCCTCGACGAGGTCGGGGTCCCGCGTGGCGACCTGCAGCTGGCCTTCGACTTCCAGGTGCAGAGCGATGCCTCCCTGACCCGCGAGCTGGTCTCGATGCGCGATCAGGCCTTCGCCTGGCTCGACGCCCAGCGCGCGGCGGGCCTCCAGACCTTCCAGGTGGACGACGTCGACGAGCGGAACCCGGGCTGCACGGATCCCGCCGAGCCGGTCTGGCGCTTCGTCGAGGGGACCTTCCAGGCGCCGCTCTTCCTCGGCGGCGACCCCTTCGTCGAGAACACCGAGGTCCGCAATCTCGTGCGCGGGCCGGACGGGCTGCCCGTGTGGTCGACGACCACGGATGCACCCTTCGGCATCGGCATCCCCTGCGACGTCTTCGACGCGGCGGGTGGCTTCTCGCCGCTGCCGCCGATCGTGATCGGGCACGGCCTGTTCGGCGAGGGCCCGGGTACGGCCGACGGCGTGGCCGGTTCGGCGCTGGCCCCGGGCCTGATCCCGGGCGGCACGAACTGGGTCGGCATGTCGGGGCCCGACACGCGGCCCAGCCTGCCGCAGAGCTTCATCTTCAAGGTCACGGTGAACCCGGATCTGGTCCAGGCGCTGCCCGACCGCCTTCGCCAGGGCCAGGTGCATGCCCTGCTGCTGGCCCGCATGATGCGTGAAGGTGATTTCAATCGCGACCCGGCCTTCCAGGGGCCGGGCGGCACGGGTGCGCTGCTCGAGAACGACGAGATCTACTACTGGGGCGCGAGTCTCGGGGGGATCATGGGGCACCTCTTCGCGGCCCTGACACCGGATGTCGAGCGACTCGTCCTGGACGTGCCCGCGATCAACTTCAGCCTCCTGCTGCAGCGCGCCACACCCTTCCTGCAGTTCGAGCAGGCCCTCGACCTGGTGATCCCGGATCGGATGAATCAGGCGATCGGCATCGGTCTCTCCCACGAGCTCTGGGCGCGCGGGGACCCGGCCGGCTACGCGACCCACATCACGCGCGACCCGCTGCCCGGAAGCATCGCGAAGAAGATCCTGCTGCACGTGGCGCTGCACGATCAGCAGGTCTCGAACCTCGGCTCGCAGCTCGCCGGAGCCACGCTCGGGTTGCCCGTGCACGAGTCCTCGGCGATGCAGGATCTCGCGGGCATGCCCTCTTCGAAGGGCCCGCAGGACTCGGCCTACATGGTCATCGACACCGCCGCCTTCGATCTCGACGACCCCGCCCATCTGCCCTTCGTGCCCCCCCTGTTCAACGACCAGGCCGTCGGCAATCGCTGCGATCCGCACAATCGGTTGCGCGTGACGCCTGCCGCGCTGGACCAGATCTCGCTCTTCCTCCGCCCCGGCGGTCGGATCGAGACCACCTGCACCGACAACGGAGTCTGCGACGCGTCGAGCCGTCAGGAGTTCCCGTTCGGCGTCGAGGCGCGCTGCGACCCGCTGCTCTGAGCACCGCCCAGCGGGGTCCTGGCCCCCCTTTCCGGCTCGTCCGGGCGCCCCGATTTCCTTTTCTTCGCCGGGCGGATCGGCTATCCACTGGCCGTCTCGGAAGTCCCAGGAATCGCAGGGGGATCTCATGGTCGACGTCACCCGTCACGACGTCGTGATCGTCGGCGGAGGTGCGGCAGGGCTGCGCGCCGCCATCGCCGTCTCGGAGGCCCGGCCCGGGATCAGCATCGCGCTGGTGTCCAAGGTCTACCCCATGCGAAGCCACACGGTGTCCGCGGAGGGCGGGGCCGCGGCCGTGGCGCGTTCGGACGACACCCTCGAGATGCACGCCTACGACACCGTCAAGGGCTCCGACTTCCTCGGAGACCAGGACGTGATCCAGTACTTCGTCGAGGAAGCTCCGAAGGAGCTGACGCGGCTCGAGCACTGGGGCTGCCCCTGGAGCCGAAACGACGACGGCACCGTCGCGACCCGCGCCTTCGGCGGCATGACGACCAAGCGCACCTGGTTCGCCACGGACAAGGTCGGCTTCCACATGCTGCACACCTTGTTCCAGACCTCGATGAAGTACGGCGACATCGAACGCTACGACGAGCATTTCGTCACCAAGCTGCTCGTCGACGGCGGCGCCTGCCGCGGAGTGGCCGCCCTCGACATGCGCACGGGTCAGGTGAAGGCCGTGCTCGGCAAGGCCGTGATCCTCGCGACGGGCGGCGGCGGCAAGGTCTGGCCCTTCACGACCAATGGCAACATCAAGACCGGCGACGGCATGGCGCTGGCGTACCGCGAGGGCATCGCCCTCAAGGACATGGAGTTCGTCCAGTATCACCCGACCGGGCTGCCCGGCACGGGCATCCTGATCACCGAGGCGACGCGTGGCGAGGGGGGCTACCTGCTCAACTCCGAGGGCGAGCGCTTCCTCACCACCCGGGACTACGGGGTGGGGACGAAGGCCGAGCTCGGGCCGCGTGACATGATCTCGCGCGCCATCATGCAGGAGATCGCCGCGGGCCGCGGCATCAAGATCCCCGGGAAGATCGGCGAGTACGCCCATCTCGACCTCCGCCACCTCGGCGAAGAGAAGATCATGGCGCGCATCCCCTTCGTGCGGGAGCTCTCTCGCACCTACGCCAACGTCGATCCCGTCCACGAGCCGATTCCGATCCGGCCGGTGCTGCACTACATGATGGGCGGCGTCGACACGGACATCGACGGCGCGACCGAGATCGACGGCCTCTACGCGGCGGGAGAGACCGCTTGTGTCTCCCTCAACGGTGCCAACCGGCTCGGCTCGAACTCGCTGACCGAGTGCCTGGTCTTCGGCGCCCGAGCCGGCGCCCACGCCGTGCAGTACATCGCGGGCTCGAGCGGAGGCGAAGAGGGCCCGTTGCTGCGGCAGGCCGAGGACGAGGCCGGCCGCGTCGAGGCCCTGCGCGGCCAGCAGGGCGGTGGCGAGAAGATCACCAAGCTCCGCGAGTCGATGAACGACATCATGGAGCGGGGTACCGGGGTCTATCGCGAGCAGGCGTCGATGGCCAAGGCGAACACCGAGATCGCCGAGCTGAAGGGGCGCTACGAGCAGCTCAGCCTCGACGACCCGAGCAAGGTCTTCAATACCGAGATCATTGCCGCGCTCGAGCTGCGCAACATGATCGACGTCGCCGAGAGCGTGGCGCTGGCGGCCCTCCACCGGAAGGAGTCGCGCGGCGCCCACGCCTGTCCCGACTTCCCGACCCGCAATGACGGCGAGTACCTGCACCACTCGCTGGTCTACTACGGCCCGACGGGCCCTCGTTTCGACAAGAAGGACGTGACTCTGGGCGTCTGGGAACCCGAGGAGCGGAAGTACTAGAACATGAGCGAAGTGAAGAAGACGATCGTCGTCACGCGCTTCGACCCTGACAAGGACGAAGTTCCCAAGACGCAGAGCTACGAGATTCCGGTCCAGGACGACTGGAAGGTCCTCGAGGCCCTGAACTACATCAAGGACAACGTCGATCCGACGCTCTCCCACCGCTGGTCGTGCCGGATGGCGGTCTGTGGCAGCTGCGGGATGAACGTGAACGGCGAGCCGAAGCTCACCTGCAAGGATCCGATCTCGAGCTATGGCGACACCATCGAGGTGGCGCCGCTCGCGAACTTCCCGGTCGTGCGCGACCTGGTCGTCGAGCTCGAAGGCTTCATGGACAAGTTCAAGGCGGTGAAGCCCTGGATCATCGCAGCCAAGGAGCGGGCCGCGGAGGAGGGCACCCACCGGCAGTCGCCCGACGAGCTCGCGGACTTCAAGTCGTTCAGCATGTGCATCAACTGCATGCTCTGCTACTCGGCCTGTCCGGTCGTCTCCAACGAGCCCGACTTCCTCGGCCCCGCGGCCCTGGCGCTCGGCCACCGCTACAACCAGGACAGCCGCGACGAGGGGGCCGACGAGCGGAACGAGATCTTCCGCGACGAGGGCGGGATCTTCTCCTGCTCCTACGCCAACGAGTGCACCGAGGTCTGTCCGAAGGGCGTGAACCCCTCGGGTGCCATTCAGCAGGCCAAGCTGAACAACGTCGTCGACTGGGCCAAGTCCTTCGTCGTTCCGCGGAGGAAGTCGTCGTGACCCACGCCGTTCCGCGGAGGAAGTCCTCGTGACCCACGCCGTGCCCCGCGTCGATGCCATGAAGCCGAGCAAGCCCGGACCGACCCGGACGGCGCCTCCGCGTCCGCCGGACAAGTTTCCGGGCGGGGGGCGTTATCCCGCCTACCTCGCCTTCGGCGCCTGCGGTGCCTTCCTGATGATCTCGGCGTCGCTGCTGACCCGCGGGATCTGGGCGCTCGGCAACGGAGAGGCCGCCTGGGATGCGTACCGCGCAGGTCTCGGTCACCCGGCGTATCTCGTGTATCACGTCGCCGCCTTCCTTGGGCTGACGTGGTTCGTCCTGCGTCTCTTCCGGCTCTTCCCGGCGACGCAGCCGTACCGCATCGGGCCGCTCAAACGGCCGCCGGACGCCGTGCTGGTCGCGGGCCTCTACGGACTGTTCTTCACGGTGCTGGCCGTCGGAACGCTCTTCCTCGGGGGGGCGATGCTGTGAAGACGCTGATGCTCAAGCTCGAACCCGTCATCTGGGGTCTGTTCAGCGGCGGCATGATGATCGGCGGGATCCTGCTGCCGGTGTACATCCTCGTCGTCGCACTGGGCGGCGGGTTCGGTGTCGTCGACGGCCAGGCGCTCGGCTACGACCGCGTCTTCGCCCTGGCCACGAACCCGATCGGAAGCCTCGTCCTGGTCGCCGCGGCGGCCCTGCCCCTGTGGGGCGGTGCCCATCACCTGCGGCATCTCTGGATCGACTTCGGCGGCCTCAAGAGCGATGGCCTGGTCGGCGGGCTGTTCTACGGCGCCGCCCTGGTCGGAAGCGTCTATGCCGTCCTCGCCGTCCTCCGCCTGCACGGCTAGGCGCCCCCTCCGGCTGCACGGCTAGGCCGGCCGCCTCCCTCTCGACGGCCTCGCGGTCGGGCACAGGCCCGGCCCGCGGGAGCCGTGGGTTCCGGCCCCCGCGCGATCCACTCGCCGACGCCGGCGCGCCTGCAGTAGACTGTCGGCTCACTCGCTTCGAGGTGCTCCGTGGGCCAGATCGTCGTGAACCTGCTGCTCTTCTCGCTCTGGGTGGTGTTGACCGCCGCCCTGACCGTCGGCGTCTCCGTGCTCGGCGACCGCAATCCCCAGATGAGCGAGCTGGCCGCCGTCGGCATCTGGCTGGTGGGCGAGCTGATCATCCTCCTCCCCCTGATCCGGGTCCTGTGGCGCGACCGGCGTCTCGACTTCGAGCGCTCCTGATCACACGGCGCCACCGGGGTCCGACCCGGAGGCGCTGAGCCGGCCGCCGGCCCTCAGAAGCCCGTGGGATGCTCCGCCAGGAAGGCCGCCTCGGCCGCCGTCGTCTCGCGTCCCAGAGCGTCGTTGCGCGCGGGAAACCGCCCCAGCTGCTCGATCGCCCGGGCGTGGCGCACGGCCCAGTCGACCCCTCCGCGATAGAACGCGCTCGGCTCCGGTCCTCTCGCGTCGCGCAGCTCGGTGTAGCGGCGCACCGCTTCTCGTTGGGAGGCGAGATCCTCCGCATGCATCAGCGGCATCAGCAGGAAGTAGCGAAGGGCCGGAGAGAGGGGCTCGAGGGCGCCCTCGGCCAGCGCGCTGCGACAATGGCGCAGCGCCGTTGCATCGCCCGCGAACGCGCGGGCCTGGCCCCGGAACAGATTGCGGGTGAACTGGTCGAGCAGGAGGATCAACGACACCCGATCCTCGGGATCGGCTGCCCAGGGGTCGAGCTCACCTCGCAGGGCCGCCTCGACCGTGTCGCCGAAGACCTTGCGGATCTGCTCGTCGACGGCCGCGTCGCCCCCGAACCAGCGCGCGCGTGCCAGGGGGCCCGGCTCGCCCGTGTCGTCGACCCCCTCGAACCAGTACGCGCGAACCTCGAGAGCGCTCATCGGGAACACGGTACTCGCTCGACTCGTCGACTGCCGGCTCAGGGTCGCCCCGGCACTCCGTCCGGTCGGGCCGCTGCGATTCCGATGCGCCGGACCGCCGTGACCTCGTCGTAGGTGGAGGTCCGGACGACGCGCGCGCCAGCGCCGAGCTGCGTGGCCATCGGATCCAGACCGGGGGAGTGGATCTCGACCCGGCGGCCCTCGCGGTGGATGCGCAGCGGCTCCGTCCGGCCCGCGCGACGGTTCGCCTTCTCGGCGATCCCGCGGTACGCCTCCTCGAACTCCAAGGCGTCGTGCTCGCTGTCCCAGAGCGTCAGCCAGTAGAGCTCGGGGCGTCCATCGCATCGGCCGACGAGGAAGCGGTCCCCGTCCCAGCCCTCCCAGGCGCGAGCCCGGTAGTGGAGCTGCTCCTGGTAGGCCACGCCGCCCGGCTCGGGCAGCGCACTGGCACCGAGCTCCCGGAACAGCACCGAGATCAGCAGCTCGCCCGCGGTGCTTTCGTGAACGACCTCGCACCCGTTGGCGAGGAAACCGACGCGACCCAGATCGATGCTGGAGAAGGCATCGAAGCGCTTCTCGACGTGGAGCAGCTGCTCCGTCGACGCTGGCATCAGCAGCCAGGAGAGCTCTCCGTTCAAGGCGGCGTCGCGCGCACCGAAGACGTAGGGGAACCACGAGAACATCCGCAGCACGATCGGCGGTCCGGCGTCATCGGCCGGGACCGGCGCCCAGAAGTCCTCCTCGCCGATCCCGGCCGAAGCGCTCCAGCTGGCATCGAAGCCGAACACGCGAGACGCCTGGACGCTCGCCTGTCCTTCGATCAGCGCGTGCACGGCGAGCGAGAGGTCGAGGCTCCAGCGGGTCTCTTCGGCGCGATCGAAGAGCTCCGGCCGAGTGCGGTGCTGGAAGTAGTGGATCAGCTCGTGTGTCAAGACTTCGTCGCGACGCTGCGTGAAGCGGCGCAGCCGGTTCAGGACCGGCAGGTCGGACACGACGTAGTAGAGCGTCTCGAGGTCGGGGTCGTAGAAGCCGGCGGGTGCCGCCGCGGGCACCTCGTCGGACAGGGCGCGAAGGATGTCGAAGGTCGCAGGCCACAGGCCCAGCGCTTCCAGCTGGGCCTGGCGTCGGAGGGCCAGGCTGCGAGCCGGCTCCTTCAAGGGCTGGGTGCGGAGCAGCTCCGTCAGCTCCGAGCCGCTGACGACGCGCAGGCGCGGGGTGGGCGGCTTCGCGACGCCGCGGTGCGCGGCGACCTGCTCGAGGAGGTGCTCGAGGATCGGTGTCGTCTCGCTCGCGGGCTGGTCTTCGGAGGCGCCCGCAATGCCCGGAACGGCCAGCATGCCGATCCAGATCGCCGCGAGCGTGCGAAGGCCCGCGCAGCCCCAGAAGGGATGTGCGGCCATCGGCGGGTCTCTCTACCCACCCCCCGTCGGATTCTATAACGATTGACGGGGTTTCGGCCCAATCGGAGAGGTCAGGGCTCTGACTTTTCGCCATTTCTGGGGCAACTTTCACCCGGATGGGTCAAGGATTCTGCATGCGACGTCACGCTTTTGCTGGTTTTCTGCTGTTGATGCTGCTCGCGCTGACGGGTCGGGCCGCGTCAGCGGCGCCGCTGCTCGACTTCGACAGCCTGGCGGTGTTCACCGATCCGTCCCTCGAGTCGCTCGACCCGTTCGTGTTCAGTCCCTCGGCCGTGCTGGACGAGACCACGCTCGGTGCGTTCGTCGGCTTCGCGGTTCCCGGGGACGTGCCGGCGGGATCGATCGCCACGTCGGGCGATCGGGGCGTCGTGAATCTCTTCGACCCGATCCTCCACGTTCTTCTCCAGCAACCGGTGTCCGGGCTGGAGCTTTCGCTCACCAGCCTGCGCGGCGAGGCGCTGGTCGTCGAAGTCTTCGACGCCCTGGATCAGCGGATCGCGCAATGGGTCGGTCTGCCGACTCCAGGCGCAAGCGGCTTTCCCCAGGAGCGCGTTCGTCTCGACGCGCCGGGAATCGTGGGGCTGCGTGTGAGCGCCGGCCCCCAGGCCACCAGCTTCTTCCTCGACGATCTCGCCGTCGTGCCCGAGCCCGCTGCATCGCTGCTTGCGTGGCTCGGCCTCGCCGCGATCGCGTTCCGCTCCCGGCGTTTCACAGGCGCCCCGCGATGGCTCGTGCTCGCGGCTCCGCTGCTGCTCTCCTGCTTCCTGAGCCCGGTGACGATCACCTCTCCCAGCGAGGGGGAGCTGATCTTCGCGCCGGACGTGCAGGTCGACGTGTCCTTCTCGCCCGCGCTTCAGGCAGGCGAGACCGTGGAGGCGACGCTGGCGCGTGGGCTCGACGCAGCAGACGTCTCACCCCAGCTCGTCGATCTCACGGCGGACCTGCAGCTCGCTGCCGACGGCGCGACGGCGGTCCTCCCGGTCGGCGGCCTGCCTCCGGGCCGCAACACGATCTCGATCAAGCGCTTCGCCGCCTCCGGAGGGACGGCCGTCGGCTTCGACACCGTCACCGTCGATCGCGGCGGCTTCTTCCCGGATGCGATCGGTCCCTTCGAAGCGGGCGTCCAGCTCGACCAGATCGCGTTCACGAGTCCGCTCGGGAACGCCCGGGTCCTCGATCTGACGGTCTGGTACCCGACCGACTCGACCGCAGCGCCGGACGCAGCCCTGGGAGGGGTTCCGGGCGCGCCCGTCGCGCCGGGCCTGGCCGAGCTCCCGGTGCTGCTCTTCTCCCACGGCTCGTGCGGCATCCCGACGCAGACCCTGTTCCTGACGGCGGACCTGGCCCGCCTGGGCTTCGTCGTCGTCGGGATGACCCACCCGCCCAACGTCTCCGGACCCACCTGTGCGGACCCGACGAACCTGATCACGTCGTTCCTGGAGAGGCCGACGGACGTGAGCCGCAGCCTGGACTGGCTGCTGGCCGAGAGTGCCGACCCGCTGTCGCCTCTCCACGGCCTCGCGGACGTCGATCGGATCGGCGTGGCGGGTCACTCCTTCGGAGGCATGACCGCGATCCGCGTGCCCGCCCTCGATGCACGCTTCCGTGCCTCGTTGCCGCTCGCACCCGAGTACGACTCGGTGGCGAACTTCATCGATCCCCAGCTTCCGCTCGCGGTGCCGATCATGATCCAGGGCGGCGAGGTCGACACGACGACGCCGTTCCTGACCGATCAGATGCCCGTCTTCGACAAGTCCGCGGCACCCCGCTTCCTCGTCGAGATCCTCGGCGCGGGGCATGCTGCCTTCAGCAACTTCTGCCCCGCGCTGCCGTCCTGTCCGGACGCCCTGGTCACGACCTACGGGTTCGGTTTCCTGGGTCGGTACGTGGCTGCGGATCGGCGCTGGGCTTCGCTGATCGAGCCCCTCGCGGGCGCGGTGCTGACCGCCGATCCCTAGCCTGAGCGCCGATCGATCGGCACGCTCGCCTCAGCCGTGGAAGATCCAGCCGAGGGTGCTCTTCACGATCACGAAGGGCAGGGCGAAGAGCGGGACGTGGTGGTGGCTCGTCAGGTGGCGGTGGAACTTGCGTCGGGAATCGAAGCGGTGGTTGCAGGGGCCGCACGTGTAGCTGTCGCGGCGCGCCTCGTAGCGGTCGCGATGGTGACCGTGCCCCCGGTGCTGGCGGCGCTCGTAGCGGCTGTTGCAGTGATCCCCGTGGTCGTACACGCGATAGCGGCGCTGGTTGCGGTCACCGCGATCGCCGTGGCCGGCACTGGCCGCAGTCGCGGCGAGCAGCAGGCCCAGGGAGCAGGTGGCGGCCAGGCCGCCTCGAAGGATGCGTCGGGTCAGGGTGGGTCGGCTCATGTTCGAGTCCTCCTATCACCCTTCGACGTCCCGCTGCCGCCGAATCTTCACGCCGGTCCAAACCCTCGGGAACAAAGAGGTTTCGGGGTGCTCCGGGCTTGACCTCCGAGGCCTGCTCGCGGATCATTGCGACTCTCCCCGCCCCGGGAGACGGTCAGCGGTCTGCGAGGAGGTCCCCGATGAGCGAGCGGAGTGATCTCCTGGCCACGGCGATCCGCGAGCGCCTCGACGCGGTGCACGTGGAGGTCGAGGACGAGAGTCACCTGCACGCCGGGCATGCTGGCGCCCGGGAGGGGGGTGGGCACTTCCGGGCGATCGTGGTCTCCGAGCGCTTCGCAGGCTTGAACCGGGTGCAGGCGCAGCGGCTCGTCTACGGCGCGCTCGCCGACGAGATGAAGGGCGCGATCCACGCCCTGGCACTGCGCACCCTCACCCCGGCCCAATGGCACGACCTGCAGGGTGCTGACTAGGGCCCACGCGGGTCGTCTCGCGCTCCCCTGCCTACCGCGCACCTGGGTCAAGCGGGTCCGGCTTCCTGCCGATCCACCGGGCATGGAGAAGCACCGCTCGCGTCCGGAGCTGCTCGAGCAGCTGCTCGGCCGTCACGGTGTGGCCGAAGCGGCGGCCAGCGCGCTCTCGGCCGATCTGGTGTTGCGCCACCCGATGGCCCGTCGCGTGGGCGTGCGGCGCATGGCACGGACCCTGTGCGACCAGGGTCTGCGCGCCGAGGATGCCGACGGTACCGCCACCCTCCTGTACGCCCTCGAGAGCTTCGACCTCGGCCGGGACCTGCAGCAGATCCGTTCCGAGCTGCGTGTGGCCGGCATCCCCGACGACTGTGCCGTCGGCGCCGTCTTCGAAGCCTCCCGCCTCCACCGCGAGTGCCGCCTGGCCACCCCCGCGACCGACGCACAACCGTCCTTCGCCACGATCCTGGCGGTCGCCCTGACGGCCTACACCGTCGCCGTCTCCCTCTGGCTCCTCGCCACGACGTAGTCGGCGGCGGGTGGGGGACCGGTCAGCAGGAGGCCCTGTCGCGGTGGTACCGTTGGGGCGTCCCCCTGGTGATCGCGAGGCCCCATGCCCTACGAGATCGTTCGCTTCCCCTACGACCGCACCATCGACGCAGACGGTCACGTCCTGGAGCCCGCCACTCTCTGGGAGGACCACCTCGAGTCGCGCTACCGCGATCGCGCGATGCGCATCCAGGTGGACGAGCACGGCCTCGAGTACCTCGAGCTCGACGGCCGGCCGTCGAAGCGGACGAACCAGGGATCGCTCGGCCTGATGGGCGCCATGGGGGATCTCGAGGCGCGGCCGGGGCCCGATCGCCGCTACATGGACCACGTCCCCTTCGGCGCGATGGATCCGAAGGAGCGGATCGCGCTGCTCGACCAGGAGAACCTGGAGAAGACCGTGCTCTATCCCACCATCGGTTTGCTCTGGGAGTGCGAGGTCACCGATCCCGAGATCAGCCTCGCCTATGCGCGCGCCTACAACCGCTGGATCGCCGAGTTCTGCCGCGGCAGCGGCGGACGCCTCGTGCCGATCGCGCACCTGACCCTGCTCGACCCGGAGGGCTCTGCGGCCGAGCTCGAGCGCGCCGTGCGCGACGGCTGCAAGGGCGGCTTCGTCTGTCCCTTCACGCACACGAAGAAGCCCCACGGCCACGCCGACCACGATGCCCTCTTCCGCAAGGCCAGCGAGCTCGGGGTGCCGCTCGCGTTGCACCCGACCTTCGAGCCCGACTGGGCCGTCCCGGTCCGCTTCGAGGGGCTGCGCCGCGAATCCCCGTTCTTCTACAACGTCATGCTGCGGCAGGGCATGCAGCAGGCCCTGCTCTCGTTCTTCGCCCTCGGCACCCTGGACCGCTTTCCCGATCTGCGGCTCGGCGTGCTCGAGTCGGGCTCGGGGTGGGTCGGGGCCTTCCTCGATCGCATGGATGCGATCTTCGACACCAGCGCGCGCGCGGCGATTCCGCTGCGCGAGACGCCGAGCCACTACTTCAAGCGCCAATGCTTCATCTCCGGCGACCCGGACGAGACGGCCGCGCCCCACATGATCGACCACGTCGGGTCGGACCTCTTCATGTGGGCGACCGACTACCCGCATCCGGATCATCCGGGCACCTGGGCTCACGCCTTGGAGCGCTTCGTCGAGCCGCTGGGTGAGGAGACCCGGGCGAAGGTGCTGGGCGAGAACGTGCGGCGGATCTACGACCTGGGCTAGGCCGCTTCCGTCCGTCCTCAGACGAACTTCGCGAGCCACGCCTCGAGCTGGACGGAGAATCCCGCGGCGTTGCGGTGTCCTCCCCCGCCGAAACGCCCGGCGATCTCCGCCACGTCGAAGTCGCCGATCGAGTAGACCGAGACGTCGACCCTCGTTCCCGTCATGCGGTACACCACCCCACAGGGGGAGCCGAAGCGCGCGCGCTCGGCCAGCTCGTGCCCGATCAGGGCGCGGTGCTCGCGGGCGTTGACGGCCTCGACGCGCAGGCTGCCGAGGCTCACCGGGTGTGCGCCATGGAGCGAGCGCTCCACCTCGATGCGCTGGGCCCGCACCAGCGAACGGCCCTCCGCGACCAGCTCCTCGATCGGCCGCGTCGCCATCGCCTCCCAGGCTTCGAAGCTCCGCTCGTAGGAGCCGATCGCGGCATTCACCTCGCGGGAGTCGGGGAGGGCCCAGTTCCACAGGTCCTGATCCTGGACGTAGGCCAGCAGCGGGGGCAGGGTCTCTTCGGGGTGGAAGTGCTGCCAGGTGAGCACCGCACCGGAGTGGCCCAGGTCGAAGCGCACCTCGTGGCCCGAGCCGCGAAGGTCGGCGAGCAGTCGCGGGTCCTCCTCGAACTGGTTCAGGGCGGACACGTGATGATCGAGCACGACCAGGTGTCCGACGCGATCCGCAAGCGGTCGCGCCTCGACGAGCGGCGGGGCGATGTCCGCGAAGACCACCCACGCGTCCTCGTATTGCTCGGGACGCAGCGGATCGTCGTGGCCGCGCGCGACGTAGCTGGCCTCGTCGCCCCAGGCCCGCCAGGCGGCCCACGCCGAGCCGAAGCCGTCCGGGCAGCCGGCGTGGTAGATGCAGACCTTGCGCACGCTCCGCTCAGCCCTGGCTTCCGAAGCGTCGGGTCAGCCAATCGACGAGAAGGCGGTTCAGCTCCTCGGGCTTCTCCTGCTGGGTCCAGTGGCCGCACTCGGGGATCTCGTGCAACTCGAGATCGGGCACGAGGGCCGGCATGCCGGCGGCCAGCTCCGGCCGCAACGCCGCGTCCCAGGCGGCCGTCACCATCAGCGACGGGACCGGGATCTTCTCCTGCCCGATCCCCGGCGCAGTCTCCCAGTTGCGATCGAAGTTGCGGTACCAGTCGATCCCGCCGCCGAAGCCGGTCCGTGCAAAGGTGCGTTTGAAGACCTCCGACTCGTCCGGAGGCAGGAGCGGGGTACCCGGCTCGATCTCGTCGAGCCGGCGGAACGGGTTCATGTCGAGCTGGCCGTCCTCGCCGATCATCCGCACGGCGGAGATCGCCGGATCTTCGGCGCGGCTCAGCAGCACGTCGAAGACGCGGTCCGGCTGGGGGTCGAGGGCCGCTTCCGCGACCCCCGGCTGCTGGAACCACAGGATGTACATGCGCTCGTCGCGTCCGCCGACGAGCAGGCGCATCATGGACGTGGGAGGCTGCGGCGAGCGGGGGGTGTAGGGCGTGTTGACGCCGATCACCCCGGCGGTCCGCTCCGGGTGCAGGATCGGCATCGCCCAGACGACGAATCCGCCCCAGTCGTGGCCGCAGAAAACAGCCCGGTCGATGCCCTTCGCGTCGAGCAGGGCGACGAGGTCCCCGGTCAGGTGCTGGATGTCGTACTTCTCGACTCCGTCGGGTCGATCGGTGCCTCCGTAGCCTCGCTGGTCGGGCGCGATCACCCTGAACCCCGCGCGCACGAGGGGCCCGAACTGGTGGCGCCAGCTGTAGGCGAGCTCGGGAAATCCGTGACAGAGCACGACCGCGGGACCCTCCCCCGCATCGTGCACCGACATCGTCAGGCCACCGCCCGTCGGGCTCGCCGCGGGGAGCTCGAGGCGTTCCGCCTCGGGGAAGTCGGGAAACGAGGGCATGGTGAGGGTCTCCGGGGGCGGGCGGTCTCGAGGGAGCGGGCGAGTCTATCGCGGCCTCCGGGGCTTCGTTAGCCTCGCGCATCCCGCGCCCGGGAGTCCCGCGTGTCCGCGCTCGAGAGCCCGCAGTCGGTCGACACGGCCGCGCCCGATCGCTCCCGCGGCGAGGCCGCGGGCGTGCACACGGCGATCGTCGCGCGGCCGCTGGCGGCAAGTGGCTCGTTCGAGGCCCGCGTGGCCGGCCTGCCGCGCGATGGACGATTCTGGCTGGACAGCGCCCAGGAGGGTCTGCCCCTCGGCCGCTTCTCGTTCGCGGGCGCGGAGCCCTACGCGATCCTGCGCGGCTACGGGGACCGCAACGAGCTGCTCGTGAAGCGGGAGGTGCGACCCGACCTGCCGGTGGCTGGTCGGCATGGGCTGAGTGGCCCCTCGCTGCCGATCCTGCGTCGGCTCCTGGCCCCTGCTGCGCGGCGCCCCGTCGACGCTGCTCCGCGGCGCCCCCTCGATCTTCCCTTCACGGGGGGCGTGGTGCTGGCGCTCGGCTACGAGGCGGCGCGGCAGCTCGACCGGGTGCGCCTGCGGCAGCGGAGTGCGACCCCGCTGCCGGACCTGACGGCGCTCTTCGTCGATCGCCTCTGGGTCCGGGACCACCTGGAGGGACGGGTCTACGCAGTGGCGAGCGGCTTCGCGAGCACGCCCGAGGCCGCAGAGGCGGCCGCCCGGCGAGCGGCGGACGAGCTCCTGCGTCGACCGCCTGGGGAGACGGGTGCGCCGGACGCGCTTCGCCGGCGCGCGCCGATGCTCGAGACCCGCGAGCCGGCCGACCACGCCAAGGACGTGGCGGAGGTGAAGGAGCGCATCCGCGCAGGCGACGTCTACCAGGCCTGCCTCACGCGCCGCCGCGTGCATCGCAGCGACGAGGATGCCTGGGCCCTCTATCGGCGGTTGCGCCGGGCCAATCCCGCTCCCTTCGGCGCCTACCTCGAGCTCCCCGACACGACGGTGCTCGGCAGCTCGCCGGAGCGCTTCCTGCGCGTGTCGGCGGACGGCTGGGTGGAGAGCCGACCGATCAAGGGGACGCGGCCGCGCGGCGCGACCCCCGAGGAGGATCGACGTCTTCGCGCCGAGCTGGCCGCTTCCGAGAAGGATCGCGCCGAGAACCTGATGATCGTCGATCTCGTCCGCAACGACCTGGGTCGGGTCTGCGAGCTGGGCAGCGTGCACGTGCCGGAGCTGATGGCGATCGAGGACTACGCGAGCGTCTTCCAGATGGTGTCGACGATCCGTGGGCGTCTGGCTCCGGGTCGCGATGCGCTCGACGCCGTGGCCGCCGCGTTCCCGCCCGGTTCGATGACCGGAGCGCCGAAACTGGCGGCGATGGAGCTGCTCGACCGGCTGGAGCCGTCCCCGCGTGGTCTCTACGCGGGCGCGCTCGGCTATCTCGACCTGGCCGGAGGCTGTGACCTCTCGGTGGTGATCCGGACCGCCTTCGTCGGGGGAGGGCAGATCGCTTTCCACACCGGTGGCGGGATCGTCGCCGACTCCGACGCGGACGAAGAGTGGAGCGAGGGAGAGGACAAGCTGCGCCTTCTGCTCGAGGCGCTGGTGTGAGCGGCGTTCCCGATCCCACACCGATCCGGGTGCTGGCCCTCGACATCGACGGCACCCTGGCCTGCCGGGGCGACGAGGTCTCGTCGGCCACGCGATCCGCCCTCCACCGCGCCCACGGGCAGGGTCTCGAAGTGGTGATCGCGACGGGTCGGCGCTTCCGCACGACGGCACGTGTGGTCGAGAACCTCGGACTGCCCGTCGCGACCGTCAGCCTCGGGGGCGCCCTCGTCCGCGAGGCGGACGGAAGCCGACTCCACTGCCGGGCCCTCTCGCCCGAAGAGTTCGCGGACGTGGCGGCGCTCTACCGCGCGTCGGGTCAGACGGCCGTCGGGCAGCGCGATGGGCATCACGACGACGGTCCCGACTTCGTGATCGACGGGGCACTCCCATGGAACGGTCCCACCGGCCGCTACGCGGAGCGCAACCGGGAGCACTGCGAGTGGCGGCGCGATCTGGCGAGCGAGCGGCGCAGCGACGTGATCGAGCTGTGTGGCTTCGGCCCCGTCGGGGACCTGCTCGCCGTCGCCGATCGGGTGCGCGCACGCTACCCCGGTCGCTTCGAGATCCAGCTCCTCGACCTGCCTCCCGAGAGCTCCAGCGGCGGCGGGGCCTTCCTGGAGGTGAGACCGGCCGGCACGTGCAAGTGGACGGGTCTCGAGGTCGTGCTGGCCCGGCGCGGGTTCCGCCCCGAGGAGGTCTGCGCCGTGGGCGACGAGCGCAACGACGTGAGCATGGTGACTCGCGCGGGCCTGGGAGTGGCCATGGCCAACGGTCATCCCGAGCTGCTCGCGGTGGCCGACCGGGTGGCCGGTCGGCACGACGAAGACGGTCTCGTCGAACTGGTCGAGCAGTTGCTGGCCGTGAGGTAGCCTCGTCGCCCACCCAAGGGAGGGTTCCTCATGGCCACTCGACCTCTCGCCACGGCGGCTCTCGCCATCGTCTTCAGCCTGGCCGGCGCCACTGCGCACGCCGACGAGACCTGCCAGTCGCCCTACCTGCCGAAGCTGGTCGGCCAGGAGGACTACGTCTACGTCTGGACCCTCGGCATCGAGGGGCTCGGAGACGGATCCGACAAGCTGGTCACGGTCGGCGCGAACCCCGAGCGCGACGACTACGGGAAGGTGGTCGCCTCCGTCTCGGTCGGGGGGCGGCACGAAGCGCACCATGCGGGGCTGAGCGACGATCGCCGCTTCCTGTGGGCCGGCGGGCTCGATGACTCGCGGATCGACGTGTTCGACATCGCCACGAACCCGGCCCAGCCCGCGCTGGTCAACACCATCACCGACTTCGAGGAGCAGACCGGAGGCGTCGTGGGTCCCCACGGCTTCTACGCGATCCCCGGACGCATGCTGATCAGCGCGCTCTCGAACGGCAAGGACCACGGCGGGAAGACGGCGCTGGTCGAGTACACCAACGCCGGCCAGTTCGTGCGCACGATCTGGATGCCGAAAGGCGCGGAGTACGGATACGACGCGCGGGTCAACGCGCACCTGAATCGGATGCTCACGTCGTCGTTCACCGGCCACCAGAACTACATGCGCAAGCTCGGCGACCTGCTCGGCGATGCGGAGGCCATGAAGAACTTCGGGGACACGGTGGTCGTCTGGGACTTCCACGCCCGGAAGCCGCTCCAGACGCTGAAGATCCCCGGGGCCCCCCTCGAGATCCGCTGGGCCCTCGACCCGACCCACACCTGGGCCTTCACGTCGGCCGCGCTGACCTCCAAGCTGTGGGGCGTCTTCCGCAAGGACGACGGCCGCTTCGAGGCGGTCGAGCTGGCGGACATCGGAGACCCCGCCAAGGTTCCGCTGCCCGTCGACATCAGCCTCTCGGCCGACGACACGACGCTCTTCGTGGACACCTTCCTGGACGGCATGGTGCGCGTGTTCGACGTGACCGACCCCCGTGCGCCCAAGCAGATCTACGAGCGGAAGATCGGCAGCCAGGTCAACATGGTCTCGCAGTCGTGGGACGGCAAGCGGATCTACTTCACGAGCAGCCTGCTGGGCCAGTGGGACGGACACGGTGGGGAGGACGAGCAGTTCCTGAAGGCCTTCACCTGGGACGGCAAGCAGCTCACCCCGACCTTCGAACTCGACTTCCGCAAGCTGGGTCTCGGCCGACCACACATCATGCGCTTCGGTCAGCACGGCCTCGTGAGCGTCCGCCGCGGAGACGAAGCTGCGGGCCCGGGGCTCGCCGCACGCACCCGATGAGGTGGCGGCGGAAGGTCTCGACGCGCGCGTGGCTCGTGGCGCTGGTCCTCGGCCTCGTGGCCGGGGCCGAGGCGCACGGGGACGCGGAGCCCGGGCGAGCGCACGTGGCCCCTCCGCCCTCGCCGGCGCCCGTTTTCGAGCCGCCGGCTCCGGGCAGCTACGAGCTCCCGGTCATCCAACGCGTGGGGCGACACCAGCTGCTGGACCCGGACGGCGGGCCCGTGCCGCTGCTCGAAGCCGGCCGGGTCGCCGTCGTCTCGTTCGTCTTCCTCTCCTGCGGTCACGCCTGCCCGCAGGCGACGGCGACGATGCAGCGATTGGATCGCCTGCTCGCCGAACGGGGCCTCGATGCCGGGGTCGGACTCGTCACCGTGAGCTTCGATCCGCAGCGCGACCGCCCCGAGCAGATGGCCCGCCAACGCGAGGCCTTGCAACCGAAGGGACGCTGGCGCTTCCTCACCGCCCCCGACCAGGCGGGGATCGACGAGGTGCTCCGCGACTTCGGACAGCACGTCGGCGTCTGGCTCGGCCCCGACGGCGAGGCCACGCCGCAGCTCGATCACGTCCTGAAGGTGTTCCTGGTCGATGCGGCCGGCGGCGTGCGGAACATCTACAGCACCGGCTATCTGGATCCCCGCCTGATGTTGAACGACGTGCTGACCCTCGCAGGCGAGAGCTGAGCCGGGCTCAGTCCCGAGCGCCGCGGCGCTGCTCCAGCTCTTCCAAGGTGCGGGGCCAGTCCTTCTTGAGCAGCCGCGAGAGCGCCCGGTCGGCCAGCAGCTTGCCGCCGGTCTGACACGGGGCGCAGTAGTTGGTCTCGTTCTCCGCGTGCACGATGCGCTGCACGGGGGCGCCGCAATCGGGGCAGGGCTCCCGGTAGCGCCCGTGGACGGCCATCTCCGGTCGGAAGGCGGTGACCTTGTCGGGGAACCCGTCCCCGACGTCTTCGCGGAGGCGCTGGGTCCAGAGCTCCAGGGTCTCGAGGGTGGCCCGGTGGAGGCGCTCGATCTCGTCTCCGTTCAGCCTCTGGGAGAGCTTGACGGGCGACATCCGGGCGCGGTGGAGGATCTCGTCGGAGTAGGCGTTCCCGATGCCGGCGAACAGGCGGGGATCGGTCAGGGTGCGCTTCAGGGTGTGGTTCTCGCGGAGCAGGGCCTCGGCAAAGGCCTCGGGTCGCGCGGCCAACACCTCGAGCCCGCCGCGATCGTGCTCGGCGAGCGCAGCCTCGCCCGCGACGGCGTGCAGGGTCGCCCGCTTCTTCGTGCCGGCCTCGGTGAGCACCAGCGTGCCCTCCGGAAAGTGGAAGGAGGCATGCCCGAGCTTGCCCGGTGGCTTGGTCCCGCGCTTCTTCCAGCGGAAGCGCCCGGCGATCATCAGATGGAAGACGAGGAAGCGCTCGTCTTCGAAGCACCAGACGATCCGCTTGCCGATCCGACGGAAGCCGCGGACGAGCTGGCCTTCGAAGCTCCGCAACGGCGGCTCCACCGATCGCAGCAACGACACGCTGCGCAGCTCGATGCCCTCGAGCGGCTCGCCCCCGATCTTCCGGTCCAGGGCCTCGAGGTAGACGGTCAGATCCGGCAGCTCCGGCATCGGCTCATGCTACCGGAGGGCGCGGCTGCGGGTTCCCGCCCGAGCCGCAGGCCGCGCGGTTCAGGCGGCGCAGAGGAAGTCGCGCCCCTCGATGAAGCCCATGCCCGCGAGCCGTGCCCGGATCTCGGTACGCGGTCCCTCGTGGGCCACCGAGACGAGCAACGGCAGGCGCGGCAGTCCGGGCAGCTCGTCCGGATGGCTGACGGGTGCGCCGTGGATGCGCTGGCCGAGGCGGCCCGGATGCAGCTCCAGGATGGCCGCCGGACGTCGGCCCAGGCGCGCGAGCGCCGCGTGCAGGGCACGTCCCGTCCCCCCGTAGCCCCAGAGGAGGTAGCGAGGATGGCCCTCGAGGAAGCCGCGCCGCAGGTGGCTGGCCTTGCAGGCGACGAAGCGGTCGGGCCGGTAGAGCGGGCTTCGTTGCGAGAGGCGTCCCGGGCCGTGCCGCCAGCCGTGGAGCCTTCGCGGCACGACGCCGAGCTCGACCCCGGCGGCCAGCCAGCGCAGCAAGAGGTCGTAGTCCTCGGGCCAGTCGACCTGCCGATAGCCGTGCTCGGCGAAGACCTCGCGGCGAGCGAGCCAGGTCGGGTGGGCGAGCGGGCACTCGACGAAGGCGTCCCGCCGCACGGCAGCGGCGTCGTGCAGCCCGTTCAGCCAGGCTTCGTAGCGGCGCATCCCGGCACCCAGCGAGGAGCGCGGGAAGAGGCGCACGTGGCAACCCACGACCCCGAGGCGTGGCCTCCCGCGGAACGCTTCGAGCTGCAGCGCGAGCCTGTCGCGATGCATCCAGTCGTCGGCGTCCATGCGTGCGATGAAGGGAGCACGGGCGGCGGCCACGCCGCTCACGAGCGCCGGGACCAGGCCCAGCGCCGGGCGTCGAAGCAGGCGGACCCGGCGGTCGCGGCGCGCCAGGGCCTCGACGCGGGCCGGGCCGTCGTCGCGGGACCCGTCGTCCACCACGAGGCATTCGAGCCGCGCCTCGCGTTGCCGGAGCACGCTGCGCAGGGCCCCGTCGAGGGTCGACGCGGCGTCGCGCATCGGCACGACGATGGAGACGAGGGGGGTCGATTCGCTCAACCCGACGTCCCCGCGACGAAGCGGGCGCCGAGGACCGAGTGATCGAGGCCGGCTGCCTCGTCGAGCTGCGCGAGCTCGTCCGGGAGGGCGACGGGCTGCTTCCACAGTCCCGAGCGCAGGCCGCGCGCATCCGCCGCCCCGGCCCAGGCGTCCCACCACGGCACCAGCCGGCCGGCCAGCGGCTCCAGGACCAGCAGCTGCGCGCCCCGGCTCGCGCTCTCGAGCAGC
Source organism: Deltaproteobacteria bacterium (assembly GCA_029261775.1). GTDB lineage: Bacteria > Myxococcota_A > UBA9160 > UBA9160 > UBA6930. The sequence continues at coordinate 5,926 of JAJDAR010000329.1, read as the reverse complement.
GACCCCGCGATCGCATCCCGGGTGCCGGCCTCGCACTCGTTCAGGAACCACCCGGCGACGACGAGGTCGCCCTCGCCCGCGCGCGGAAACCCCTTCGGCAGCGACGAGCGCCGGCCGCGGCCGCGCAGACCGAAGGCTCGCCAGGTGTGCCGAGCCTCCCCGAGCGCCCAGCCGAGGGCGTCGAACCCCTCGACCCGGACGGCCGGGCCCGCGTCCGCCCGACGCGCGAGGGCGGCGCTCACGGCGGCGGTCCCGCAGCCCAGGTCCAGGATGCGGCCGGGGGCTCGGGGCAGGACGTCCTGCAGCTCCGAGGCCAGGTGCCAGGCGGTGAGAAAGTGGAGCGGAGCGTAGTAGCAGGCAAAGGCGGCACGCCTCGCGAGCCCGCCCGTCGCCCGACCGCCGAGCGAGCCTGCGGCTCGCGCCTCCACGTAGACCCGCGAGACCGACTGGATGCCGCGGCGGAGATCGCGGACCGACAGGTTGCCGTGCCGCTCTCGGGCGGCCGCGATCCAGTGCTGCAGCTCGAGCGCGACGTCGGGGGGCAGGGTCAGCGGGTCCATCGCCCGGCAGGATCGCAGAGCCGCGCCCCGATGCCCCGAAGACGGGGAATCCCCTCACGCAGGGTTCGGGAGAGCGGCCCGGGTGCCGCTCTTCTAGCTTGGGGCGGTGCGTCCCGCCTCGACCTGCCCCCGAGGATGCCCGGCCCAGGCCGGGCATCCCGCGCCCGTGGCCCGGCGGCGCGCCCTGTCGTGGTCCGCGGCACTCACGATCGTGGCCATGGCCCTGTCGGCGGCACCGGCGCCCGCGCAGCAAGATCCGATCACCGTCCGTTCCAAGACCTGGGACGCCGTCGAGCTGCTCGGTCGAAGCGTCGCCCCTGGCGCGAAGAGGCGGCTCTTCCTTCGCGCGAGCGAGTCGTTCGCGGGGACCTCGGTCGAGATCCCTGTCCTGGTCACCCGCGGCCTGACGCCGGGACCGACGGTCTGCCTGACCGCGGGAGTGCACGGTGACGAGCTGAACGGGATCGAGATCGTGCGCAAGGTCTTCGAGAAGATCGAGGCGGCCGAGCTGTCCGGGATGCTGCTCGGGGTGCCTGTCGCCAACCTGCACGGGTTCCGCCGCAGCTCCCGATACCTTCCCGACCGACGCGACCTGAACCGCTTCTTTCCGGGGCACCCCGCCGGAAGCTCCGCCTCGCGGATTGCGAGCGCGCTCTTCCAGGGCGTGATCCGGCACTGCGACCGGCTGGTCGACTTCCACACCGGCTCCTTCCACCGCACGAACCTGCCCCAGCTGCGAGCCGATCTTCGCAGCGCGGCCATCCTTCAGATGGCCCAGGCCTTCGGGGCGGGGCTGATCGTCCACAGTGAGGGGCAGCCAGGCACCTTGCGGCGCTCGGCCGTCGACGAGGGCATCCCGGCCGTCACCTACGAGGCGGGCGAGCCGATGCGCTTCCAGGCCGGTGAGATCGAGCGCGGCTACGAGGGCGTCGTCGGGATGCTCGGCAACCTGCGCATGTACGGGCAGGGCAAGCGGGAGAGGTCCCAGGTCTTCTATCGTACGCGCTGGGTGCGTGTGAACGACGGAGGGATCTTCCTGACGGATCGCCGGCTCGGCGCCGAGGTCGAGTCGGGCGAGCAGCTCGGCACCGTCACCGATCCCGTGTCGAACGAGCGCTCTCTCGTCGTGGCGCCGGTCTCCGGGCGCATCATCGGCATGGCTCTCTCGCAGGTGGTGATCCCCGGCTTCGCCGCCTTCCATATCGGTCTCGAGGGTGGCGATCCGGAGCTGACGGAGACGCTGCCCCCCGATCAGGACCCGCGACTGGCACCGGGCCAGCTCGACTCGGAAGAGCATCCGGAGTAGACATGAGTCGCCCGGTCTTCTTCAGCGGCTTGCTGCTCCTCGCCTTCGGCCTGGGCCTCTTCGCGACCAAGGCGTTCTACTACGAGCTTCCGCTCACGCCCTCGGTCGCGCCGGGGCCGTGGCAGGTCGAGCTGCGCATCCACATCCGGGGAGACGGTCGCCGCGGCAGTGTCCGCGCGCTGCTGCCCTCGAGTGGGCCGGGTCAGACGATCTTCGACGAGCGCTCTTCGTCGGGCCGGCTGAGCTTCTCGATCCGGGACCAGGACGAGCACCGCCTCGGCGTGTGGACCGGATTCCTGGAGGACATCCAGGAGATCGTCTACCAGTTCCGCGTCCAGAGTCAGCGGGCCGAGACGGTGATCCCGCCGGCCGGCGAAGTCGAAGCGCTGCGCACCACGCTGGTGCGCCGCTACACCCGGCCCACTCCCGGGTTGCCGGCCTCCGCCCCCGACGTCGCCGAGCTGCTCGACCAGCTCGACCTGCCGGGCCCGGGGGACACGTCCGGTCGCCTGCGCACGATCTTCTCCTTCGTCGCGCACGAGGTGGAGCGGGTGTCGAGCGCCGGCGACGACGCGCTGCTCACCCTGGCGCAACGCGAGGGCAGCGCGGAGGGCAAGGAGCGTCTGCTGATCACCCTGCTGCGGGCCGCGGGCCTCCCCGCGCGGGTGGTGCGCGGTCTCGAGCTGCGCGAGGGGGTGGCTCCCGAGGCCCGTCTCTGGGGCGAGGTGAACGTCCATGGCGTGTGGGTCCAGGTCAGCGCCGTGCAGGGCTTCCTGGGCGAGCGTCCCGCCGACCTCGTGGAGCTCGGTCGCGGCGAGCAGGCGCGGGTCGAGGCGACGGGCGTGCGTGCCGTCGGGCACCGCTACGTGGCCATCCGTGAGCCCCTTCGGCCCGACGAGATCGCCAGCATGCTCGCGCCGGACAATCCCATCCTGGCCAAGCTCTCCCTCTACCGCCTGCCGGTCGGAAGCCAGGCCGCCCTGCGCGTGCTGCTGCTGCTTCCCCTCGGCGCCCTGCTGGTCGCGGTGTTCCGCAACCTCATCGGCATCCCCACCTACGGCACCTTCATGACCGTGCTCATCGCACTGGCCCTGCGGCAGTTCCCGCTCGCGCTCGGGCTCTTCCTGGTCGGTCTGGTGATCGGCGTCGCAGTCGTCGCGCGCGCGGGTCTCGAGAGACTGAGGTTGCTGATGGTCCCCCGTCTCTCGATCCTGCTCTGCCTCGTGGTCCTCGTCGTCACGGGCTTCGCCCTGGCGGGTGAGGACTACAAGCTGCCGGACCTGTTCGCCGGGTCGGTCTTCCCGATCGTGATCCTGACGATGCTGGTCGAGCGCATCTACATCACGAGCTCGGAGGAAGGCCTCCGCGAGGCCCTGATCCAGGGGGCCTGGTCGGTCGGCGTGGCGGCGATGGTGCATCCGCTCCTGCGCAGCGAGAACGCGACCTATCTGATGTTCTCCTTCCCCGAGCTGGTCGTGGCGATCATGGGAGCGCTCATCTGGGTGGGCGGCTACACGGGCTATCGCGTTTCCGAGCTCTTCCGGTTCAGGACCCTCCTCGACGACGAGCCCACCGGCGGCGGGCGCGTCTGATGTGGAGTCGTTTCACGAAGATGGGCCTGGTCGGCATCAACCGCAGGAACGCGGACTTCACCCTCCGGATGAACGAGCGCTCCCGATACCCTCTGGTCGACAACAAGCTCGCGACCAAGCAGATGTGCATCCGCGAGGGCATTCCGGTGCCGCAGCTCCTGGCGATCGCCGAGCTCCACGTCGAGGCCCGTCGGCTGCCCGACCGTCTGCGCGGCTACGACTCCTTCGTCCTGAAGCCGGCCCGCGGCGCCATGGGCAACGGCATCCTCGTGGTCCGCACCGATCCCGACGGAGGCTATCTCCGAGGGGGCCGGCCCTTCGCGCGGGAAGACCTGATCTACCACACGGCGGGGATCATCTCCGGCCTCTACGCCCTGGCCGGACACCGCGATGCGGCACTCGTCGAGGAGCGACTCGAGACCCATCTCCTGCTGCGCTCGCTCTCTCCCGACGGCGTGCCCGACGTGCGGATCATCATCTATCGCGGCATCCCGGTGATGGCGATGATCCGGCTGCCGACCGCCCAGAGCGGGGGCCGCGCCAACCTGCATCAGGGTGCGATCGGCGCGGGCATCGACATCACCAGGGGTCGGACCACCCACGCGGTCCTCCGCAATCGGCGTGTGTTCCGACACCCCGACACCGACGAGTCGGTGCTCGACGTGGCCATTCCCGAGTTCGGCCGGGTCCTCGAGATCGCCGTGCGCGCGACCGATCCGACCGGTCTCGGCTACGTGGGCGCCGACGTGGTCGTCGATGCCGTTCGGGGGCCGGTGCTGCTCGAGCTGAACGCACGGCCCGGTCTCGCGATCCAGGTCGCGAACCGCGCGGGCCTGATGCCCCGACTGGCGGCGGTGGACGAACGATTCGGTCCCGTGGACGGCCCGTGGCCGGGGACGCTTCCGGTGGAGGAGCGGGTCGCGATCGGCCAGGACATCGCGAAGGAGGCGATGGCATGAGGGGTGACGGAGGCTGGATCGGCGGCCTGCTCGCCGGGGTCATGCTGCTCGCCGCGCCGGCGCTCGCGCAGCCGGCGGCGCCGTCCGCCGACCGCAGCTACGAGGTGCACTTCGAGGCCCGCCTCGTGCCGACCGAGCGTGTCGCCAAGGCGAGGATCCGGCTGGGCAAGGGAGCCTCGGCAGTCCGTTGGATCCAGCTCCGGATCGACCCGGACCGCCATCAGGCCTTCGAGGCGGACGGAACCCTCGAGACCGGAGACGGCGTCGTCCGCTGGCGTCCGCCGAAGGAGGGAGGCTCGCTCCGCTACACCTTCCTCGTCGACCAGCTTCGAAGCTCGAAGACCTACGATGCGCGCTGCGCCGACAACTGGGCGCTGCTTCGTGCCGACGACCTGTTCCCCCCCGCCAAGGTGCGCTCGGTCAAGGGGGCCACCTCCCGATCGACCCTGCGGCTTCGCGCGCCGAACGGCTGGTCGATCGCGACACCCTACCGCTCGCTTCGGGACGGCCGCTTCGAGATCATCGACGGCGAGCGCCGCTTCGATCGCCCGCTCGGGTGGATGCTGGCGGGACGGCTCGGCATCGTCCGCGAGCGGATCGCCGGCAGTCGTATCGCGATCGCCGGACCGGTCGGCCAGGGCGTCCGGCGGCAGGACATGCTGGCCTTCCTGCGCTGGACGCTGCCCGCGCTCCGCGACGCGCTCGGTCCGCTGCCGCCGCGGGTCCTGGTGGTGAGCGCAGGGGACCCCATGTGGCGCGGCGGCCTCTCCGGCCCGAACTCGGTCTACCTGCACGCGAACCGGCCCCTGATCGGTCCGGACGGCACGAGCCCCCTGCTCCACGAGCTGGTGCACATGCAGATGCGCGCAAGGGCGGGCAAGGGCGGCGATTGGATCGTCGAGGGGCTCGCCGAGTACTACTCCCTCGAGGTGTTGCGCCGCTCACGCTCGATCAGCCGACGCCGCTACGAGCGGTCCCACGAGCGCCTCGCGGACAAGGGCCGCAGCGCTGTCCGCCTGTCCGTCGAGACGGCCGACTCCGTCGTGACCGCCCGGGCCGTCGGTCTGATGCGCGAGCTCGCCGGTCGCATCGAGGCGGCCACAGAGGGCGAGGCAGACCTCGACGACGTCGTGGCCGCGCTGATCCGATCCGGTGAGCCCGTGACGCAGGCTGCGTTCCGCGCCGCGGTCGTCGAGATCGCGGGTCGGGATTTGTTGCCCGCGATCGCAGGGCGCTGATCGGCCCGACCGCCTAGCGCCAGGCGAAGCGCGGCTGCTCGAAGTGGTCCACACGCGTCGACCGGCCGGCCAGGGCGACCTCGCGGAACTGGAAGATCAGGGCGGCGGTCGGTGCATGGATGTCGGCCCCGACCAGCCGGACCGAGATGATGGGGTGCTCGCTGTCGGGGATGCGTCGAAGCTGCGGGATGTCCGGACGCTGCAGCTCCTCGAGCGGGACGCGGTAGACCTCGGCGACTTCGCTCGGATCGGGCTCGAGCTCCCCGGCGCC
>JAJDAR010000328.1 GCA_029261775.1 Deltaproteobacteria bacterium | reverse complement strand
CTTCCTCTCCAACGCCGAAAAGGGCGCGGCGGAGATCCTGCGCAACGCGAAGCGCGGCTTCACGGCGGTGACCATGCCCGAGCAGCCGCATCGGCAGGGCCTGCCCGCGGTCTTCGACGAGCACTGGGAGCCGATCGTGCGCGCCTGCGCCGAGACGGGAACCGTGCTGAACCTGCACGTCGGCTCCTCCGGCTTTCCGCAGATGCCCCCCGGCGCACCGATGCTCGAGCTGGGTGCGACGCAGTTCGGGCCGATGGCCCTGGGCTCCTGCGCGGAGTGGCTGTGGAGTGGCTGGCCGGCGAAGTATCCGGATCTCAAGATCGCCATGAGCGAGGGCGGCATCGGCTGGGTTGCGGGCCTGATCGATCGGCTCGACAACATCATGACCCGCTCGGGCTACGGGACGGGGTGGCCGGACCCGAAGATCTCGCCCTCCGAAGCGCTGCGGCGGAACTTCTGGTTCTGCATGATCGACGATCCTTCGACGGTGTGTACGCGACACACGATCGGCGTCGAGAACATCCTGTTCGAGTCCGACTACCCGCACGGCGACGGCACCTGGCCCGACACGCAGAGCGTGATCGAGCGGACGCTCGGCGATCTCCCGGTCGAGGAGATCCGCCAGATCACCCACGAGAACGCGTCCCGGCTGTATCGGCTGCCCCTGCCCGAGGGGTGTGTTCCCTAGGCGGGACCGGCCGGGGGCTGGCGAAGCCCGAAGTAGAGCCAGTTGATCTCGGCGTGCTCGATGACGGGGTTGTGGAAGTCGAGCCGGCGGGTGTGGGTCCGGCCGAAGACCTCCCCGAGGGCCGCGGAGAAGCGTGGGCTCTCGGCGTAGGACCAGATGCCGAGCACCCCGCCGGGGCGGAGGTGCTCGTGTGCAGCCCGCAGCCCCGGGACGGTGTGGAAGGAATGGCTCGAGCTGCCCAGCGATTCGTCCGGCGAGTGATCCACGTCGACGAGGATGGCGTCGAAGCGCGCGCGGCCCGGCTCCGCGAGCTCGGCGTACACGTCGCCCCGCCGCGCATGGAAGCGCGCGTCGCCGTGCAGCTCGCGGCCGAGGGGGACGCGACCCTCGGCGTGCCAACGCAGCACGGGCTGCAAAAACTCGACGACTTCGAGGCGCTCGACCCGCGGATCTCGCAGGCAAGCGCGTGCGGTGAACCCCAACCCCAGTCCGCCGACCAGCACGCTCAGGCGCTCCCCGCTGCACAGCGCCAGACCCTCGGCTGCCAGCGCCTCTTCCGAGACCGTGCTGTGGCTGCTCATCAGGAACTCGTGATCGAGCGTGATCTCCGTGACCAGAGAGGAAGGGTCGCTGGGGTGGCCGCGCTGCTGCAGGCAGATCAGGCCGAGCGAGGTGGGCTCGGCCTCGAGGACCTCGAGCTCGTCCGGGCTCATGCTTCGTCGACCGGCGTGATCATGGAAGCACCGCCCTTCTTGTAGGCGGCGCGCCGCGCCTCGCTCCAGCGATCGACCTCCTCCTCGGGGATGCCGACGGAGAGACCTCGCTCGACGCCGGGCCGCGCCCGCATGCGCGGAAGCCACTTCTCGACGTGGGTCAGCCCGTCGATCGGCACCCGGGCCCAGCGGTGGGCGCGCACCCACGGGTAGATCGCGAAGTCCGCGATGGAGACCTCGCCGCAGACGAAGTCCCGGCCGGCGAGCTGGCGGTCGAGCACCTCGAAGAGACGTCGGCTCTCGTTGCCGTAACGCGCGATCGCGTAGGGCACGGGCTCCTCGATGTAGCGGTTGAACGAGACGGATTGCCCGACCATCGGGCCGAGGCCGCCCATCTGCCAGTGCAGCCACTGCAACACCTGCCAGCGCGGGTGCGGCTCCGTCGGCAGGAATCGGCCGCTCTTCTCGGCCAGGTAGTGCAGGATCGCCCCGGACTCGAAGACTGCGAAGCCGTCGTCCCGGATCGCGGGGATGCGGCCATTGGGACTGATGTCCTGGAACCAGGCGGTCTTCTGCTCACCCTTGCCGAGATCCACCGGGTGCAGCTCGTAGGGCAGGCCGCACTCCTCCAGCATGATGCTGACCTTCCAGCCGTTCGGGGTCGGGGCGGTGTAGAGCTCGATCACGGCGAAACCCTACCACCGGCGCCACGACCGTGCGTGGTAGGCTCTCGCCCCGGGAGGACCTCGTGGGCAGCCTCGTATTCCTGTTGCTCCTGGGCCTGGCCGGTTGGTGGGCTTTCGAGAAGAGCCGGCGCAAGACGCATCCGGTTCCCCCGGGCCTGCAGAAGGACATCGACCTCCCCCACGAGCAGGAGTTCGAGCTCTATCACAACGCGCTGTCGCTGTGCTCGATGAAGAGCCGGGTGTGTCTGGCCGAGCTCGGAATTCCGTACCGGAGTCACCCCATCCACCTGATCGAGACCGGGGCCTACGAGAACATCAGCCGACGCTTCCTCGCAGTGAATCCTGCGGGCACCGTGCCGGTGCTCGTGCACGGAGGCCATCCGATCTACGAGTCGCACGAGCAGATCCGCTACGCCGCGCAGCACGCTCCGCCCGGGAGTCGCGCCCTCACCCCGGCCGACCCCGCGAGCAAGGCCGCAATGGAGGCCTGGATCGATCGCTCTTCCTTGACCCAGGATCCGATGGCCGAAGGGGAGAAGAGCGCCGGGAACGCGGTCCCGCGCCTGACCCTGCCGCTGTTCGCGGCGATGATCGAGGAGATTCCGACCTGGAGCATCCTCGAGGGGCTGCTCTTCCACTGGGATCGCAAGCGTCCGGTGATGTTCCTGACCATGAAGCTGCGAGGGCTCTCGCGCTTCCATCAGACCGGCCCCTTCGGGAGGATGCTCGACCGCGGTCACCGGCTGATGAACGACCATCTCGATGCGCTCGAGGCACGGCTCGTCGAATCGGGCGGGCCCTGGATCCTGGGCGGGGACTTCAGCCTGGCCGACGTGAGCTGGCTCGTGATCCTCGAGCGGATCCGCCAGGTCGACAACGAGCACTTGTTCCTGGGTGCGGGGCTGCGCCCGGCCTGCACCGCGTATTGGCAGCGGCTCCAGGCGCGGCCGAGCTATCGCGAGGCAATTCTCGAGCAGACCCATTCCACCATCGTGCGTGGGACCGAGCGGCTGCGCAGCGCCAAGGCCGCGAACCCCGTCCTGCGCGAGGCGTTGGAAGGCGCCGCGCGGTGAATCGCCCGAACCGGAGGAGTCCATGCCCGTCGAGCACTTGAAGCCGAGTGACGGCCCCGAGCGGGTCGCCGAGACCTTGAGCCGCGACGGCTGCGTGATCGTCGATGGCGTCGCCGATGCCGAGGAGCGCGAGCGTTTCCGCGCCGAGATCGCGCCGTGGCTCGAGGCCACACCGATCGGCAGCGACTTGTTCTCCGGTCATCACACCCGTCGGACCGGTGCGCTGATCGCGAGATCGGAGATGGCGCGCGAGTGGATCCAGCACCCCTTGATCACGGACGCGGTCGGTCGGCTGCTGTCGCACGTGAAGAGCTATCAGCTGCATCTCACCCAGGTCATCGCGATCGGCCCCGGGGAGACGCCCCAGGACGTGCACCGCGATCAGTGGGCCTTCGACTTCTTCCCCTTCCCCAAGGGCTACGAGGTGCAGTGCAACACGATCTGGGCGCTCACCGACTTCACCGAGGAGAACGGCGCGACGCGCGTCATCCCGGGCAGCCATCGTCACGACGACAAGATCCGCTACCGCTTCGAGGACACCGAGCCCGCCGAGATGGAGGCCGGCTCGGTGCTCTTCTACACGGGCTCGCTCTACCACGGTGGGGGGCCGAACCGCACCGAGCAGGTGCGCATCGGCGTCAACATCACCTACGTCGTCGGCTTCCTGCGCCAGGAGGAGAACCAGTACCTCTCGGTGCCCCGCGAGATCGCGGC
>JAJDAR010000327.1 GCA_029261775.1 Deltaproteobacteria bacterium | reverse complement strand
AGCCTCGGCGCGGAGCTCGAAGTCTCTCTCGTCGACGAGGGCGGGCGGCCGCTGCCGCTCAATCACTCGGTGCTGGACGCGAGCGTCGATCCCCGGCTGACCGTCGAGCTCGACCGGTTCAATCTCGAGTCGAACCTTCGCCACGGTCCCATGCGCGGTCGGCCCTTCGCCTTCCTGGCCGACGAGATGCGCGGTGCGCTGGACGAGATGACGCGCGCCGCCGCCGTGTGCGGAGCCGGCGTGGCCCTGATCGGGATCCTGCCCACGCTGACCCGGGAGGATCTCGAGGCCGACGCCATGACCGATGCGCCCCGCTACCGGGCGCTCTCGGCCAGCTTGCGGCGCCTGCGTGAGGAGCCCTTCCGGCTCCAGATCCGCGGCGAGGACGAGCTCTCGCTGCGCTGTCACGACGTCACCTACGAGGGCGCGGCGACCTCGCTCCAGCTGCACCTGCGGGTGGCGCCGGAGCAATTCGCTGCGCTCTACAACGCCGTGCAGATCGCCACGCCGCTGGTGCTGGCGGCATCGGGGAACTCCCCGACCTTCCTCGGGCACCGTCTCTGGGAGGAGACGCGGGTCGCGCTCTTCAAACAGGCCGTGGACCATCGGAAGGAGCGCGGGCGGGTGGGCGAGCCGCCCCGCGTGTTCTTCGGCTCGGGTTGGGTCGACGGGGCGGATGAGCTGTTCCGCGAGAACGTGCGTCGCCACGCGATCCTCCTGCCGGTGATGGATGCCGAGGATCCGGAGCAGGCCCTGGCGGAGGGTCGGGTGCCGGGGCTTCGGGAGCTGCGGCTGCATCAGGGCACCGTCTGGCGCTGGAATCGGGCCATCTTCGATCCCGCAGAGGGCGGCCACCTGCGGATCGAGATGCGCGTGCTGCCCGCGGGCCCGACCGTCGTCGACATGGTGGCGAACGCCGCCTTCCAGATCGGTCTCGCGCTCTCCCTGGCGCCGGAGATCGCGGCCTGGCGGGAACGGCTCCGCTTCGAGGACGTGCATCAGGACTTCTATCGCGCGGCCCGGGACGGGCTCGCGGCCCACCTGGCCTGGCCGGCCGAGCCCGGAGCCTCGGGGCGGAGCGTGTCGGCCCAGCCGCTGCTCGAGTCGCTGCTCGAGCGCGCGCAGCAAGGGCTCGATGCGGCCCTCGTGGATCGCGAGGATTCGACGCGTTGGCTTCGGGTCTTCGAGCAGCGGGTCCGAACGGGGCAGACCGGGTCGGCCTGGCAACGTCGCGCCCTGGCGGCCGCAGAGCGGACCCGTCCGCGGTCCGAAGCGCTGGCCCACGTCTTCCGCCACTACCGGGTGCACTCGGAGCGCGGGGAGCCTGTCGCCAGCTGGCCGGATCCGCCGGCGTGACGTCGCAGCTGCGGCACATCGAGCGGCCCCGCGCCTCGGAGCTTCCGGCCGACGCGCTGGCGTTCCTGGGCGAGCTCAGCGGGCCCACGGCGATCCACATCGAGGGGCGGGACCCGCGCCGAAGAAGGGTGGCGACGACGCTGCTCCACGGCAACGAGCCGTCTGGCGCACGGGCGATGCACGCCTGGCTGCGTGAAGGTGCCGTGCCGGCGGTGGACGCCCTGTTCGTGATCGCCAACGTCGAGGCCGCCCTGGCGTCGCCGCCGTTCTCGCATCGCTCCCTGCCGGACCGCCGGGACCTGAACCGCTGCTTCCTCGGCCCGTGGGCCGACGCGGACGAGCGCCTGGCCCGTGAGATCCTGGGCGTGATCCGGGCGCGGCCGGCCGAGGCCCTGATCGATCTCCACAACAACACGGGTCACAACCCCCCCTATGGCGTGGGGGTCGAGACGACCTCGGAAGCCCTGCAGCTCGTCGCCCTGTTCGGCGATCGTTTCGTGTGGAGCCACTTGACCCTCGGCGCCTTGATGGAGGCGGTCCGCGATCTTCCGAGCGCCACGGTCGAGGTCGGGCGCAGTGGAGACCCCGCGGCCGATGGGGTCGCGCTACGGGGTCTGCGCAGCTTCCTGAGCGCCGATCCCCTGTTCACCGCCGGCGCCCGCCCCGAGGTGAGGATCCTGACCACGCCCATGCGGGTGTGCCTTCGACGCGGCCTGTCCGTGGCCGTGGCCGAAGAGGGGGAGGGGGCGTCCTCCACGGCCGACTTGACGATCCTCGCGGACCTCGACCGACACAACTTCGAGCGAGTCGAGGCGGGCACCACGCTGGGCTATGCCCGCGGCGAGGGCTGGCCCCTGGAGCTGATCGACGAGGACGGGCGCGACCGGGCCACGACGTATTTCTCGCTCGAGGGCGGTGTGCTGCGGACGCGTCGTCCCATCATTCCGATCATGATCACAACGGATCCCCGCGTCGCGGCGAGCGATTGCCTCTTCTATGTCGTGCAGGAGGCATGAAGGGCGATCCGACCACGGTGCGAGAGGCATGATCGCGCGAGCGGACGACGGTGCAGGAGCCATGATCGAGCGAGCCGAGCGAGCGCCGGAGCGGTAGCCTCCGCCTGCCATTGCAACGGGAGCAGACCCATTCGTTACGACTACCGGAACATCCTCGTGGCGACCGACTTCTCACCGACCGGCCGGGAGGCGGTGCGGGTGGCGATGGACTTCGCCCGGCGAACCGGAGCCACGCTCCACATCGTCCACGTGAAGGCGCCCCTGAATCCCACGCTGCCGCTGTCGAGGGACAACCGCGAGCTGGTGAAGGATCTCCAACGGGAGCAGTCGGCCGAGGCGCGGCTGCGCCTCCATCAGCTGGTTCCGAAGACGGGACCTCTCAAGGTGAGGACGCGGCTCCTGCATGGGAAGGTCCCCAGCTTCACGATCCTCGCCCATGCCGAGCGCGTCGAGGCCGACCTGCTGGTGCTGGGACGCCGGGGGCAATCCGCGCTCGCCGATCTGCTGATCGGCTCGACGGCGGACCGGGTCGCGCGCCAGGCGTCCACCCTGGTCCTGCTGATTCCTCCCCACTCGCGCTAGTCGTTTCCGCCCATCGGGTGGGCCGCTTCAGGCAGGAACGAGCCGGTGGCCGAACAGGGTGTCGCGCGGCGGGATCGAGAGCTCGAGCCAGCCCGGCTCCTTGTCGCCCCGCACGCGGACCACCACGACCGTCGCATCGTCGCTAGGCGTCTCGCGGTGGGCCAGACTGGCGATCCGACTGGCGAGCACCCGCGGCGTGAGGTCGGCCGCCGGACGGACGATCGAGGGGTCCTGGACGACCCGCTCCGCACCGTCCGTGCACAGCACGACGGTGTCGCCGGGATGCAGGTCCACCGCGAACACGTCGAAGTCGTCGTCATCCGCCGGGTCCTCGATGTCCTGGGTGAGCTCGTGGTCGCGGGTCAGCAGGTGGGCGCGACCGCGTCGCAGCAGGTACGCCCGGCTGTCGCCGCGATGCCCCAGCACGCCGAGGCGGCCGTGGGCGAGAAGCATGGTCATGGTCGTCGTCAGGCCGGCGAGCTCGTCGTCGTCTCGGCTGGCCTCGGCCACGGCACGCAGGGCGTAGCTCATCGCCCGCTCGACGATCACCCGCGCCACCGGCTCGCGGCGGGGGTCCAGCGCGTCCTCCGCCCGCTCCACGAACTCCTCGAGGGCGTCCGCCGCGACCCGTGAGGCGACCTCGCCGGCCGGGGCCCCGCTCGCGCCGTCGCAGACCAAATAGAGGCCCAGCCCCTCCTCGACGACGAAGGCGTCCTCGTTGTGGATTCCCTCTCCGCCGGCGCGGGTCGCGCCGGATCCTTCCGTGCTCATGACACCCCCCCTCGGTCGATGGATGGAGCAAAGGCCGTGCCGAACCGACTCGCAAGGGGCAGCCTCCCCAGCGCGGGATTCGGAACGCGCGGTTCCGATGGGAAGACGCGGGGCTCCGAATCCTCGGGCGGCCTGGCGATCCCAGGGCGCTCCCGAGCCGGGGGGCCCTCCTGCCAGGGGGGCATCGCAGGAATTGGGGATGCCTGGCGGACCCTTGGGCGGCCCGGTCTCGAGTACCCTGCCACCGTGTCAGCGTCCCGCATCCTGCTGGTCGAAGACGATCCGACCACTCGCGAGCACCTGTCCCGGAGCCTCCAGGAGGCCGACGGGATCCAGCTGGTCGGAGCCGTCGCCTCGTTGGCCGAGGCGCGGGCGCTCCTTGCCGAGGTGTCCCTCGACGTGCTGCTCACCGATCTCGACCTGCCGGACGGCAGCGGTCTCGAGCTGGTGCGTGAGGTGTCCGGACGGGATGGCGTCGTCCCTCTCGTGATCACCGTCTTCGCGGACGAGCGTCACGTGATCGCAGCGATCCGGGCCGGCGCGATGGGCTACCTGCTGAAGGACCAGAAAGGCCCCGACGTGATCCAGGCCGTCCGGAATGCGGTCGACGGAGGCGCCCCGATCAGCCCCGAAATCGCGGCCTACCTGCTGCGCGAGGTTCGCGGCGCCGAGGAGCGCCCGGATCCCGGACCCGTGCCTCAGCTGTCGGCGCGAGAGCGCGAGGTGTTGCGCTGCATCGTGCGCGGCTTCACCTACGACGAGATCGCCGGCTTGCTCGAGATCTCCGCGCACACGGTCTCGACCCACATCCGCAAGATCTATCGCAAGCTGGCCGTGCACTCGCGCGGCGAGGCCGTCTACGAGGCCTTGCAGCTGGGGCTCGTCCACCCGGACGACTAGGGGCACTCGGAAGGGGTCGGCCGGCGCTACTCGAGGGGGGGCGGCTCCGACGATGGCGCCGGGACCTGGAGCCGGACCCGGGTGCCAGGATCCAGGCTCTGCAGGCTGAGGGCGCCGCCGAGCTCCCTCGCGCGACGCTCCAGGTTGGGCAGGCCTCGCCCGCCCGGTCTCGCCTGGGCCCCACCGCGGCCGTCATCCACGATCTCGAGGATCCAGCCTCCGGGCGTCGGCGCGGCCGCGCTGCGCACGGTGACGGTTCGTCCGCCGGAGTGCCGGACGGCGTTCGTCACCGCCTCCTGGACGATGCGCGTCACGTGCATCGCGTCGCTCGGGGCGAGTGCCACGTCTTCGCCGACGCTACCGACCTTCCATTGCAGCTCCATCCCGCGTTGCATCGCCTGCCGGGCGAGGCGCGCACGGAGCAGCCCGAGGACGGCGGGGAGGTCGCGACCTTCCGGGGCGAGGGACTCGATGGACACGCGCAGGTCGTCGAGTGCGCCCTGGAGGGTGTCCTCGATCTCGTCCGGCGTCGCCCGCCCTCCCCGGAGCATCGTGAGCGCCGAGACCAGCTGTCCGCCGGTTCCATCGTGCAGGTCCCGGGTCATCCGCTCGCGCTCCTCGGCGATGGCGCGCTCCCGTTCGAGGCCGCGCAGC
>JAJDAR010000326.1 GCA_029261775.1 Deltaproteobacteria bacterium | reverse complement strand
GACCAGCTCGTTGCGCACGACGCGTTGGGGCATGCCGTCGATCTCGCGGGTCACGATCACGTCGGTCAGCCCGGCGCGCAGGTAGCGCTCGGTGGTCACCGCGGGCACGGGGCTCTCCGCGGTCATCAGGAAGCGCGTCCCCATCGCGATCCCCGCCGCGCCGAGGGCCAGGGCCGCCACCAGCCCCCGCCCGTCCTTGAAACCGCCGGCGGCGATCACGGGGATGTCGACCGCGCGGGACGCCGCGGGGACTCCCAGGGAGGTCGGGATCGTGCCGGTGTGCCCTCCGCCCTCGCCGCCCTGGATGATCACCGCGTCTGCGCCGAGCTGCGCGGCCTTCACCACGTGGCGCGGGGCGCCGCAGGTCGGAATGCACAGCACGCCTGCCGCCTTGAGCCGGTCGATCAGCGCTGCACTCGGCGCGCGGTTGTAGCCGGCTGCGCGTACCCCGTGGCGGAGGATCATCCCGACGATCTCCTCCGCACCCGGTGCGTCCATCAGGAAGTTCACACCGAAGGGCTTCGGCGTGAGCTGCAAGGTCTTCTCGATGCGCGCCTCGACCTCGGCGAGGGGCAAGGCGGCGGCGGCCAGGAAACCGAAGGCCCCCGCGTTGCATGCGCCCGCCACCAGCTCCGGCGTCGCCACCCAGCCCATGCCCGTCTGTACGATCGGCGTCGGCGACCCGAGCAGCTCGCACAGGCGGGTGTGGAGGGGATGGCCGCTCATCGGCTCAGGACCGCACTTCCTTGTTGATGAAGCCCTTCGGGTCGATGGCCTCGCGGATCAGCTGGAGCTCCTCCGGCGACGGCAGGCGCGTCTCGGCGACCGCGTCGCCGATGGCCAGCTCGAAGCCGGTCTTCTCCACGACCTCCTCGACGCTGACCCCGGGGTGGACCGAGGCGAGCCGCATCCGATGGTCCGGCGTCTCGAAGTCGAAGACGCCCAGGTTCGAGATCACCCGGTGGATGTCGTGGTGCTTCGCGGTCTGCGGCCCGAGCTGGGCGGCCCGGTCGTATCCGACCCCCGAGACCACGTCGACCTTCTCGACGAACACGCCCGGCGAGTGGTTCGGGATCCAGTAGGAGGTGCGGTGGGAGAGGGTGTTCCCGGGGGCGCCTCGCATGCCGAGCAGCTGCGCCTTCGGCTTCGCGTGCTCGCCGATGCAGGCGAAGTTCTGGTTGCCGTAGCGATCGATCTGGCTGGCGATCATCATCACGTGGCGCCGGCCGCCCCAGAGCAGGTCGAAGATGCTGCGGAAGGGCACCCAGCCCTCGATCACCGGCTCGCCCTTCTCGCCGCTCACCGGATCGACGTTGCCGAGCAGCGAGCAGATCCCGTCGGTCATCAGGATGTCCGGCTCGAAGGTGAGGCGCGCCAGCCGCGCGCCGACCGCGGGCGTGGTGCCGAAGCAGCTCACGAGGATCTCGCCTGCGCCGCGGAAGGCCTCGGCCACCGCGACGGTGCAGACCTCGGCTCGGGTCACGTCACTCATCGCGCCGCCACCTTCTTCTGGTAGTCCGCTTCGGGAAGATCCAGGTACTCCGCCCGGAAGGCCTCCCAGGCCTCGTCGTCCTTGGCCGTGGCGGCGTACTCGCTCTGGAACTTCTCGTCGCGCCCGTAGTCCCCCGGGCACTCGGTGAAGTGGGCGCCACCCGGCGCCTCGATCACGCCGTCCACCATCGTGCGGTTGATGCGCAGCGTGTGGAGCGAGCCCTCGGAGAGGAAGTCCTTCGTGTCGATGATCTTCTCGCAGGTCATGAAGCGCTTCTTCGCAGCCATGCAGTAGAGATCGTCGAAGTAGAAGTCGGGGCCCAGGTACTGGCCGTTGCCGTGCATGTCGGCGCGATTCTGGTGGATGAAGGCCACGTCGAGCTCGAGGGCCGGCATGGCCACCAGCGATTCGCCGTCCTCGTAGGGCGACGTGACGAGCTTCAGCTCGGGGTTGATCTCCATCACGTCGGTTCCGAGCCCCGCCCGGGTCGGCAGGAAGGGCAGGCGGATCGCGGCGGCGTAGAGCCCCCACTGGAGCATTCCCTCGTCGAGCTCGCGCACCTCGGGGATCGAGCCCTCCTGCCGGGCCCGCCGGAAGTGGGGCTCGAGCGGGATCGAGTCCAGGGAGACGAAGCCGTACACGAGCCGCTTGACCTTGCCGAATTTGCAGAGCAGGCCGACGTCCGGGCCGCCGTAGCTCACGACCGTCAGGTCCCGCAGGGGCGAGCGCAGGATCTCGCGGACGATCGACATCGGCTTGCGGCGCGAGCCCCAGCCCCCGAAGCCGATCGTCATGCCGTCGCGAAGCTCAGCGACGGCCTCCGCCTCGGTCGTCCGCTTGTCCATGACCCTCGAGGCCTCCTTGCGCCCCCGGCCCGCGGGTACACCACGCCCGGCGGGGGAGAGGGAATATCATAACGAGACGTATCGTTTCTCTCTAGGATCGCCCGGCACTGCCCGGACGTCCCCGCAAGCGGGCATCTTTCCTCGGAAGCCATCGCTTTTCAATGGGAAATCCTGATTTGAGAACATGTTCGCAGACTCCGATCCGGCCGCGACTCCCGCGCTGCGCTACCTGACGGAACCGTGATTCACGACCTCGCCACGAGCCGACCCGACGGGCTGGCGCTCGAGGACGGCACCCGCCGGCGGAGCTGGGCCGAGCTCCACGACCGCGTCAGCCGCTGGGCGCGCTGGCTGCGCGAGGGGCTCGGACTCTCCCCCGACGACCGGGCGGCGCTGCTGATCGGCAACCGCGTCGAAGGCCTCGAAGGAATCCTGGCGGCGATCCATGCCGGCCTGTGGATGACCCCGATCAACTGGCACCTGACGGCCGAGGAGGTCGCCTACGTGGTCGCCGACTCGGGGGCGAGGGTGCTCTTCACCGACCCCGAGCACGAGGCCACCGCCCGCGCGACGGGCTGCCCACAGGTCGTGGTGGTCGGAGAGGAGCTCGACGGAATCCTGGCCTCGGCCAGCGACGAGCCGATGCCGCTCGACGGGCCGGCGGGCGGAAACATGATCTACACCAGCGGCACCACCGGTCGTCCCAAGGGCGTGAAGCGCCGACGGCCGGCCACGCTGCGCAGGGCACTCGAGGGGCAGCGGGCCTACGCCCGGCAGATCGCCTGCGACGGTAGCGGTCCCCACCTGGTGACCGGCCCGCTGTACCACGCGGCGCCGCTGATGTTCGCCGTCTACGACCAGGCCTGCGGCGCGCCCGTCTTGATCCTGCCGCGTTGGGAGGAGCGCGAGGCGCTGCGCGTGCTGCGCGAGCGGGAGGTCCACCACACCCACCTCGTGCCGACGATGTTCGTGCGCCTGCTCGCCCTGCCCGAGGAGGAGCGTGCCGCCTTCGAAGCGCCGGCCTTGCACACCGTGCTCCACGGCGCCGCGCCGATCTCCGTGGCCGTCAAGCAGCGCATGCTCGACTGGTGGGGCGACCTGCTGCTCGAGTACTGGGGCGGAACCGAGGGTGGGGTGACCACGCTGGTCGATGCGGCGACCTGGCGGGCCCACCCGGGGACCGTCGGCCGGGCGCTTCCGCAGTACGAGGTGTTCGCGGCCGGCCCGGGCGGCGAGCGCCTGCCGCCCGGGGAAGACGGCGACCTCTACGCCCGCCATGCCGAGACGGAGCACTTCTTCGAGTACCACGGCGACCCCGAGAAGACGGCCGCGGCGTTCCTGGATCCCTGGACCCACACCCTCGGCGACGTCGGGAGGGTCGACGCCCAGGGCTTCGTGACCCTGGCGGACCGCCGCTCGAACATGATCATCTCCGGTGGCGTGAACATCTATCCGGTCGAGATCGAGCAGGTCCTGCAGGAGCATCCCGCCGTGGCCGACGTGGCCGTGTTCGGCATTCCCGACGAAGAGTGGGGGGAGCAGGTCAAGGCCGCGGTCGAGCTCATGCCCGGCCACGAGCCTGGGGAGGACCTCGCCCGTGCGCTGCGCGACCACGCACGCCAGCACCTCGCGGGCTACAAGGTCCCCCGCTCGATCGACTTCGAGACCGAGCTCCCACGGACGCCAGCGGGCAAGCTCTACGTGCGTCGGCTCAAGGAGCGCTACTGGTCGGGTCGGCCGGGCCGGATCTAGTCGCTTCCGCCCGCCGGCGCGAGTTCGTCGAGCAGCGCCCTGGCCTCGGGATGGTCCGCGATCTTCTCGAGCCGGCGGATCGCGTCGGCGCTCCTGCCCGCTGCTTGCTCGGCCCGCGCCAGGCGCAGGGCCAGCTGCGGATCTCCGCGTAGCCAGGCCGGGACCTGCGCGAGGAGCTGACCGGCCTCTGCGCGCCGGCCGTCCTCGATGTGCAGGGCGGCAAGTCGCCAGAACGCCTCCGCGCTCGGAGCGCGGGCCTGCGTGGCCGCCTCGTAGTCGCGGGCGGCGGCCTCCCGATCGCCCGCGCCCTCCAGCAGCCGGCCTCGGGCGGTGAGCGGATCACCGGCTCCCGGATCGAGTGTGAGCGCCTGTTCGAAGGCCGCCCTGGCCTCCGCCGTGCGTCCCTGCCCGACCAGGGCGTTGCCCAGGATCTGGTGTGCATAGGCGAAGGCGGGTCGCTCCTGGATGGCGGAACGGGCGTAGGCCTCGGCCGCCCGGTAGTCCTGGGCTGCGATCGCGACGTCGGCCGCGTTCAGGTCGATCATGAAACCCGAGCGTCCGGGAGGCTCCAGGCGCGCGAGCGCAGCCTGCGGGTCGGTCGCGGCCAGGCGCATCGCCGCGGCGATGCCGGTCCCGAGGCT
>JAJDAR010000325.1 GCA_029261775.1 Deltaproteobacteria bacterium | reverse complement strand
GATTGCCGATTACATCGCGGGCATGACCGATCGGTTTGCGCTCGCAGAACACGAAAAGCTCTTGGAATCCCGATGACTTTGGAGGAGGGGGGCGTCACCCGGGCCGACGACGGATCGCGAGCCGCGGACCAGGAGGTCCGGGTCGTCCTGGTGACTGCACCGGACGAGGAGGTCGCTGCCCGACTCGGGCGCGCTCTGCTGGCCGAGGGCCTCGCCGCCTGCGTCAACGTCGTCCCCGGCCTGCGCTCCTTGTACCGCTGGGAAGGGGAGATCCAGGACGATGCAGAGGTGCTGCTCTTGGTGAAGACCCGAGCGGATCGCGTCGCCGAGCTCTCGAGCCGGGTCCAGGCGCTCCATCCTTATGATCTGCCCGAGGTGCTGGCGCTGCCGGCGGCGGGCGGCAGCGAGGCCTACCTGAGCTGGGTGCGCGCGGAGGCCGGTCGATGATCGGGCCCTGCCACGCGGAGGCCGGTCGATGATCGGGCCCTGCCACGCGGAGGCCGGTCGATGATCGGGCCCTGCCGCGCGGAGGCCGGCCGATGAGCCTGCCGGATGCCCTCGAGGCCGCTGCGAGTGCCCTGCCGGCCCAGGCCGACGGGATCCGTCCGGCCAACGGCGATCCGGTCCGCCTGCTCGAGGAGCTCACGCCCGAGGCGGCGCTCGAGGTCCTGGTCTGGCTGTTCGCGAACCGTCCCGAGGACGGCGAAGAGCTGGCACTCGAGTGGGAAGATCAGGAGACGGGCGCCACCCTGCTCGCCGGCCTCGACGAGGAGGCGTTGCCGAAGAGCGGCCGGAAGGTGCTGCGCAAGGTCAAGCACCGACTGCGGTCGCGCGGTGTGGCGGTGCTGGAAGCCGCGCCCCCTCCGAAGGTCGCAGCGCTCGGATCGGTGGACGAAGAGCTCCGCGGTGCCTGGCTCACCCCGCTCGACCCGTCGGGGGCCCGCATGGCTGTGCTCGTCGAACCGAACCCGGCCCGTGGCGCCCGACTCTTCGAGACGATCCTGGACGACGAGCGGGGGATCCTGTCGTTCGAGGTCTACACGGCCAGCCGCGGCAAGGTGCGCAGCTTCCTCAAGAAGCTGACCGGCGGTGGCCCGCAGTCGGCCATCGAGGTGGAGGACGGTGCGCTCCAGGCGGTGGTCGCTCGGGCGCTGGCTGTCCAGCCAGTCGATCGCACGTTGCCCCGCGGATTCGGCGAGTGGCGGTCGCGTCTCAGCGCCGCACCCGAGGGTGCGAAGACGCCCGGCGCCCACGTGCAGGAGGCCCTCGGCGAGGGCGGCGATGGAGCCGATCTGGAAGCGGCCGTCGAGCTCGTCGAGAAGGGCCGGATCGGGCCCTGGCCCGCTTCGCGCGAGGTGCTGACCCAGCT
This sequence comes from Deltaproteobacteria bacterium, assembly GCA_029261775.1. Taxonomy (GTDB): domain Bacteria; phylum Myxococcota_A; class UBA9160; order UBA9160; family UBA6930. Next base: position 13,417 of record JAJDAR010000325.1, on the reverse strand, counting down.
GCTCGAGCGCATGCGCACGGCGCTGGAGGGCACGGTCATCGTGTCGGGCGCGACGAAGCGCGAGCAGCTCGATGAGCTCTACGCCGAAGGGGCACGGGAGATCTACGAAGGGGCGGGCGCAGAGCGGGCCGCGCATCGGCTGCGCGAAAGCGCCTACCTCTTCTGGAAGCGGGGGGACGAGCCGGCGGCTCGTGCCTGCCTGGCCGCAGCAGCGGCCTTCGATGCAGGCGACGCGGGGAGCAACCCCGTGGCGCTGGCCATGCTCCGCCTCCCGCTCGGGCCTGCGATCGCGCAGCTCGACGCCGGAGTGCAGGGAGAGACCGACCCGGAAGGAGACGCAGGGGAGGAGAGCGACTCGCTGATCGTCACGCCGTGACGGATCGCGGGGCCGACCACACCATGATCGTCGCCCAGGGAAGATATTGGCGGGCCCAGGTCCGCAAGGGTGCGAGCAACGTCAGCCTCAGCCTGCTGAGGGAGTCGTTGCCCGCCGAACTCGAAGAGATCCGCGATCTGCGGATCGATGTCCCGTTCGGGGATTGGAGCCGGGTCGTGAAGTACGCCCGGGCCGACCGCAAGCTGTTGGGCGGCATCCTCCTCGACTTTGCCAAGAACAAGGATCGTCTTGCCGCAGCCATCGGTGACGACGGGCTCTACGTCGAGCTCGAGCAACTGGTGGTGGACTCCACGGTGAATCTGGTGCGTGCGGGGCTCTTGAGCCTCGCGCCCGCCGAGAACGCCGAGTGAAGTCCGAGCCGCACGCGACGATCCCCATGGAGACCTGAACACGTGGTGATGCGACGACGATTCTCGCGCCGGAAGAGCAACGACGGCGGAAACAACCAACCGATCGAGCCGCGCTGGCTGGAACGCGCCGCGCAGGCCCCGGCCCTGGCCGGCGCCACGATCGAGCCGGCGCAGCCCGAAGACGTGCCGACGGACCTGGCCTTGGTCGGGCGCGTGGCCGGCGAGGGGGGCGACGGTCGCATCGTGGCCGTGAGTCCCCACTCCGGCGGCGACGCGCTGCTGGCCGGGATCGTCGCTGCCTCGCGTGCCGCCGGCGACGTGCCCGAAGTGCTGGTCTTCGCGCCGGGTTGGGACGCGGCGAGCCGGCGACGCCTCGGCGTGCTGGCGGGCTTCGAGCCGGCGCCCCGCGCGCTGGTCCTGCCGCCCGAGGGATCGGAGGCGACGGCGGTGCGTGCCGAAGCCGTGTCCCAGGCCCTGTGGGTCGCGGCCGACGCGATCGCGGCGCAAGCCTCGACAGCCGAGGGCCGCGCGCTCTTTGCGCGGGCGCTCGAAGCGTTGCGTGGCCTCGCGGCCAAGCACGGGGGTGCCGTGCGCGCTGTGGGTGCTGCGGCGGAGCTCGTGATCCATGCCAAGCCGGTGGCGACGCTCCGAGCCGAGGGCAGCCGCGTGCTGCTCGAGGTGCTGGAGCCCAGCCGGAGCCTGCTGCCCCTCGCCGAGAGCGGTGTGTCGGATGCGATGGATCGGCTCGAGGGGTCGTTGCGAAAGCGCTTGAACGATCGCAGGGTCCGCGACGGCGAAGAGGGTCTGCGCGGGCGCTGGCTCGCTCCGCTCGAGGCAGCGGCGGGTCTCCGCTTCAGCCGACGCTGGCCCTTTGGCAGCGCCGGCGCTGCGATCGACCTGATCGGCGTGACGGCCGACGGCCATGCCGTGGTGGGTGCCATCCGCGAGGAGTTCACCCTGCGTCGGCTGGGCGAGGTGCTCGACGCCACGCTCGCCGCGGAGGCATGGCTCGCGCCCGCCCTGGCCGCCGCCGGCTCGCCGATGCGAGCGGACCGGCCGCGTCTGGCGCTGGCCGGGCCCAAGTTCGATGGCGCGACCCAGGCCGTGCTCGGGCATCTCGGCCTGTCGGTGAGCTGCTTCGAGGGTGGGGCCTCGGATACGACGCTCCGCCTGCTCGCGGAGCTCGATGCCACGGTCGCCACCCCGAGTGAGCGTCCCGCACGCGGTCGCGGAGCCGAGCGCGAGGATCCGGCGCGCGGCGGCCGCGGCGAGCGGAGCCCGGAGGCGTCCAGCGGCAGGGGCCCGGACCGGACCTCCGAGGCGGACAGCGGCAGGGGCCCGGACCGGAGCGAGGATCGCGACGACGCGGAAGAAGGCGAGGGCGAGGGCCGCAGCCGGCGCCGCCGTTCCCGAGGTCGTCGCCGACGCGGCGGCGAGCCGCGCGGCAACGAAACCTCCGAGGCGAGGTCCGACGCCGCCCAGGAGCCCGAGAGTGGGGACCGCGATCGAGGCCGCCCCCGTCGCGGCCGGCCCGCAGCCGCGCTGGCGGAGGAAGGGACCGATGCGGAGCCCGACAGCGGGATCGACGAGATGTCCCTGTTCGATCTCGATGACGAAAGCGGAGACGACGCCGAAGGCAGTCGGCGCCGCCGTGGTCGGGGACGCCGTGGGCGTGGGGGCCGAGGAGGCCGTGGTCGCGGCGGAGAGGGTCAGGCCAGGGACCAGGGCGACCGTTCCGCCAACGACGGTGGCCGCGACCGCGACCGCGATGCGAGGCGATCTGCGGCCAGCGAGGACGCCGACGTCTCTCCATCGGGCTCTGCCGACGACGACGATCTGACCGATGACGACGACGACTTCGGTCTTTCGCCGGACGCGCCGGACCTCGACGAGGGCGAGGTCGAGGTCGTCGTGGCCTACGACGACGAGGAGGACGAGGAGGAGCCGCTCTCCGAGCTCGACAAGCAGCGCCTGGCGCGAGAGCAGCGGCGGCGCGCCCGCCATGCGGCGATCGCGCCCGCACCCGGCGGTGAGGGCGACGAAGAGTCACGGCCGACCGAGGACGTGGAGCTGCCGCGAGGCCGCGCCGCGATCCTGGCCCACGCGGATCGCCACTCGATCGCAGCCGCCGTGCTGCTCGCGCGTGACATCCGACAGGTCGAAGGGATCTGGGTCTATCCGCAAGAGGAGCTGATGACCTTCTTCCGCGGCGTGGCGACGGATCTGCGCGAGCAGACGCCGATCTTCGTGATCGGCTTTGCAGCCAAGCCAGCGCGCGACGCCATCCAGGCGGCCGCGTTGTATCGCGGTCGGCTGGTCTGGTTCGACCACCACGAGTGGCCGCCCGAGGACCTGGGCGCATTGAAGGAGGCGATCGGGGCCGGCCTGACCAAGGTCGAGCCCGGTGCGGGAAGCAGCCTTGCGCTGATCCTGCCCCACTGCAGCCGCCGCAGCCGCTTCTCCGAGAAGCTGGTCGACCTGGTGACCGGGCGCTTCACGCACCACGACTTCCAGCGCTGGGGTCGGACCTGGTGGTGGCGACTCGGGGAGATTGCGAAGCGCACCGGCGAGCGCCGCTCGGACCTCGAGATGCTGCTGGCCGGTCGGCCCTCCGACCTGGCCAAGGAGGCCTCGCGGTCGGAGGATGCGCCCCCGCCGGACGAGTTCGCCTACGTGGCCGAGCGCGACTTCCGGCTCGTGCACTTCGCGGGCCTCGGGATGGTGGTCGCGACGCTGCCGCCGCAGGTCGAGCTCCACCTCGCCATGCGGATCGCGCGAGAGCGCTACGGCGCCGTGCTGTCGCTGGCGCGCACCGAGGGCGATGACCTGTTCGTCCTGGGCGCGGACGACGGGACCGGCAAGCGAGCGGTCGATCTCAATCGCATGCTCGAACACCTGAGCCAGAAGTTCGCCTGGGTCGTGCCAGCCTCCGACGAGGACCACGTCGCCCGATTCCGGGTCCGCAACCTCGCCGAGAAGCCCGACCGTCTCGACGAGCTGGTGGCCGAAATCGGCATGGGTCGCTCCGTGCTCGAAGGCTGAACGCTGGCATGGCGGGTGCGGCGCCCCATCTCGTGGAGGTCTTCTCGTCCATCCAGGGCGAGGGGCCCGAGGTGGGAACCCGCACCCTGTTCGTGCGTTTCGGGGAGTGCGACCTGCGCTGTTGCTGGTGCGATTCGCCGGGCACCTGGCTGCGCACGGCCACGGCACGGCTGGAGATGGAGCCCGGCGTCCACGAGGAGGTCGCGAACCCGGTGGCCCTCGCGACCCTGGAGCGTGCCGCCAAGGGGATCGATCTGGCCAGCCATCGCTGGGTGAGCCTGACGGGCGGCGAGCCCTTGCTGCAGGTCGAGGCCGTCGAAGCCGTGATCGATCTCCTCGCCGGCGCAGGCCCCGGCATCTTTCTCGAGACCCACGGGTTGCAGGCCGACGCCCTGTCCCGCGTGGTCGACCGCATCGATCTCGTGTCCATGGACTGGAAGCTCGCCAGCGACGTGCGGCGCGCCGACGAGCCGAAGAACGGGCGAGCGGCGCCCTTCCACGCGGCGCATCGCCGCTTCCTGGCAGTCGCAGCGGGCGCCCGTCGCGTCGTCGTGAAGCTCGTGATCACACCCGCCAGCGAGGACGCCGAGATCGACGAGGCCCTGGCCGCCGTGGCCGAAATCCACCCCGGCGCTTGCGTGGTGCTGCAGCCGGTCACGCCGACGGGCCCGGTGCAAACGGCGCCGTCCGCACATCGGATGCAGACGCTCGAGCGGCGGGCGAGCCGGCAGCTCGGCGACGTGCGGGTGATCCCGCAGACCCACCCCCTGATGGGCATCCCCTAGCCGGCGTCGCCTGGAGCCCCCATGCAGCGCGCCCCCATCCTTCTCCTGCTCGCCCTTGCCTGGCTGGCTGCACCGGCCGGGGCGCGAGCGGCGGAGCGCCCGAACGTGGTGATCTTCCTCGCAGACGACCTCGGCTGGGCGGACGTCGGCTTCCACGGCGAGGAGGTGATCGAGACACCGTCGCTCGATCGGTTGGCCGCAGAGGGTGTCCAGCTCGATCGCTTCTACTCGACCCCGATCTGCTCACCGACGCGGGCGGCGTTGATGACGGGACGCGACCCCATGCGGCTCGGGGTCGCCTACGGCGTGATCATGCCCTGGCACACGAACGGCATCCATCCCGACGAGGTCTTCCTGCCGCAGCTGTTCCAGAAGGCCGGCTATCAGACGGCCATGGTCGGCAAGTGGCACCTGGGGCACGCCCAGGAGACCTACCATCCGAACCGCCGCGGTTTCGACCACTTCTACGGCCACCTCCACACCGAGGTCGGCTACTTCCCACCCTTTGCCAGCCAGAAGGGTCGGGACTTCCAGCGAAACGGCGCGCCGATCGACGACCAGGGCTACGAGACCTTCCTGCTGGGAGCCGAGGGAGCCCGGTGGATCCGCGAGCGTGAGAAGGACAAGCCCTTCCTTCTCTACATGCCGTTCATCGCGCCCCACACGCCTCTTGATGCGCCCGAGGACCTGAAGGCGAAGTACGCGGACATGCAGGACGATCGTCAGCCGGCGCGCAGCCGGCAGACGGATCAGTCTCGTCAGATCAGCCGCATGATGCTCCGGCCGAGCGCACGACCGGTGTACGCAGCCGTCGTGGATGCCATGGATCAGGCGATCGGCACCGTGCTCGCGGCCCTCGATGAGGAGGATGTGGCCCGCGACACGATCGTGCTGTTCTTCAGCGACAACGGCGGCGCAGCCTACGCGACCGGCGGCGCGGACAACGTGCCGCTGCGGGGCGGGAAGGGAGACACCTTCGAGGGCGGAATCCGCGTGGTGTCGGTGATGCGCTACCCGGCCGGGCTGGCCCCGGGCTCGGTGAACACGAGCGTGATGTCGGCGATGGACGTGCTCCCCACGCTGGCCGCCGCGGCCGAAGTTCCGGTGGAAGGTCCCTTCGAGCTGCAGGGACGCAACCTCTGGCCGGCCCTTGCTGCCGGGACGAAGGAACCGCGCAAGGATCTGCTCTTCTTCGCATCCGAGACGCCGATCCGCGGCCACTTCAACACCACCGCCCTGAACGACGAGTGGAAGCTGGTCCAGGAGATCGACCAGGGCCTGCTCGCAGCCGACCTCACGACGCACCTGTTCAAGCTCGACGAGGATCCGAACGAGCATCACAACCTCGCCGCGGCGCACCCCGAAGTGGTCGAGGAGCTGAGCGAGGCGATCCGTCGGTGGCGCATGCTCTACCCCGTGTCCGGCACACGCCACGAGCTCGTGCCACCGCCCGGCTGGCGGGCGCCCAAGGACTGGGCCGGCTTCCCGGATGCCGTCGAGACCCTCCAGGACGTGCCCGCCCCCGGCATGCCGCCCTCCTTCGCCCTGCCGGTGCTCGACTGGCAGCACGGCGAAGCGGGCCGCCTGATCTACGATTGCGAGCCGTACGCGATCCTGGGCGGCGGGCTCTGCAAATGACGGCTGGAGGCTCCATGACCGAGGAAGAGCGACTTCGGGCGGCGCGCGCCATCACGGGCGCCCTGCCTGCGCCCGACGAGATCCGGGACGACTGGGGTCTGTTCATCGTGGATACCGTGCTGCCGAACGGGGTGTGGGAGCGCCCCGGGCTCTCGAAGCGCGACCGCAGCCTCGCCACCATCTCGGCCCTGACGGCGCTCCATCGACCGAACGAGCTGCGCATCCATCTGGGTCGTGCGCTCGACAACGGGCTCAGCCGGACGGAAATTGGCGAAACATTGATGCACATGGCGATCTACGGCGGCTTTCCCGTCGCCGTCGAAGCGATGCGGATCGCGAAGGAAGTCTTCGACGAGCGCGACGCCGTGAAGCCGGGAGGTGAGCGATGAAGTTCGGATTGGCGTTCGCGAGCAGTGTCGGGACCGACCCCGAGAGTGCGCTCGAGATTTGCAGGGTGGCCGAGCGGGTCGGGTTCGACTCGGTGTGGGGCGGAGAGCACGTGATCCGCCCGGCCAGCATCGAGTCGCCGTACCCGTACACCGAGGACGGGCAGATGCCCGGGGAGGAGGAGACGCCGATCCCCGATCCGCTCATCTGGTTGGCCTACGTGGCCGCCGCCGCTCCCTCCGTGCAGCTCGGGACCTGCATCCTGATCGTTCCCCAGCGCAACCCGTTGGTCCTGGCCAAGGAGGTGGCGACGCTCGATTGCCTGAGCGGCGGACGGGTGGAGCTCGGCATCGGAGTCGGCTGGCTGGAGGAGGAGTTTCGCGCCCTCGGCGTCCCGTGGGCGCGGCGCGGCGCCCGCAACGACGAGTACATCCAGGCCATGCGCGCCCTCTGGGCCGGGCCGAAGGCCGAGTACCACGGAGAGTTCGTCGACTTCGAGCCCGCCACCTGCAGCCCGCGCCCCGTGCGCGGCTCGATCCCGATTCTCGTCGGCGGCGATACCCCGGCCGCGATCCGCCGCGCCGCCCGTCTTGCGGACGGCTACTTCCCGGGCACCGGCGACCCGCAGGAGCTGGCGCAGCGCATCGAGGAGCTGCGCGTGGCCGCCGATCAGGCGGGACGCGCACCCGGCGAGATCAAGGTGCACGCGATCTTCGGCGCCCAGATGGCGGACCCGCCGGCGGGGGCCGAGCAGCTCATGAAGCTGGGGGTGGCGCGCGCGATGGTGCCGGCGTTCTTCTTTGCGGGCCCGGGCGGACTCGACCGTCTCGCCGCCTTCGGTGAGCAGGTGATCGGCCCCATGGGGTCGGACTGACGGCGTGAGCGACTCCGAGCCCGAGCTCCGCGCTTTCGTCGAGCTGGCCATCGGCGGGCGCGTGACCGATCTGCGGCGCGCCGGGGTGGGCTCCTCCCGCGTGACGTTGCTGGTGGATGCCGAGGACGAGCGCGGGAAACGCCGGGCACTCGTCGTCCGGCACGACAGCGGGGATGGCCCCTTGTCGGGAACCGACATCGATCTCGCCCACGAAGCCGTCGTCTATCGCGCGCTCGCTGGCCAGCAGGTGCGGATTCCCGCGCTGGTGGCCGAGGCGGCCGACGGGCGGAGCCTGTTGATGGAGCGCGTCCAGGGCAGCGAGGACTTCGCCGGTATCGAGCCCGCAGAGCAGCGGGGGGAGGTGGCGCGCGACTTCGCGGTGGCGCTCGCCGAGCTCCATGCGCTCGATCCGGCCGAGCTCCAGCTGCCCGGCATGAGCTCAGCCGGAGAGGCGACGCAGGACGCGCTCCGCGATCTGACCCGCTGGCGTGCGATCCAACGCCAGCGGGTGAAGGAGCCCTCCGACGGGACGAGGCTCGCGGGCGATTGGCTCGAGGGACATCCGCCTGACGCGGTGGGACGCACCGCGTTGTGCCACGGCGACGCCGGGGCCGGCAACTTTCTCCATCAGGACGGCCGGGTGACGGCGCTCCTCGACTGGGAGTTCGCCCACCTGGGTGATCCGCTCGACGACATCGCCTGGGTGCTGGTCCGCTCCCACCTGCTAGGCGGTGAGCCCGAGATGCGCGCTGCGTTGCCCGTCTGGTCGGAGCGCACGGGCCTGCCGCTCGACCCCGGACGCATTGCGTACTACCGGGCGGCCGTGCTGCTCCGCATGGCGATCTCGTGTCAGGTCGCCCTCGGCCACGCGAGCGCCGGCGGCTCGATGGACACCACGACCTACCGGTTGCTGCTCCCCTACCTCGAGTTCCTTCTGCCACAAGCCCTGCGAGAGGCGGGCTGCGCGGAGCCCTGGCTGACGGAGCTCGATCGCGCCGGGCGCGAAGGCCTCGACGCCGTGCCCGTCCTGAAAGCGATCGCCCGACCTCTCACGCCGTTGGAGACCGCATGAGTGAGGTGACCGCCGGCGAGGACCGCTTCCATCGCCCGCCGACGCGCGACCCGACGTGGGCCGAGACGGCCTGGTTCGCCTTCGCAGCCCCCGAACGCGGCCTGGCCGGAACGCTCTACCCGCTCTTTCGTCACGACCTCGGCGTGTGCGCTCTCGGCGTGGCGGTCTGGGATGCCAGCGGCCACGAGCCCTGGCATGCGCGCTATGCCCGGCGCCTGTGGCACGTGCCCATTCCAGACGGAGATCTCGATGATCTCGCGATCGCGGGTCTGTCGATCCGCTGTCTGGAGCCGCTCTCCCGCTACCGGGTCTGCTACGAGGATGGCGATCGCCTGTGCGTCGACCTGGAGTACCAGGGCCTGTTTCCGCCCCACGCGCCGCTCGTGAGCGCGAAGCGCGGTCATCTGGATCAGCCCTGCCGGGTCGAAGGCGTCGTACGTCTCGATGGCGAGGAGATCCCGATCGATGGATTCGAGATGCGCGACCGCTCGTGGGGCCCGCGCGACGATCTGCGCCGCACGCGGGCGAGCTACGCCTACGGCATCCAGGGGCCCGAGGCCTCCTTCCTCGCAAGCACGACGGACATCGAGGGCGTCGAGCGGGTCGTGATGGGATTCCTGGTTCGCGACGGCGAGAAGCAGGATCTCGTCTCGGGCACCCGCGAGGTGCTGGCCCGAAACGCAGCGGGCTTTCCGGAGCAGGTGCGGATCGAGGCCACGGATCGTGCGGGTCGCGGGCTCGCCGTCGAGGGCCGCTGCGTGTCGCGGCTCGCCGAGCAGGCAACGCCGGGCATGTTCGCCTGGATGAGCCTGACCTCATGGTCCGGCGAAGGTGGAGCGTGTCACGGAGAGGACCAGGAGGTCTGGTCTCCCGACACCTGGCCGATTCCCTGAGCGCGGTGCCGACCCTCGAGTTCGGCGGATGGGCCGTCCCCAGGCTTCGGTCACCATCGACGGCAGCCAGGCCCCGGGTGGTCGAGAGAGAGCTGCTTGATCTTCGCAGGCGGTTGCGCGCCTAGGCGCGCTCGTCGCCCGAAACGGACAGCGGCCCGAAGAAACCCAACACCTGGGTCACCCGGTCGGATTCGTCGGTCTCGGCGACATCGAAGCCGGGCAAGACCAGCTCGCCGCCGCGGTGGATCGCCCAGTGGTAGCGATACAGCCGGTGGTGTGCGTCGATCGGGCTGGAGCGGGAGCAGACGGCGTCGGGCAGGTTCTTGCGGAACGCGTGGACCATCTCCTCGAAAGGGTCGATGCCCGTCAGGTCGTGGGTGGGATCGACGAATCGTACGTCGGGCGCCAGGGCCTGCTCGAGATGGCCTCGCACCTTGGCGGGCTCGAGCTCGTTCCAGGCGGCGAGCATGTGATCGAGAGTGGTCGGGTAGTCACTCATGGGGCCTCCGCGTCACACCGGGTGAGACGCAACGTTCCTCTACCGGAGATGGCGGCGCCAGCCCTACGGGCTCGCAGCGTGACGAACCCGCACGGGCATCTCCTGGGCCTCGGCGTGCTCGGCGCGGGCTGCGTGGAGCGCATCGGTGAACGCCCCGTAGCGGCGAGCAAGCGGGTAGGCCGTGAGGCCGTGCAGGAACGTGCTCGCCAGCACCGTGATCACGACCACGCCCTCGATGAACGGGCCCGTGGCCAGGCGTTCTTCCTCGACGACCAGCAGCGCGAACAGGATCGAGGCCAGCCCCCGCGGGCCGAACCAGCCGAGGAAGCCCAGGCTCGCGGTGTGCAGCCCGCTGCCCAGCAAGGAGAGCGCAACGGGGAGCATGCGGATCAGCGTCAGGCTGGCGAGTGCATAGACGACGACGCCCGCGCCCAGATGCGCGAGCGCTGCTGGCACCATCTCGGCGCCGAAGACGACGAACACGAGCAGGGTGAGGAGCTGGCCCTCCGCCTCGGCGAACTCGTAGAGGGGCTGGCACGCGCCCCTCACCGTGGTGCCGAGGGTCAGGCCCGCGACGAAGGCTGCCAGGAAGCCGTTGCCGCCGACGGACTCCGCCGCGGCGAACGCGAGCAGCGCCAGCCCGAGGGAGGCGAGGCGCTGGAACGGAGGACTGATCCAACCGCTGCGTGTCCCACGATCGACCAGTCGGCCTCCGAGGCGGCCCACGGCAAAGCCGACCAGGGGGCCCAGGGTCACGGCGAGGGCGGCGAAGCGAAGCCAGTACCCCGCAGTTCCCGCCTGCTCCGTGGCCCCTGCGAACGAGGCCAGGACCAGCACGATGGGCAGCACGATGCCATCGTTCAGCCCGCTCTCGACGTTGAGGGTCTGGCGGATGCGCACGGGGACGAGCGGGTTGCTGACCACCGCCTGGCCGAGCGCTGCATCGGTCGGCGCCAGGATCGCCGCGAGCAGGAGGGCCTCGGTCATCCCCAGCCCGGGGAGCAGGGCCAGGGCCGCAGCCGCGCCCGCGACGATCGTCAGGGGCAGCCCGAGGGTCAGCAGACGCGTCGGCAGGCTCCCTTCGCGGCGGAGGCAGACCAGATCGATACGCGACGCGTCGGTGAACAGCACCAGCACGAGCGTCATCTCGGCCAGCCCGTGGATGACCGCTCCGCCCAGGTCGAGCTCGAGCAGTCCGAGCTCCCCGGCGGCGAAGCCGACCGCCACGAAGAACATCGGCGGCGTCACCGGGCTGCGCTCGGCCTTCTTCGAGACGGCCGCCCAGGCGAGGAGCGCCAGGGCGAGGAGCACGAGCGATGCAGCCGTCATCACAGTCCGACCGGCGCAGGGTCAGTGCGCCGGTCGGGTCCTACCGATAGGCCGGGTTGTCGAAGTCGAAGCGGCAGCCCGCGTCCCACTCGGAGCGCTGGTTGCCGTGGGCGGGGATGCCGCCGGCGTCCTTCAGCATGCGCGCCATGTGCATGAGGTTCCACGTCATGAAGGTCGTGTTGCGGTTCGTGAAGTCGTTCTCGGGTCCGCCGGAGCCGGGGTCGAGGTAGGACGGGCCAGGACCCGCCTCGCCGAGCCAGTCGGCATCGGCCTGGGGCGGGATCACGTAGCCGAGGTGCTGAAGGGAGTAGAGGATGTTCATCGCGCAGTGCTTGCCGCCGTCCTCGTTGCCGGTGATGAGGCAGCCCCCGACCCTGCCGTAGTACGCGTACTGGCCCTTGTCGTTCAGATGTCCCGAGGCGGAGTAGAGCCTCTCGACGACCTGGGTGCAGACGGAGGTCTTCTCCCCGAGCCAGATCGACGTGCCCAGCACGAGGATCTCCGCGGCCATCACCTTCTCGAGCAGCTCGGGCCACTGGTCCGTGGCCCAGCCGTGCTCGGTCATGTCGGGCTGCACGCCGTGCGCGATGTCGTAGTCCACCGGCCGGAGCAGCTCGGTGGCGATTCCGTTCTTCTCCATGATGCTCCGGGAGATCTCGATCAAGCCCTCGGTGTGCGAGAGCTCGGGCGAGCGTTTCAGCGTGCAGTTGAGGAACACCGCCTTCAGGTCGGAGAAGTCCCAGCGGCTCTCCTCGCACATCTTCTCCTGGCGTTCGGTCAGGGGCATGGAAATCTCCTTGGTGGCGAGTGTCGGATGCCGCAGGGCTGCGCGGGTTGCGTTTCGCGCTCAGCGGATGATGCCGCGCTCGCGCAGCGGGGCCATCTCGTCTGCTGCGAGGCCGAGCTCCGCGGCGAGCACGGTTTGCGTGTGCTCGCCCAGGAGCGGCGCCCGCTCGATCGGGACCTGGCTCTCCGAGAGCCTGGGGGCGCAGCCGAGCAGGCGGACCTTGCCTCGCTCCGGGTGCTCGACCTCCTGCACGAAGCCGCGGGCCAGCAGGTGCGGGTCTTCGTGGAGGTCCTTGGTGTCGAGGATCGCGGAGCAGGGCACACCGGCTTCACCGAGGAGTCGCATGACGTCGTACTTGCCGCGCTCTCGCGTCCAGGCGCCGATCTCCTCCCGGAGCGCGGCATCGTTCTCGACCCGGCCCTCCGGCTGCTCGAAGCGAGGGTCGGTCAGCAGGTCCAGGCGGTCGATCGCCATGCACAGCGCATCCCAATGACGTTGGGTGACGGTGATCAGGTAGGCGTAGTCGTTCGGTCCGCCGGCGGCGCAGGCGTACAGACCGGTCGGGGCCGCCCCCATGGTGTTGCCGATCCGCGGCACCGCCACGTCGCCGAACTCCGCACCGAAGGCGATGCGCGTGCGCATGTAGTACGTCATCGCCTCCTGCATGGAGATCTCGATGTGCTGGCCCCGGCCCGTGCGCCCGCGCTGGATCACGGCGGCCAGGATGGCGGTCGAGAGCTGCATGCCCGTGCCCGAGTCGGCGGTGGTCGGGCCGGGCAGCATCGGCAGCCCCCCGAACTCGCCCGTCACGCTGAACGTGCCGGCCGCGGCCTGGGCGATCATGTCGTAGCTCTTGTATCCCGCGTAGGGTCCATCGCTTCCGAACCCCTTGACCTGGGCGTAGATCAGACCGGGATGGACGGCCGAGAGGCGCCCGTAGGTGATGTCGAGCCGCTCGACCACGCCCGGGCCGTAGTTCTCGACGAAGACGTCGAAGCGCGGGACCAGCTTCAGGAACAGGTCGTGACCCTCGGGCTTGGCCAGGTCGAGGCCGACGCTGCGCTTGTTGGCGTTCCAGTTGCAGAAGTAGGGCGAGTAGTCGCCGCCCACCGCCAGCGTCCGGCCCGGGTCGCCGAAGCGCGGCGCCTCGATCTTGACGACGTCGGCGCCCAGCCAGGCCAGCATCTGGGTGCAGGCCGTGCCGGCTTCGTACTGGGTCATGTCGAGGATGCGGAGGCCATCGAGAGCGGGCATCGGCTGCTCCTGAGGGGCGGCGAGGGCTGGCGGGAGTGTAGGCGGGCTGCTCGCGAGGGGCCGTGTCCGATCCGGCACTGCCGAAGCGTCGTCCTCACGAGACCCCCACC
>JAJDAR010000324.1 GCA_029261775.1 Deltaproteobacteria bacterium | reverse complement strand
GGGGAACGGGGACGTTCGTTTCATTGTTGCATTCGCGTCGAGTGCAACAATGAAACCAACGTCCCCTCTCTTCCGCGCCCCCTCACTTCTTCTCCCCGTCTCTTGGCGCGCTCTCTTCCGTTCGCTCTAGCCTGTTCGGGGGCGGCGGCGCAGGGCGCCGAGGAGCGCCAGGGCGAGGGCGATCTCGGGGCCGAGGCCGCAGGCCGGGGTCGGCGAGAGAGTGACGACCCGGTCGGCGGCCAGGCCGATGTGGTGGCTGATGGCCCCGGAGGGCCAGCGCACACGCACGTCGGCGATCGTGTGGGGGCCGAGGCCGACGTGGACGCGTTCGAAGTCCTGGGAACGGCGGTGGCGCCCGCCCCCCTGGAAGCGATGCTGCGAGATCCCGCCCGCCGTGACGATCACCTCCGCACCGATGCCGGTCCGATTGGAGGCGCCGGCATCGAGGTCGATCTGCAACCAGTGGTTGCCGTTGCCCTGGTTGCGGAATAGCTGGTGAGGACCGTCCCAGAACGGGATGTCGCCGTCGCCGTTCGCAACGAAGAGATCGACGAAGCCGTCCACGTCGTAGTCGGCGCTCACGACGGAGTCGGCTCGGCCCTCGAGGGTTCCCTCCGCTCCGCCCGCGTCGGCTACGTCCTGGAAGACCCCGCCTCCCAGGTTCTCGAGCAGCCGGTTCGGCGTGTTCACCACCGGGTGATTGCAGGCCAGGTAGAGATCGAGATCCATGTCGTTGTCAAAATCGGCCGCCACGGCGGAGGGGCAGGCGAAGCCCTGATCGAGCCCGGCCTGCGCGCGGCTCTCGACGAAGCCCTGGTCGGTTGCGAGGTAGAAGTTGGGTTCCGGATCCGTCATCACGGCCGGGATCGAGACGGCGACCGGGTTGGTGATCGTGCCCTGCCCCTCGATCGAGAAGTTGATCACGATTGCCCGGCTGCTCGACACGTTGACCTCGTAGGTCTGATCGACCGGGTCGTAGCCGATCCACACGCCCTCATCGGTGGTCTCGTGCGGCGGGGTCCCGATCACGCTCGGGTCGTTGGCGGGATCGAGCAGCAACTCGAAGGAGGTGGCCGGAGTTCCCGCCGCGCCGATGCGGATCAGATCCGGTTGGGCGATGCCGTCGAGAAGGCCACCGGGGTACACGTCGATCCCGACCGGCGACGCCGTGTCGAAGCTGAAGCCACGCTGATCGGCCACCGTGTTCACGCGAGCGCGGAGCTCCGTCGCCGATCGCTGCAGAAGCTGCGCGTTGTTGAGCTGCTTCAGCACGAGGATGTCGGTGCGCAGGTCCCCATCGAAGTCGGCGAGCACGCTCTCGAGGGCGAAGGCCGTGGGATCCTGCACGATGCCGAGACCGGGCAGCAGGTTCACGAGGGGCGAACCGGCCACGTAAGGCAGGTCGAAGACCGCTTGCGGATACACGGCCGAGGCCACGACGACCTCTCCGCGGCCGTCGTGATCGAGGTCTGCGAGCTGCGCATAGGTGGTGGCGACCGTGAGCCCCGCTTGCGTCGTCACGTCCTGGAAGACGGGCGTCCCCGCTGACGGGAGCTGCAGCACCAGGCGACTCAAGAGCCCGGCGGCGTTGGCATGGGAGAGCCACAGATCGAGGCGGCCGTCGTCGTCCGCATCGAGCCACATCGCGTCCCTGCCGCGAGCCCCGGGAAAGCCCAGCCCCAGCGGAGCGGCCTCGTCGACCAGGCCCGTCGGGCCGGAGCGCCACAGGTGGTGGCCGGAGGTGCCGCCCGTGGTCTCGAAGACGTCGAGATCGCCGTCCCCGTCGAAGTCCGCGAGGGCGGCGCCGTGGGTGTCCGTCACCGGGCCCGGCCACACGAAGCCGGCGACCTCCAGGAAGCTCCCGTCCCGCCGGTTCAGGTACAGGCTCGGCACCCTGCCGTGGTTGCCCACCCAGAGGTCCGGGAATCCGTCCGAATCGAAGTCCGCCCAGGAAGCACCGAAGCTGCGCCCGACGTTGCCCGCTCCGAGCGATGCCGAGGCGTCGCTGAAGGCGATCTGCCCGTGGGATGCGACGGAGAGGCCGACGGCTAGGATCAGCGGGACCAGCTTCAGGGAGCGCAATGACCTTCTCCGACCGCCTTCCGCCCGCCGTCTCCAAAGAAGACAGGAAGGACGCGAAGGGATCGAAGCAGTATGTCACAGCGCTCAGGCCCCAGGAACGCTCGACGTCCCTGTACCGCACGGGTTCGGCGCTGACTGCGGCCTGGCTGGCGCTTGCCCTGCTCGTCGCGAGCGCATCGCCGTCGCGCAGCGAGGGCCTCGAGGTCCGCGTGGTCACGGCGATTTCCGAGGAGATGGTGCTGCCGAGCCAGGCACCGCCGGCGATCGGCGCGGAGCTGCGGGTCACCCTGTGCCCGGGCGAGATCGAGTCAGCGAGCTTCGTCGTGCGCTCCCCCACCGCGGCGGCCCGGGTGCTCCCGCGGGTCACGGATCTGCAGGGCAGCGGCGGCGTGCTTCCGGCCGCGGCCGTGGACCTGAAGATCGTCGAGACCTGGTACCAGTCGACGACGGCCTGGCGGGACTGGCGGCAGAAGGAAGGCGATCCGGTGCTGATCCCCGAGCTCCTGGTCAACGATCCGGAGATGGTCCGGGTCGATCACGCCGCCAAGGAGAACCTCCTGCGCCTCTCGGGCCCGGTCGGTTCCCGCTACGTGCGGTCCCGGGAGCTCGCCGACCCGAAGCTGCGTCTCACCCCGACCGTCACCGAGTTCCCGATCCGCGACGCCGAGTCGCTCCTGCCTGTCGACCTCCCGGCCGGCGCCTTCCAGCAGTTCTGGGTCACGGTCGAGGCCCCGAGCGGCATCGCGCCCGGTCTGTATCGGGGGGAGGTGCGGATCGAAGGACAAGGAGGGCGCGTCACGCCCCTGCCGATGGTGGTCGAGATCCTGCCCTTCGAGCTCGCGCCTCCGGACATGACCTACTCGCTCTACTACCGGGGCAAGCTCGACCCCGACAACGCCACGGTGTCCTCCGAGTGGAAGAGCGAGCGGCAGCTGCGAGCCGAGCTGGTGGACATGCTGCGCCACGGCATCGGCGATCCGACGATGTACCAGCCCTGGCCCAAGCCCACCGACGGTCCCAGCACCCGCGCGCGCAAGCTGCGACTCGTCGAGCAGGTCCTGCGTCTGCGCCAGGAGCTCGGATTGGCCGGGCGGCCGCTCTTCTTCCTGGGCCGCCTCACCGGCAGCGGCGACCAGCCGCGGGTGCTGCAGCGCCTGGGCGGCGACGTTCGCGAGATCCGCGCCCTCGCCAACCTGTTCGGGGCCGCGCCGCTCTTCCTGTACGGCACCGACGAGGCGAAGGGCGAGCGCCTGACAGCCCAGCGCGCGGCGTGGCAACGGGTGCGTTCGGAGGGCGCCGGCATCTTCGCTGCGGGCTACAGCAAGCACGCGCGTCCGATGGGCGAGCTGACGGACGTCTTGATCCTGCACGGCAAGCCGCTGGCCGAGGAGGCCGCGGCCCAGCACGCCCACGGCAACCGCATCCTGAGCTACTCGAACCCGCAGTCCGGTCCCGAGGATCCGGTGCTGTATCGCCGCAACTACGGGATCGCGCTCTGGCAGGCGGGCTTCGACGGCGCGATGCTCTACGCCTACCAGGACTCGCGCGGCTCGATCTGGAACGACTTCGACCACGAGACGTGGCGCGACCTCGTGCTGACCTACCCGACGACCGCGGGCCCGGTCGGAACCCTCGCCTTCGAGGGGCTGCGCGAGGCGGTGGACGACGTGCGCTACCTCCGAACTCTCGAGGGCCACGTCCTTCGCGCCGGGACGCCCTCCCGCGCCGTCGAGAAGGCGCAGGACTTCCTGGAGACGCTGCGGCGCGACGAGGACTTCGACCCCGCGGACGCCCGTCGGCGCATGATCCGCCATCTGCGCGCTTTGCAGTGACCCGGCCCGGCGACCCTCAGCCCACGAGCTCTTCCAGGTAGCCAAGGTACCGGAGCGCGAGTGCATCGCGATCGAACTCCCGGCGCACGTAGGCGCGCCCGGCCACCCCGCGGGCCCGCGCCGCGTCGGGCGCCCTGCGGATCTCGCGGATGCGCTCCGCAATCGCCTGCGGGTCCTCGGGTGTGACCGGATAGCCCGCGCCGGCAGCCTCGACGATCCCGGCCGCTTCGCCTTCGACGCCGAGCAGGATCGGGCGCTCGGCCGCCATGATCTCGAAGATCTTGGACGGGATCACCCGGGTGAAGAGCTCCTTCCGGCGCAGCGGCACGCTGACCAGGTCGGAGATCGCGAGCAGCGCCGGGATCCGCGAGCGCGGCTGCTGCGAGAGGAAGACCACGCTCGACAGGCCTCGTTCCCGCGCCAGCGCCACGGCCTCGGCCTTGCCGGCTCCCTCCCCGACCAGCAGGAATCGTACGTCGGGATCGTCCCGCAGCAGGTCGGCGGCCTCGACGAGGGTCGTGACGCCCTGCGCCATGCCGTGGGTCCCGATGTAGGAGACCACGAAGGCATCGCCCAGGCCGAGCTCCTCGCGCAGGGGATCGTCTCGATCGCCGGGCTGGAAGAAGTCGAGGTCCACCCCGTTCTTGACCACACGCATCTTCGACGGATCGATGCCCTGCGCCTCCCAGGTGCGCAGGTAGGAGTCGGTCACGCTGACGAGCAGGTCGGCCCGGCGATAGAGGAAGAGCTCGATCGCCTGCAGCATGCGCGTGATGGGCGAGCCCTCCCGGAGCACGCCGAGCGCCACGATGCTCTCGGGCCAGAGGTCGCGGATCTCGAGCACGAAGGGCACCCGCTTCATCCAGCTGATCAGGTACCCGGCCACGGCGCAGAAGAACTGCGGCGAGGTGGCCACCACGACGTCCACGCCCCGGGCCGGGCGTGCGAAGGCACCCAGGGTGAGCGACGACAGGGCGAAGGAGAGGAAGCCGAGCACACGCTTCGCGAAGCCCTTGTTGGGTGTGGCGTAGACGTAGCTGCGCACGACGTCCACGCCCTGCCAGGTCTCGGTCTCGAGCACCTTGCCCCGATACTCGGCCGGCACCACCCCGGTCGGGTGGTTCGGAAAGCCCGTGAGCACGCATACCTCGTGCCCCTGTGCGGCCCAGCGGCTGGACAGCTCGGAGACCCGGGCTGCAGGCGCGCCCATCTCGGGAGGGAAGTACTGGGAGACGTAGAGGATCCGCATGCTCGTTCTCGTTCCAGCTCAGGAAGGGACCGGCCCGCGTCCGGCCAGCACCTCGCGATACAGCTCCGCGTGCCTGCTCGCCAGGCTCTCGATCCCGAAGCGTGCACGCAATGCCGCCACCTGCTCCGCAGCAGGCTCCGCGGCCGCCAACACCTCGCGAAGGGCGACCGCCAAAGAGGCTTCGTCGTCCGGGTCGCACCAGACCACCGAAGGCGCTCCCAGCTCGCGGAGCGGGTCGATGCGCGAGAACACGCAACGCAGGCCGGTCCCGATCGCCTCGATGCCCGCGATCGGAAGGCCCTCGAAACGGCTGGCCATCACGAAGGCATCCGCGGCCTGGAGCCAGGTGCGGACGTCGGGGCGCACCCCGTGGAAACGGATGCTGGTGTCGCCGCCGGCAAGCGCTTCGAGCGAGCCACGCAACGGGCCGTCTCCGACCAGATGGAGGAGGGCCCCCTCCCGGCCGAGCCCGCTCTGCTGCCAGGCGCGCACGAGCACGTCGTGGGCCTTCTGGGAGGCGGCCATGCTCTCGCCGTCCATCCGGCCGACGGAGACGAAGCCCGGCCGGCCCTCGGGCCAGGAGAGTCTGCCTCGCGCCGTGCGGCTCACGTCGGGCGACTGGGGCGCCCAGTCGAAGCGCACGCCGTTCGGGATCACCACGCTCCGCCCGCCGAAGCCCGACGCCGTGTGATCGCCCGCGGCTGCGCCGCAGAAGATCGTCGCCGCCGCACCGTTCCACCGGAAGCCCAGACGCGCGAGCCACGGAGGGTCGAGCCGGGTGTTGTGGACGGTGCGAACCACCTCGTGCGGAAAACGCGTCCAGGGACGCGCGAGCAGGTAGGCCATCTCGGCGTTCAGGTTGTGCAGGTGCACGAGCGAGGGTCGCGCGCGGCGCAGCTGCCGACCCAGCCACAGGACGGAGGCAGGACCGACGCGCTGGGTGGGACCGGACCGGAAGGGCACGCCCGCCCGGTCGAGCCCGGCCGCCATCTCATCGCCCGCCGCGTCGCGGCGCGGGCTGAGCAACAGCAGCTCGGGCGCGAAGCCCAGGCCGGCGAGCTCCGGCAGGAGCTCGCTCACCAGGCGCTCGGCACCCCCGGCAGCGAGGGCACCCAGAACCTGCACCACCCGGACCGCAGGACCGTTCTCGCGTCCGGGCGCCGTCATCCCGCCGTGCCGCCGGCCGCGCGAAGCAGCGAGAGGGTCCGCGCGGCGGTCTCGCTCCAGC
This sequence comes from Deltaproteobacteria bacterium, assembly GCA_029261775.1. GTDB lineage: Bacteria > Myxococcota_A > UBA9160 > UBA9160 > UBA6930. The sequence goes on along the minus strand of JAJDAR010000324.1, from coordinate 2,830 downwards.
GGAAGGCCCCGACCCGCGCCCGTCCCGCCGCGGCCAGCGCCTCGCGCAGGGCGGAATCCCCGATCACCCGTCCGAGCGCTGCGGCGTAGGCCTGGGAGGTGGGGGGGTCCGCGTAGATCGCCGCATCACCGCAGACCTCCGGCATCGAGCAGCAGCGGTTCGTCACGATCGGACAACCCATGGCCATGGCCTCGAGCAGCGTGATCGGCAGGTTCTCCGCTTCCGAGGGAAATGCGAAGGCCCGGCACGCGGCCATCAGCTCTGCCATCTCGCCGCCCCCCAGCGCGCCGGTGAAGAGCACCCGATGGGGCGAGCGCTCCGCATCCAGCTCCAGTTCCGCGGCATAGCCGGCGTCGTAGGGCGCGCCGACCACGACCAGGGGCATTGCCGTGTCCAGCGAGCCGTGGGCGTCGATCAACCGCTCGATGCGCTTGTAGCGGTAGAGGTGGGAGACACAGAGGACGAATGTGTCCGCCGCGAGCCCGAAGCGCTCGAGAGTTCCGCTGCCCGCCTCGGTCGCCAGGTGCTCCGCACCGAAGGAGATGACCGGACCGACGTCGGGCAGCCCCGTCGCCGTCAGGATCCGGGCCTTGCCCCACTCGGAGATGAAGATCGTGCGACGCGCGACGCGCATGCTCGCGCGAGTGAGCCGGCGCAGGAGCCGCAGCCGCAGCCGCTGATACGGCGACTCCATGGCGATGACGTCATCGAGAAACGGCGCCACGTTGTGGATCAGGATCACCTGGGGCACCGGGGCGCGCGGCGCCGCGAGGTTCGCAGGCTGGAAGAGCACGTCCGCCCCGAGCTCGCGAAGCAGGCCGGGCAGGGTCGTCGCATCCCACCAGAGGCGCGAGAGGATTCCCTGCCCGACGTCCCCTGCATCGACGAAGCGGATGCCAGGCGGAGGGTCGAGCGAAGCGCGCGTGGTCGCATTGCCGATCAACAGGATCTCGTCGGCCTCCGCGAGCACCGCCAGCTCCGGCAGCAGCTGCTGCAGGTGCGTGACGGCTCCACCGGCCACGGCGCAGAGGCTGTTGATGGCGATCTTCATCGTCGGGTGGCGCCGCCGTTCACACCTCGTACCCGAGCTCGGCCAGCCGCTCTCCGAGCAGCTCGTTCAGCGTGCGCCAGTCGGCGGGCTCGAAGCCATCCTCGAGCGAGCGCCCGGGGCGTACGACGTTCATCCGTTCCTCGACGTACGCACGCTGCTCCGGCGCGGGCTCGAGGCCGACCGCCCGATCGATCCCCTCCACGGCCTGCCAGGGCGTCGACAGGAAGTCTTCGTAGCGCTGCTCCAGGTAGACGGCGGGAGAGACACGGCCGACCTCCTCGCGGATCCGATCGATGACCGTCCGCCACTGCAGCGCCGCCAGCACGAGGGGTGTGCGCCCGCGCCGCTCCCACTCCGCGAGGCTCTCCGCTGTCAGCCCGCCCTCCCAGGCGGGCGTGTGCAGGCGGTGGGTGTCCTTCCAGAAGTCCACCCGCAGCAGCGAGCGGACGACCGCTCGGCCGTCGCGGATCACGTGGACGAACTGCGCATCTCCGTAGATCGAGTGCAGGAACTCCATGCGGGCGGGCCCCGTGAGCTTGGCGGCGAAGCGCTCGCGGCGTTGATGGTGCAGCACCCGCGCAATCAGCGAGCGCACTCGCAGCCGCTCGCTCGCATCGGCCTGCTGCCCGAGCAGGTAGCCGTGCACGAACTTGCGACCGCAGAGCGACTCCCACACGCGGTACGCCTCCGAGGGACCCACACGCAGGCTCTCCAGGAGCGGCATGCGGGCGTCCGCGGGCCGGACCGCCTTGCGGAAGCGGGCGTCGACGGCGGTGAGGCGGGCCACCGCGCTCAGCACGGGCCAGCGCGGCGCCCGGTCGAGATGGTTCGAGAACCAGCCGAGTGCGGGATGGCTCGCGAAACTCTCGAACAGCACCGTCGTTCCGCTTCGTGGCATGCCGACGAAGAAGATGGGCGCCAGGGCCTCCCGGCTCACCCCGGCGCCTCGTCGGAGGGGCTGTCGCCGAGATCGACCGGCTCCCGTCGGCCGGAGGCGCAGGAGCGCTCGATCGCGAAGGTCGCAGCGGAGACGGCCACGATCTCCTCGAGAGCGAAGGGCGAAGGGCGCCCCTCGCGGACCGCAGCCACCACCTCGGCCAGGGCCGTCGCCTGGCCCTTGTCCTGGTTCGCCGAGCGCAGCCGCTTGCCACCCGGCAACGTGGTCGAGCGGAAGTTGTCGCAGCGTCCGGTGCGGCCGGCACCCGAGACCTCGAAGCGCTCCTTCGGCACCTCGGGCCCCGTGGCCGTCAGGTACTCGATCAGGGCGCTGGAGCCGTCGTCGAACTCGAGCATCGCGACGGTCGCATCGTCCCGCTCCGGGTCCGCGCCGAGCCGTCGCGCATAGACCGCTCGCGGCGGGCTCCCCACCAGGAACTGACAGAGATCGACGAAGTGACAGATCTCACCCAGCACCCGCCCGCCACCGATCGCAGGGTCGGTGATCCAGGTGCCGACCGGCGTCGGCCCGGCGGCGACGCGGTAGTGGATCGCGAGCGGCGTCGTCCTTGCCTCGAACGCCGACCGCAGCGCCCGCGCATGCGAAGAGAAACGACGGTTGTAGCCGAGGGTCAGGAAGCCCCCGGTCGCCTCGACGGCCATGGCGAGCTCCCTCACCTCGGCCGCATGCAGTCCCGCCGGCTTCTCGAGCCACACCGCCTTGCCCGCACGGAGCGCTTCGGCGCCGAGCCGGGCATGGCTGTCGTGGCGGGTGGCGACGATCACGAGCTGCGTCGCGGGGTCAGCGAAGACCTCCGCGGGATCGGTTCCGCAGTGTGCGAA
>JAJDAR010000323.1 GCA_029261775.1 Deltaproteobacteria bacterium | reverse complement strand
CGAGTTCGACGGCGACCTCCCGACCTTCATCCGGGACGACGTGATGGGAAGCGCCTCGACGGAGTCGATGGAGGGCCGCACCTCGTACGTGACCGAGGCCATCGAGAAGAACGGCCGGGTCCTGCGCGGAACCTTCGATCGGGACGAAGGCGCCCGACACGGCACCTTCCGCATGACGCGCGCCGGCGGCTCCCGCTCGGTCGGCAGCTCCGGCAAGAACCTGACCGACGTGGACGCCGGGGGGACGACCTTCAATCGGGTGCTCGCGGGCAAGCTGACGAGCCTGCCGGGCGAGCACGACGAAGCCTGGTATCGCAAGCGGGTCGAGGACGGCACGCTCACCAGCGACGACCGCTATGCCCTGCGCGCTGCCTTCGAGGAGCAGCTGCGCGACGCGCTCACCACCGACAACGACCGCTCGGCCTACCGCGTGATCCTCCAGAACCTGGCGGTGCGCATGGAGCAGGCCTTCGTGGACGACGGCAAGAGCCTCGCCGATCTCCGACAGATGATGCGAGACGGCGAACTCCAGCTCCGATGACCCGACCCCCCGCCGCCACGACAACTTGAGAAAAAGGCCCGGCCCTTTTGTCAAGTGGGGTGGTGATTCGGGGGGCGGAGGCGCACGAGCGGGGGGCGCTCGGGGAGCTGCTGGGGTTGCTGCTCGACGCTCACGGCCCTGGGCCTCGCTTCGAGGCGGCGGTTCCCGGCAACCGGGCGGGCGGCCTCGCGCAGCTGCTGGAGGCCCACCTCGACCATCCCGACGGGCGGGTCTTCGTGGCGGCCCACGGCGACCAGCTGCTGGGCTTCGTGAGCGTCGCGATCGCCCGCCGCGCGCCTCCGTTTGCCGAGCGGGCCCGCGGCCAGATCGAGCACCTGGTCGTCCGCCCCGAGGCGCGCCGGCAGGGCCTCGGCCGGGACCTGGCGCTTCGCGCGTTGGACTGGCTGCGGGAGGCGGGCGTGTCCCGGGTCGAGCTCGAGGTGGCCACGGACAACCCGGCGGGCCGCGGCTTCTGGGCGGCCCTGGGCTTCGAAGCGGTGGCCGAGGTGCTGGAACGGACGTTGTAAGTCGGTAACGTCCCTCGGCTGCGTGCGTACGCCGTACCGCGCCCGACGCGAGGTCCCCATGTCCCCCCAACCCCTCAACCCGCTCGCCGGGGAGCTGAACGAGGCCCTGCACGAGGCGTCGCCCGAGATCCTCGAGATGCTCTCGTCGCTGGGCAAGCGGCTCTACTTCCCCAAGGGCATCCTTTCCCAGTCCGCCGAGGCCAAGGCCAAGGGCCATCAGTTCAACGCGACGATCGGGATCGCGACGGAGGGTGGCGAGGCGATGCACCTGCCCTCGGTGCACCGCTACCTGAACGACATCGCGCCGGACGACGCCTACCCGTACGCGGGTGGTGGCGGACGGGCGGAGCTGCGCGAGCGCTGGCGCGACAAGCAGCTGGCCGAGAACCCCTCGCTCGCCGGCAAGTCCTTCGGGCTGCCGATCGTGACGAGCGCGCTCACCCACGGGCTCTCGCTCGTCGGAGAGCTGTTCCTCGATCCCGGTGACCGGGTGCTGCTGCCGGACAAGCTGTGGGGCAACTATCGGCTCGGCTACGAGGTGCGCCTGGGCGCCGAGATCGCGACCTATCCCTTCTACGCGGGCGGTGGCTTCAACACCGACGGCTTCGCCGAGGCGCTGGCGGAGAACGCAGAGGGACGCGAGAAGCTGGTCGTGCTGCTCAACTTCCCGAACAACCCGACCGGCTACATGCCGACCGAAGAAGAGGGCGAAGCGATCTGCGCGGCCCTGGTCGCCCAGGCCGAGCGGGGCACGCGGCTGGTCGTGATCCTCGACGACGCGTACTTCGGCCTGTTCTACCACCTGGGTGGCGCCTCGATGACCGAGTCGCTGTTCGGCCGACTGACCGGCGTGCATCCCAACCTGCTCGCGGTGCGCCTCGACGGCGCCACGAAGGAGCTCTTCGTCTGGGGTCTGCGCTGCGGCTTCCTGACCTTCGGCCCGGGCCGCAGCGAGGGCGCCGAGGCCGCCTGCCGCGTGCTCGACGCGAAGACCCGCGGCGCCATCCGGGCCGGCATCTCGAACAGCCCGATGCTGTCGCAGACCCTGGTCGAGAAGGCCCTCGCCTCCTCCTCGATCGACGAGGAGCGCAAGGAGAAGTGCGAGACGTTGCGGGCGCGCGCCGAGAAGGTCTACGACGTCGCGAACGCGCCGCGCTTCAAAGAGAGCTGGAAGGTCCATCCCTTCAACAGCGGCTACTTCATGTGCCTGGAGGTGATCGGGGTGGACGCCGAGACGCTCCGCGTGCACCTGCTCGATGCCCACGGCACCGGCTTGATCGCCACCAGCAAGAACGATCTGCGCGTCGCGTTCTCATGCCTCGAGCTGGAGGAGATCGAGCCCCTCTTCGAGATCGTCCACCGGGCGATCCAGGAGCTGCGCACCAGCTGACACGGGCGATCCAGGAGCTGCGCATCAGCTGACACGGGCGGGCCGGGTGCTAGTCCCCGGCGTCGAGCTCCTCGAGCAGTCGAACGAGCAGCTCGATACTCTCGTTCAGCGTCTCGACACGGATGCG
>JAJDAR010000322.1 GCA_029261775.1 Deltaproteobacteria bacterium | reverse complement strand
CAGGAGCACATGAAGGCGGCGGTCGCGTGCGCGCGACAGATCACCCCGTTGATCGAGGCGATGGCCACGGGCGACCTCGCGGCCGTCAAGGCGCAACGCGAGACCATCGACGGCCTGGAGCACGAGGCCGATCGGATCAAGCACGAGATCCGGAGCCGGATGCCGCGCCGTCTGATGATGGCGATGGAGCGACGCGACATGCTGGAGATCCTCGACTTCCAGGACTCCATCGCCGACGTCACCCAGGACATCGCCGAGCTGGCGGACCAGCGCGGCATGGTGCTTCCCGGTCCTCTCGCAGAGCCCGTGCGGGCGCTGGGAGGGCGGGTCGTGGCGACCTGCGAGCAGGCGAAGCGCATCATCGACGAGCTGGACGAGCTGATCGAGACCGGCTTCGGCGAGCGTGAGGTCGCGCGGGTCGAGACGATGATCGGACAGCTCGGCGACATCGAGAGCGAGACCGACGAGCTGCTGGATCGCGCGGCGCGCACCCTGTTCAGCATGGAGGAGGAGCTCGGCATCGGCACCGTCTACCTCCACCAGGTGCTGCTCTGGATCGCCGACATGGCGGACTACGCGGAGCGGGTCGGGAACCGGCTGCGGCTGCTCATCGCGACCTGAGGGGCGGCTCCCCTACACCGAGTCGAGGGCCTGCCGATAGTCGGCGAGCAGGTCCCGCCAGTCCTCGATGCCGACCGAGATCCGTACCAGGCCCGGGGTCACCCCCGCGGCGGACAGCTCGGCGTCGTTCATCTCGGAGTGGGTGGTGGTGGCCGGGTGGCAGGCGAGGGATTCCACGCCCCCGAGGCTCACCGCGTTTCGCGTGATGCGAAGGCGTCGCAGGAACTCGAAGGCTGCGGTCTTTCCCCCGTCGAGCTCGATCGAGAAGATGCCGCCAGGGTAGTCGCACTGCGACTCGTAGATCCGTCGCTGCTCGGGATCGGTGAACTGGTCGGGGTAGTGCAGCCGCGCGAGACGAGGGTGATCGGCCAGCCCGGCGGTGATGCGCCGCGCGTTCTTGCTCTGCCGGTTCATGCGCAGGGCCACCGTCGCGAGCCGGCTGTCGAGCAGCCACGACTCGTCGGGCTGGAGGATGTCTCCGAGGATCGAGCGGGTCCCGCGCAGGCTCGCCAGCAGCTCGTCCTGTGCGGCCGTCACGACGCCCCCCAGCATGTCGCTGAAGCCCGCCAGGTACTTGGTGGCCGAGTAGACGCAGGCATCGGCTCCGAGCGCGAGAGGATGCTGGAAGACCGGTCCCAGGAAGGTGTTGTCGACGGCGAGCAGGGGGCGCGGGCTGCGTTGCGCTGCGCTTCGCGCCGCGCGCGCGATGTCGGTCATCCGCAAGGTCGGGTTGGCGGGGGTCTCGAGGAACACGAGGGCCAGCCTCTCGGTCTGTGCGATCGCCTGGTCGAGGGCGTCCCCGTCCCCGGCTGGAACCGCGACGGGTCGCACGCCGTAGGGCTCGAGCAGCTGGTGCAGGAGGTGATGCGTGCCACCGTACAGGGGCACGGTATGCAACAGGGCGTCCCCGGGACGACAGACCGTCAGGAACAGGGCGCTGATCGCCGCCATGCCCGTGTTGAACACCGCGGCACCGCTCGCGTCGCGCTCGAGCGGCACCATGTGATCCTCGAGGATCTCCGCGTTGGGGTGGGAGAGCCGCGAGTAGATCAACTCCACGTTCTCGCCGTCCATCGGGCGGATCTTGCCCAGCGCGATGGCGAAGGAGCGTTCGGCCGCCTCCGGGCTCGAAAACACGTATGTCGAGGAGCGGAAGACCGCGGGACGAGCGGAGCCGACCGAGAGCTTCGGGTCGAAGCCGCGCGTCAGCACCTCCGTCTCGACGCGCCAGCGCTCCTTGCCAGCCCCCCTGTCCTTCACGACGCCGGTCCCCCCGTTCGCGTGGGCGAACCCGTCGAAGCTAGGGCCCGTCTCCGGGCTGGGCCAGCCGAGCCGGGCCCCGGGTCCCGGCTGTCTAGTCCGCGGTGCGCCCGAGATCGGCCCGCAACGTGCGTCCGGCCAGCAGGTAGTGGATCACCGACCAGCCTGCGCAGCCGACGACGATGATCAGCAGGGACCAGCGGATCGACTCGATGCCGAAGCGCGGAGCCAGGAAATCGCTGAGCATGCCGACGGCCATGGGCCCGAGCCCCATCCCGATCATGTTCAGGATGAAGAGGAGCACAGCGGACGCCATGGCCCGCATGTGAGGCGGTGCGAGCGCCTGGGTCATGGCGAAGGTCGGTCCCAGGTACATGCCGCCGAGCACCGCCGGAAGCGCGTAGAGCATCAGTGCCACCCGACCGTCGGGCCAGAGGTAGAAGAGGAATGCGAACGGGATTCCGACCGCGGTGGACAGGGCCGGCACCCAGGCGTACCAGCGAGCATCCGTTCGCGCGAGCCGGTCGCTCAGGTAGCCGCCCATGAAGGTGCCGAGCGCCCCGGTCGTGATCGAGATGCCGGCCAGCCAGGTGCCGAGCTCACCGGTCTTTAGCTCGTGGACCCGGATGAAGAAGGAGGGCACGAAGGCGGCCGCCCCGTAGCCGTAGAAGGCATGCACGGAGCCCGCAAAGGCCAGGTGCAGGAACGAGCGCAGCCCGATCATGTGCCGAAGGACGGCGCCCACGCTCTCTCGGGGCTGCGACTCGGAGCGCTTCTTCGCCTGCGCCTCCCAGTAGCCCCGGGTCGGCTCCCGCAAGGTCAACCGCACCAGAAGGGCGAGCAGGACCCCGGGCAGACCGACGACGAGGAACGCCGTCCGCCAATCGAAGAGCTCGTTGATCCAGCCGCCGGCGAAGGTGCCGATGGCGCTGCCGATCGGGATGCCGAGCGAGTAGATGGCCAGCGCCGTCGCGCGGCGTTCCGGCGGAAAGTAGTCGCTGATCAGGGAGTGGGCCGGCGGACTGCAGCCGGCCTCGCCGACCCCCACGCCCACCCGGGCCAGGAAGATCTCGGCGAAGTTTCGGGCGAAGCCCGTCAGCGCGGTCATCCCGCTCCAGACCAGGATCGCGAGCGCGATGATACGACTGCGGGCGCTTCGATCGGCCCAGCGCGCGATCGGGATGCCGAGAGTCGAGTACAGGAAGGCGAACGCGAAGCCCTGGAGCCAGCCGAGCTGCGAGTCGGAGAGCCCGAGGTCGGCCTTGATCGATTCCTGCAGGATGGCCAGGATCGAGCGGTCGACGAAGTTGAAGACGTACACGACCACGAGCAGCCCGAGCGTGTACCGGGTCGCGGCGTCCGAGAACTCCGGCGTGCGCGGCCCCTCGTCCGCCCCGGCATTGGCCGCGGCGTCGGCGTCTTCCCCCTGCATCCCGGGACTCTGGGGGAAGTCCCGTGGCGCCGTCAACCGTCAACCGTCAAGCGCTCAAAGTCCGCCCGGAACCCAGGCTGCTACCCCTCGAGCGCCTCCGTGCGCGCCGTGAGGTTGAGCTGCCCCGCCAGGCCGGCGGCGCGGTGCTTCTCGATCTCCTGGAACTCGGGGGTCGAAGCGATCTTGAGCAAGCTGCCGGGGGTCGGATACTCGACCAGCCCGACCATGTCCCAGAGCTCTTCGACCCGTCCGAGCAGCGCCCCGACGAGTTGGCCGCCGTAGAGGAAGCGACCTCCTTCGGCCTCGACGAGCTTGCGCATCGACTCGCCATACAGGGCGTACGCCTCCCGGCCGCTAAGGTCGGTCGCGCGCCCGTCCTCGTATTCGGCGCGCTCACGGAACTTGAGCAGGTTCACCATCACGACCGGCTCGTCCCCGGCGCCGAGAAACGCCCGGATCTGGTCCGCCTCCGGCTGCACCTGGTTCTCGACCTGCATGGGACCTCCTTGTTGTGACACAAGGCATGCCACAAGATCGATCCCCAGGCAAGGGTCAGCGATGCTCGCGCTCGGCCCCGAGAGCCGCGGCCGCTGAGGCGAGTGCCTCGCCCGAGCCGAAGGCGAGCAGGCGATCGCCGGGCCGCAGCACGAAGCCGGGCTCCGGGCTCGGGGTCACCGCCCCCCCGCGATCGACGGCGAGCACGTTGGCCCCCGTGCGCGCACGGAGGTCCAGCTCGAGCAGGGAGCGCGGCGGGTCGAACCCGCCGCCGAGCTCCAGCCACTCCGTCGAGACCTGCTGCAGGAGCTCGGTCAACCAGGGGTCGAGCGCCACCGCAGAAGGCTCGCGCAGCAAGGAGTACCCCTCGTCGCGGAGCTCGGCGCAGAAGCGGGCGATGGATCCCTCGGGAACGTCCAGCTCGTGGAGCGCCTGCGCCACCAGGTCGATCGCGCCCTCGAGCTCTTCGGCGACCACGCGGGATGCCCCCGCCGATTGAAGGGCATCGATCTCGAGCACGTATCGGGTGCGCGCGAGCACCCGTGTTCCGGGCGCGATCTGCCGGACCCGGCTGACCACCTGCCGGGTGGCCACCGGGTCGCTGATCGCGACCGCCACCAGTCGCGCCCGCTCGACGTGCAGGTGCTCGAGCAGACCCGCTCGGGTCGCATCTCCCCAGATGACGTTGGCCCCGCTGCGGCGGGCCTCCCGTGCAGCGATCGGGTTGGCCTCGACCGCAGCCCAGGGCACTCCGATGGCATCGAGTACGCGGGCCAGGTTGCGTCCGCCGATTCCGAAGCCGACCAGCACGGCATGGTCGGACAGCCCAGCGGCTCCTTCCTCGGCGTGGGCCGTGGGGTCTGGACCGGCCAACCGCTGGGCGAGCGGCACGCCGGCCTTCAGGACGAAGGGGGTGGCGATGAGGCTGACGACCGATGCCGCCACGAAGGACTGCGCGAGGTCCAGGTCGATCAGTCCGGCGTCGAAGGCTGCCTGCGAGAGGACGAAGGAGAACTCTCCCGTCTGCGCCAGGGCGAGGCCCGTGAGCACACCGATGCGGGCGCCCGTGCGGACCAGGGTGGTGGACACTGCGAGTGCGACGATCGCCGCCTTGAGCGGAACGGCGGCCACGAGGATCAGCAGCACCGTGTCCGCATTCTGGAGGGCCACGCCGACGTCGAGCAGCATGCCGACGGCCGTGAAGAACACGCCGAGCAACAGCCCTCGGAGGGGCAGGACTTCGGAGACGAGCTGCGGACCCAGGGGTGAGCTGCTCAGGACGAGACCGGCCAGGAAGGCGCCGACCGCGGCCGTCAGCCCGAGCCCCTCTGCGGCCAGCGCCGCGCCGACGACCACCAGCACGGCGACGAGGCTGAAGACCTCTCGCGAGCGCAAGCCGGCTGCGACTTCGAGCAGGCGCGGCAGCGCGAATCGGGCCGCCGCGTAGAAGAGACCGACGGCGACCGCCGCGCTCCCGACCGCCAGGAGCACGGGCCCGGCCTCGATCGGCCCCTCGCTCGACAGGATCGGAATCGCGAGCAGGAAGGGAACGATGCACAGGTCCTGGAAGAGGAGCGTGGCGACGGCGAGCTGGCCGTGGGGTGCATCGATCTCGCCCCGCTCGCCGAGCAGCCGCATGACGAGGGCGGTGCTCGACATGGCGACGAGTGCGCCGACTACGAGCGCCGTCGGCGCGGGCAGGCCGAGCGCCATGCCGGTGCCGGTGACGATGACGAGGGTGCCTCCCACCTGGAGGGCTCCGGCCACCAGCCCGGTCCGGAGCAACCGACGCACGCGTTCGATCGGCAGCTCGAGTCCGATCTCGAAGAGCAGGAACACGACGCCGAACTCCGCGATCGACTGCACGTCCTCCGGGTCCGTGACGAGACCGAGGCCGGCCGGTCCGGCGATGGCGCCCATGACCAGGAAGCCGGCGATCGAGGGCAGTCGCAGCCGCTCGAAGAGCGCAGCCCCCGCCGCTGCGATGGCGAGCAGGACCACCAGCTCTTGCAGCAAGTTCGACGCGTGCACGCTACGAGCCTAGCGACGTCTTCCGATACGGCGCGACGCCGACCCGGGCGGTCGGCGGCCCGGTGTCGCCCCGGCGCCGGCGGTCGGCGGCCCGGTGGCGCGATGGGGGTGTAGAGTCAGCGGCCCGGTGCAGCCTGGGGGGCCCACGCACTCTCCTGGGCTGCGCGGTGTGCGGCGAGACGGCTGGCTGACGGCGGTGCCGCGATCAGCTTGCGAGCCGCCGCGAAGCGGACGCCGTGGTAGATCACACCGGTGAAGCCCACTCCGGCCGCGATGATCCAGAAGACGGCGGACACCCCGGGATCCTGCTCCCAGTTTCCGATCTCGTGGGCGGCGGCCAGCACCGCAGCGGTGCACAGCGCCAGCGAGGCGAGGGTCGCGATGGCCGTTCGCCGGCGTACCCAGCCCGGCCCGCGCTCCGGAATGGCCGCGAGCTCGCGCGACGAGAAGTGGTCCAGGAACCAGCTGCTCTCGTCCTCCTCACTGCTTCGCGGAGGCGGAAGCGAGCAGCCCGTGAGCGGATCGATGGCCGGTTCCCCGCGCCCGTGTTGCGCGATGCCTTCGCGGATCTTCGCGTGGACGGCGGCGCTCAGCGGATAACGCCACGCCACCAGGAAGGTCACGACACCGATGGCGGCGGGGGCCAACCCGTAGATCATCCGGATCGTGAGACGCACGGTCTCGTTCTGCGGCGCGTTCGCCACGAATCCCGCCGCGGCGAGGATGGCCAGGGGGACCGATGCGCTGGGAATCACGGCGAACTTCTGCAGGAAGGACCAGAAGGCCGTGTACTGCGCTTCGCGACGTTTGCCGGTGTGCAGTTCGTCGTAGTCGATCACGTCGGCGAGGATCGCCTGCATCAGGAAGATCGAAGGAGCGAAGCCGGTCCCGGCGAAGGCGATGATCAGCACGGCCGGGATCACGTCGCCCGGCCCCATCTGGAAGAGGCCCAGGCAGGCGATGATTCCGGGCAGGAGGCTCGCCATCCATGCGAAGCGCTTGCCCCGTCGATGAGACAGGTACATCCAGAAGGGCAGGGTGAGGAACGCGGCTCCGAAGTACGCAGCCATGTAGATCGCGAACCAGAGCGAGAAGTTGTCGGGCTCGATCACGTACTTGAGGAAGTAGGGGGTCATGACCGGGGGGATCCCCGCGGTGATCGCATGGACGCATTGCGCGAGCAGCACGATCCGGAACACCGGGTTGAACAGTGATCGGCGGATGCCCGGCACGAGCGGGTTGGCCGGGCGGGTCTGGTACTCCGCTCGTTCGGGGACCACGCGGACCAGGTTCCAGTAGAGGGCGACGAGCAGGATCGCGGTGACGCTGCCGAAGCTCGCAAAGGCGGCGCGCGAGCTTCCCAGCCGGTCCTCGAGCAGGGAGGGCACGATCGCCGCGATCAGGGTGCCGGCGATGACGAAGCCCTCCCGCCAGCCGAAGAGCCGCGTGCGCTCGTGGTAGTCGTTGGTCAGCTCGGCGCCGAGCCCGTAGTGCGGAATGATGTAGGCCGTGTGACCGAGATAGAAGAGCGCGTACGTGACGCCGAGCCAGCCCACGGCGGCCAGGCCCTCGAGGTCCGCGGGCGGCGAGAAGAGCGCCCAGAAGCAGACGGCGGCGAGCGGGGCCCCGACGGCGATCCACGGGCGGCGCCGGCCCCAGCGGCTGCGGGTCTTGTCGCTGAGCCAGCCCATCGGGAGATCGGTCACGGCATCGAAGGCGCGCACGATCGCCTTGACGAGCGCGATGGCACCGAGCGGCACCAGCACGGTGTCGCTGTAGAAGATGGGGAGGTGGATGCCCATCACGATCGCGATCGCGACGCTGGCCAGGCTGGGAGCCCCGTACGCCAGCACGATGCGGTAGGGGAGGCGCGGTGAGGCGGGGTCGGCGGCTTCGGTCATGCGGCACCACACGCTACCGCAAGCGCGACCCGAGGCGTCGGGAGATCGGGCGAACCGCGTTCAGCGCTTCGAGCGAAGCTCGGCGACGACGTCGGCCCAGTGCTCGGGGTCCGGCGCGCGATTGTGGGTGAGGCTCACGCCGTCTGCGATACCGGACAGCCTCCGCTCGAGCTTGGCCGCGATCTCGGAACGGGGCCCGACCACCGCGATGGCCTCCAGCACCTCGTCGTCGATGCACCCGGCCATGTCGTCCCAGCGCCCCTCCTTGGAGAGCCGGTTCAGCTCGAGGTGCAGATCCCCCCAGCCGTGGCAGTCGAGCGTGGATCGATAGGCAGGGGTCGATCCATAGAAGGCGAGCTGCTTGCGCGCCGCATCGACGACGCGGGCGAACTCCTCCTCCCCTTCGGCCGTGACGACCAGGGTCGCGCAGATCACATCGAGATCTCTGCGCCCGCGCCCGCCTTTCGCGAGCCCCCGCTCGAGGGCGGGCAGCGTGAGCTCCTGGAGGGAGCGCCGGGTCTGGAAGGGATGGGCGAAGAAGCCGTCGGCGACCTCGCCCGCCACCTCGGTCATGCGTGGCCCGAAGCCGGCGGTGTAGATCGGCGGCGGCCCATGAGGGCAGGGCCCGGGGTCGAAGGCGGGGATCATCAGGGTATGGCGATAGAACTCCCCTTCGAAGTGGAGGGCCTCCCCGCCCTCCCAGTGCGCGAAGATGGATCGGATCGCCCTGACCATCTCGTGCATGCGCGCGGCGGGCTTCGACCAGGGCATCGAGAAGCGGTTCTGGATGTGGGGCCGCACCTGGGAGCCGAGGCCCAGCACGAAGCGGCCCTCGCTGATCGCCTGCAGGCCCCAGGCGAGGTTCGCGAGGTTCATGGGATTGCGGGCGAAGCCGATCGCGATGGCGGTGCCGAGCTGGAGCCGCTCCGTGTGCTCGGCCGCCAGCGCCAGCGGGAGGAAAGGGTCGTGCTTCGCCTCGAAACTGAAGGCGCCGTCGTAGCCGATCGCTTCGAGGCGCGGGAACAGAGGCCGGGCCTCTCGGGGATCCTCGAGCGGCGCCGTCGTGTACACCCTCATGTCCGGAGGTCTCGCGATCGGCCCGGCGGGCGCTAGGCCAGGGTCAGCAGGTCGTGAGCGCCCGTCATCCGCTCCTGGATCGGAATCCCGACGGGGCAGCTGCCGAGGCAGGGCGCCGGACAGGTCGCGCACGCCGAGGCATCGCGATCCAGCCGGGCGTACAGGCGCATCGCCTCCTTCTCGTCGCCATAGTCTTCGAAGTACATGCGATGTCGCAGCACGTCGTGGATCGGCAGGCCCTCCGGACAGCTCGACAGGCAGGCTCCGCAGTGGGGCGCGCAGTGGCTGCCGGCGATCTGTCGGTCGTACTCCTCGAGGATCGCGAGATCCTCGCCCGACATCTGCGAGCCGGAAGCCCGCAAGTACTCGTCGACGTGCTGGAAGCGGAAGAACGAGATGATCGCCGCCGACACCTCCGGGTTCGAGAGCACCCAGCGCAAGGCCGCCTGGCTGTAGCTGTCGGCCTGCTCCCGGAAGCCCGCGAGGCCATGATGCTTGGCGCCCTTGAGGGTCTTCATCGCGACGACGCCCATGTCCTGCTCGCGCCGTGCGCGCTCGATCAGCGCGGGCAGCTGAGGCCAGACGCCGTGGTGGTAGGCGACCATCATGACGTCGAAGCGACCCGAGTCGATGCCGGTCTCCACGACCTCCACCAGGTTGGGCGTGTGCGTCGAGAAACCCAGGAAGCGCAGCTTGCCCTCCTCGCGCAGCCGGTCGGCGGCCTCGTGGAGGTTCGGGTCCATCAGACGGTCGACGTCGTCGCAGGCGTGGATGTGCGCGAGGTCGACGTAGTCGGTCTTCAGTCGCCCCAGGCTGTCTTCGATGACTCCCTTGTAGTCGGCCACGGAAGAGCCGGCACCCAGATGGCCCCACGGCGTGCAGAACTTCGTCGCGAGAAAGACCTGGTCCCGGACGCCGCGCAGCGCGCCGGCGACCGCTTCCTCACTGCCCGTCGCCGAGTAGTCGGGCGAGGTGTCGATGTAGTTGACGCCCCGCTCGAGAGCCAGGCGGACGATGTCGGTGCCCTGCGTGTCGTCGACCAGGCGACCGATGCGCCCGGCGCCGACCACGATGTCGGAGATCCGGAACTCCGTGCGGCCGAGACGCCGATAGCCCTCGACCCGGGCGTTCTTCCAGGCCTCCGGATATTCCGGGTGCGTGATCGGGACTTCCGCCTGGATGCCGCTCGACGTCGAGCTCCAGCCCTCATGGCCGGTGCCGAGACCGAACAGGGCGCGGGCCGCGCCGGCCCCGCCTGCGAGGGCGGTCGCACCGAGGGCGGACAGCCCCGCCAGGGCTCGCCGCCGCCCGTCGCTGACCCCCTCGTCGCGCAAGCTCCGCGACCGCGTGCGCGCCACCACCGCGATCAGGACCAGGGCCAGGACCACCATCCAGACCACGCCGGCGACCGCGCCATGGCCCTGGTAGCCGACCGCACCGAGGAGGGCCCCGATCGTCTTGCCAGCCGGCCAGGCGCTCCACTCGAGCCCGATGGGCACGCGGTACAGGAGGTCCCCGATCAGGAAATATCCGAAGCCCAGGATGGCGAGCAGCCAGCCCCCGATTCGCAGCGATCGACTCGTCATCGTCCGTCCCCCTGCAGGTGGAAGCCGCCACTATAGAGGATGGGCGCACCGGACCCGATGGACCCCCTACGGCGCGGCGCTCACGTGGAGGGCGGGCGGGCGGCGAGTATGATCCGGCGCCGATCGGGTGCCGCGGCCGCCGCTGCGCCCGGGTCGGTCGGAGTGGAGGTTTCGCAGGTTGTTCGAGGGTCGATTCGGTCGCGTGCGCGCGCTGCTCGGAATCGCGATGACGATCCTGGCCGTGCTCCTGATCGCGACCGATGGCCCTTTCTCCGGGGGAGTGGCCGAGCACCTGGCGCGGGGCAGTCGCCCCGATCCGATCGACTACTGGAGCGGCTATGGCTGGCCGGTGGCTGCTCTGGGGCTGCTCGTGTTCGGCGCGCTGGCTGCCACGGTGCCGCGTTGGATCGGACCCGAGGGTTCGCCCCTCGAGACGCCCGCCGCGCCGCCGCGAACGACGCGGGCCGGTCTCGCCCTGGTGCTCGCCGCCATGCTGACGGGAGGCTGGCTCGGCCTGCCGCGCCTCCCCCAGAGCCTCTGGGACGACGAGACGACGACCGCGTCCAACGCGGTGCACGGCGCCTGGCGCTGGGACGAAGACCGAGGGCAGTACCGCTTCCAGGAGGTCCCCTGGTCGCAGGTGTTCTACGGCTACAGCATCCCGAACAACCACATTCCGCACAGCATCTTGGCGCGATTCTGCGTGCGCCTGGCGGAAGCCTTCGAGGAGGACCCCGATCGGATCGTCGACGAGGTCGCCCTGCGCATGCCGGCCTTCGTGTCCGGAATTCTTGCCATTGGAGCGCTCGCAGTGTTCCTCTTGCGCCTCGGATTCGGAACGGCCGGCGTGCTGGCGGCCTGGCTCCTCGCTGTGCACCCCTGGATGGTCCGGTACCTGTCGGAGGCGCGCGGGTACTCCTTGGCCATGCTGGCCGCCTGCCTGCTCGGAATCGCGAGCCTGTCCGTGCTCCGCCGGGGACGCTGGACCGACTGGCTCGGCTACGGCGCCAGCCAGGTCCTGCTGCTCTGGGTCTTCCCGCCGGTCGTCTACTACGTCGCCGCCGTCAACCTGGCCGTGCTCGCGACCCTGTGGCGCCGCTACCGGGCGCGGGACGAAGGGGCCGTCGATTCCCTTCTCCGGTTCGTGATGGTGAACGGGCTCGGCGCACTGCTCTGGCTCGGCCTGATGCTTCCCAACCTGGTGCAGCTGCTCGGCTACCTCGACGTCGATCGAGGCCGGACCTGGATGACCGAGGCCTTCGTCCGCAACCTGGGCGCGCATCTGTTGGCGGGCATGGACTACCGCCACGGCGGCTGGCCGCTCCATCCCGAGCTGGTCGGCCTGCAGGAGCAGCATCCGCTGGCGGTGCCCCTGCTGGCCGCCGCAGGCCTCGCCCTGCTCGGGGTCGGCGCCCTGCGCGCGGCATGGCGCCCCGGGCAGGCCCGGGACCTGCTGCCGGCGCTGCTGCTCCCCGGTCTGCTCTCGTTCGGGCAGCTGTGGATCGCGAACGATCGGGTCTACATCTGGTACTTCGTCTTCTACCTCCCGTTCCTGCTCGCGCTGGTCGCGCTCGGCGCGACCTGGATCGGGGGCTCCTCGAACGCGTCGCCCGCCCGTCGCGTGGCCGCCCTGGCGCTGGGTCTCGCGACCCTCGTGGGCGTGTCCTGGTTGGGCGCACCGGCCCGCGAGACGCTCCGCTCCCGGGCGTACTTTCCGCTTCGCGAGTCCGTGCTCGTCACCCGTCCCGTCCTGCATCCGAACGACCCCCGCAACCGCGAGATCCTGACCGGGAGCTGGTCCGCTCCGGCTCGCTACTACGACCCCCGGCATCGCTGGTTCGTCGATGAAAAGGGGCTCCGCAGCCTGATGCGCGAAGCCGATCGCAGGGAACTGCCGCTCTTCGTGAACCTGGGCCGGCTCAACATGGCCAGGCGCCGCTCGGCGGAGTGCCTCGAGATCGTCCAGGATCCGGCCCGATTCGAGCTCGTCGCCGAGCTTCCCGGCTTCACGCCGAACCGCTCCCGGGTGGTCTATCGCTATCGAGGCTCGCGTTCGTCCCCGGAGGTCGGAGGACGACGCCCGGCGACCGACCCGGGTCGGTAGCGGAACAGGCTCCGGCGGTACTTGGGAAAGGCACCGAGGAACTGCCCCACCGGTTCGAACCAGGTCGGGTCTTCGAGAATGGCCATCGCCTCGGGCCGACGCCGACGCGCGAGCGCCTCGCGGTGGTAGCTGACGTACAGGGGGCGACCGTCGCGATCGGCCTCCTCCATCAGCGCGACCAGGGCCTGGGGGGTGCCGACGTCGCGGGTCAGCGGGTCGTAGTAGTCGTTCGGGCCGTAAACGGCGCCGGTCAAGGTCGGCCGTGGCGCGAGCGGGTCGCCGTGCCGCGGGGAGCCGACCGTCGCCAGGACCGAGAAGGTCGGCTGCATCTCCACGCTGCGCAGATGCGAGCGCATGGGGTGGGTGACGGTGGCGAACGCGATGAGGACCAGGAACACGGTGGCGCCGATGCCGAAGTCCCGCGCCCGCCGATGGTTGAGTCGACTGAAGATTGCGGTGGTGCCGAGCGCGAGCAGGGCGATCACGCCCGGAAGGCCGTGGATCACGTACCACGTGTAGAGGTGATCCCCGCGCCATGTGGCCAGCATGATCGTGAGCGGGGCGGGGAGCAGGAGGACCCAGGCTGCGGCCCGTGTCGGCGCACTCGTCCGCACCAGACGGAACAGGCCGAGAAATCCCGCTGCCGTCAGGAACAGCAGCAGCCCAGGGACCAGGACGGGGTGGGCCGCTGTGACCGTGTCGAGCGTGACATAGCCGTCGTCCGGTCGTACGTCGTGGAGACCGATCAGCATCAGGGTCCGGACTTCGCGCAACCAGCCGCGCGTGATCTCACCGCGCCAGTCCTCGGCGTAGTCGAGGAACTGCATCATGTTCGCGAGATTCAGCTGCAGCCACAGCAGGCCGGACAGCGCGTTGGCCAGCAGGAAGCGGCCGAGCGGGGGGATGCCTGGCCTGGTCTTGCGCGGCCGGTTCCGTACGAGCTGGAAGAGCAGCCAGCCGTTCAGGACGACGGGGACGAAGATCGCACCGGGGTAGGTCCAGAGCAGCAGCATCTGTACGGCCCCATAGACGGCCCAGCGATCCCAGCTGCCTCGCTCGAGCACCCGGAAGGCGGCCACGAGCGAGACGGGCAGCAGCGCCAGCAGGAAGGCATAGCCGCGCGCTTCGCTGGCGTAGCGCAGGAACCACGGGTGGAGCGCGAGCAGCCAGGCGGCGCAGAAGGCCGCGGACGTGAAGCCGAGCCGGAAGAGCAGCCAGGCCAGCGTGCCGACGGCCGCCATGCCTCCGAGCAGCGCCGGCAGGCGCACCGACGTCTCGCTCGCGCGGAGATCGTCCGGGCGGGTCACACCGCGCCACACGTCCCAGAAGACCCGGGCAGCGATCGAGTACGGAACGTGGTTGTTCGGCTTGCGGTAGTAGAAGAAGGTCTCGGGCCAGGAGGCCTGATCGAAGATGAGCTCGCCCGCGTCGTCGTACTCGTACACGCCGGCGATGCTGTGCGCGACCATGTACTTCTCGTCGGTCCAGAGGGCGTCGTCCAGGCGCGGCGCCGCGATCACGGCCAGGCTGGCCATGGCGGCCAGCACGCCGGCGGCCAGCCAGCGGGGAGGGCCCGGTCTCGGCGCTCCGAAGGCGGGCAGGGTGGCCGGAGGCGTCGGTCGGGCGAGCCACGGGAACTTCCAGGCGAGCAGCGCGAGGGCGCACGCGTTGACGGCCGTGATCCACCAGCCGAAGGCCGCCGCATAGTCGTGGGGTCGGAGTTTTCCGCCGCTGCGAGCCCGCTCGAAGAAGCTTCGGCCGAAGGGATCGTCGCCGATCGCCAGGTAGAGGAGGGCGACGCCGAGCATCACCACGAGACCGGCGCGCAGCGCGCGCGCGCGGCCGGGCAGGGCGTCCGGGGGCTCGTCTCGTTCGGCAGATCTCTTCGGGGTGCTCAACACGCTCACTCGCATACCCACCGACCGGGCCCGCGGGAAGGGCCGGAGCGGGAGGGACCCGTTCGGCGGGGGCAGAAGCTACGGACCGGAGGCTCTTGGCGCGAGATCTGCCCCGGGGACCCCCGCCCAGCGGCGCGAGATGTGCCCGGGGTCCCCTCCCCAGTGGACAACCGCTAGGGTGCGGCGCCGTCAGGCCCCCCGCCGAGGATCCCCCGCGTGAAGCAGCCCGCCCTCGATCTGTCCCGGGTCTTCGAGCTGGAGCCCCACGGTCCCGACACCTTCATCGGCGAGAGCCCGCCCTACAGCTGGGGCGCGATCTACGGCGGCCTGGCCATCGCACAGGCGCTCTGGGCGGCGACCCAGACCGTGCAGGAGGAGCACCGGGTCCACTCCCTGCACGCGTACTTCATCCGTGGCGGCGAGCTGGGCGAGCCCGTGCGCTACGAGGTCGATCGGGTGCGCAACGGACGATCCTTCACCACGCGGCGCGTGAGCGCCCGCCAGAGCGGGGGCGCCATCCTGACCCTCGGCTGCTCCTTCCAGAAAGAAGAGGGCGGAGCGGACGAGCAGGCGGCGAGCCTGCCCGCGGATCTCGCGGCGCCGGAGGGACTCGTCGGTGAGCTGGATGCCGGCGCCGAGCGGCGCGACGCCGCGGGCGCGGCGGATCGCCCGAGCTCGAGGATCTGGACCCGCTTTCCCGCCCCGCTGACCGACGATCCCCGGCTGCATCCCTGCGCGCTCGCCTACCTCTCGGACCTGAACCCGATGAGCGCGATCGGCAGCGCCTATCCGGAGCCGGTTCCCGAGGAGGAGGTGATGGCCGTCAGCCTCGACCATGCGATCTGGTTCCACCGGGCCGTTCGGGCCGACGACTGGATCCTGCTCGATCTGGAGGGGCACGGCTTCGTCGGAACCCGCGGCCTGGCCACGGGCCTGGCGTTCTCGCAGGCGGGCGTGCACGTGGCCACGATCGCCCAGGAGGGATTGTTCCGCGATCGGCGCCGGCGCGCTGTGCGGTAGAGTCCCGGACGCGCCCCGGAGCGCTTCTGGAGGTTCGAGCATGGCCCAGGCTCCCGCGACTGCCGATCTGCCCTTCCACGCAGAGGGCGATCTTCCGCTCACCATCACGCCCGGCGACGATCCCGACGTGGACGCTCTGTGTGCCTGGCTCACGGCTCACCCCGACTGGGTGCAGGACGAGCTCACCCGCCACGGAGCGCTGCGTTTCCGCGGCTTCGCGGTCACCGGCCCGGAGGCGTTCGAGCGCATCGCACGCGCCGTGGATCCCGAGCTGAAGAACGACTACCTGGGGACGTCGCCGCGCGATGCCGTCACGGACTACGTCTTCAACGCGAGCGAGCTGCCGCCCTACTTTCCGATTCCCCAGCACTGCGAGATGACCTTCTGCGCCAACCCGCCGCGCCGCATCTTCTTCTGTTGCCTCGAGGAGCCCCGGAAAGGGGGCGGCGAGACGCCGCTCTGCGACTTCCGCAACGTCTGGCGGGATCTCGACCCCGAGGTCAGGAACCGCTTCGAGGCGGGTGGCCTGCGGATCGTCCGCAACTACGAGGGACCGAAGGACGGCGAGCCCGAGGATCCGACGCAGCTCAAGCCCTGGCCCGACATGTTCCACACGACCGATCGCGATGAGGTCGAGGCCCAGTGCCGCGCCGAGGGCTTCGAAGCCGAGTGGCTTCCCGGCGACCGGCTGCGGCTCTGGAGCACTCAGCCCGTCCGTCGCGATCATCCCGTCACCGGTGAGCCGGTCTGGCACAACCACACGACCACGTTCCATATCTCGACTGCCGAGGCCGAGCTGCGTCGGGTTGCGGCCTTCCGGCCGGACGAGCGCCACCGGGGGCTCGCAGGCATGGCCGCGGAGCTCGCCAAGAAGCAGCGGCAGCGCGCCTCGAACGAACACGGAATGCACTGCATGCATCTCGACGGCAGCGAGATCCGCGAGGAGGATGTCGAGCACCTGCGCGACGTCGTGTGGCGGCACATGGTGATCGAGCCCTGGCGCCTGGGCGACGTGGTGGCGGTCGACAACCACAGCACCTCCCATGGCCGACTCCCCTACGAGGGGCCGCGCAGGGTGGTGGTCTGCTGGGCTTGAGGACCGTCCTCCGGGCGGCCTGGGGCCCGGTGGCTCCGATCGACCCCGGTCTCCGCTAGCCTTGCGCCCGGGCTCACTCGAGCGCGCCGATCCGGCGGCGTTCGCGCCCGCACGAGGAGTCCCCATGAGACGGCAGCTTGCGGAGGCCCTGCTGCGCGGCCTCGGGTGGACGGCCCAGGAGGGCGACCCCGTCCCCGACCGCTGCGTCGTGGTCGCCGCGCCCCACACGAGCAACTGGGACTTCTTCTACCTGCTCCTGTTCGCCTGGCGTTTCGACGTGAGCCTTCGCTTCGTCGGCAAGCACACCTTGTTCGCGGGGCCGATGGGCCCGGTGATGCGGGCGCTCGGCGGCGTCCCGGTGGATCGATCGCGTCCCGGCGGCCTGGTGGGTCAGCTCGCGACGGCGCTGGCCGAGCAACCGCGCATGGCGGTGGTGATCCCGGCCGAGGGCTCACGAGCTCGGCGCCCGCACTGGAAGTCCGGCTTCTATCGTCTGGCCCAGGTCGCCGGCGTACCCATCAGCCTTTCCTTCCTGGACTACGAACGCAAGCTCGGTGGCTTCGGTCCGTGCTTTCCCGCGACGGGTGACATGAAGCAGGACATGGACCTGGTGCGTGCCTTCTACGCGGACAAGTGCGGTCGGCATCCGGAGCTGTTCGGTCCCGTGCAGCTCGAGGAAGAGCTCGAGGTCTAGCGCGCGGACCCGGCGCGCGAACGTCCACCCGATGCTGTCGCGCGGACGCCGTCAGCGCGCATCGAGGAGTGCTCGGGCGGTGCGCTCCAGGACGTTGCGCGTGCGGTCGCGCCCGAGCCTCTGGTCTCCGCGCAGGCGGTCCCAGGCTTCGAACGACAGCACGAGCTCGAGGGCATCGACGAGCTCGGCGGGGCGCTCGTCCAGCTCGGGCAGCGTCGCGATCAGGTGGCTCCGAAACAGGCGCACCATGCCGGCATGGGCCTGTTGAAGCGTCGGCGAGCGCCAACGGTTCACGTTACCGGCGCGCTTGTAGGGCGCGATGCGCTCGAAGACCGCGCAGCGCCAGTCCAGCTCCGCTCGAAGGCGGCTCACGACGTCTGCCACCGGGTCGATCGGCTGGCTCAAGAGGGGCTCGAGCTCGCGGGTGATCCGGCCGTTGAGCTCGCCCAAAAGGCTCTCCATGTCGGCGAAATGCCGGAAGACCGTGCGGGTGCCGACGCCGGCGCGCTCGGCCACCTGCTCGGCCGTCGGCCTCGGGTTTCCCTCGCCGACCAGCTCGAACAGCGAGTCGAGGATACGCTGCCGGTTGCGGGCTCCGCGCTGGACCCGGCCGTCCGGAGAGACGCCTTCCTTCATCGCGCGCGTGTCCTAGGGTGGGGGCGGGCCATCTCGGTGGGGTCCCTTGCAACATGACATTCTGCCTGCCACTACTCTAGCGGCCCCCGGCCGGAGCCGGCAGACCAGGAGCCACGAAGGGTGATGATCGGCCGGTTCCGCGTCTGGAGTCTCCTGGGAGCGCTGCTGCTGGGGCTCCCCGCCTGGGCAGACGAAGCGCCTGAAGCTGACGTCGCGGGCGTCCCCGCGCCGGCGCCGCGGCTCGGATGGATCGACGAGGCTCGGGTCGCGGCGAGTGGCGACGGCTCCGAGTGGCTGCTGCACGGCGCGACGTGGAACGAGCAGCGATTCAGTCCGCTCGACCAGATCCACCGGCGCAACGTGGGCGAGCTCGGGCTCGCCTGGTCGCAGGCCACCGGTACCAGCCGAGGGCTCGAAGCGACACCGATCGTCGTGGACGGCGTGATGTTCGCGACGACCAGCTGGAGTCGCGTGCTCGCCCTCGACGCGGCGACGGGCGAGGTGCTCTGGCGCTACGACCCGAAGGTCCCCGGCTGGAAGGCTCGCCACGCCTGCTGCGACGTCGTGAACCGGGGCGTTGCCGTCTGGAAGGGACGGGTCTTCGTCGGGACGATCGACGGGCGCCTGATCGCACTGGACGCCGCCACGGGAGAGCCGATCTGGGAGGTCCTCACCGTCGACCCCGAGCGGCCGTATACCATCACCGGAGCGCCACGGGTCGTGAAGGGTCGCATCGTGATCGGCAATGGCGGGGCAGACCTCGGCGTGCGCGGCTACGTCTCGGCCTACGAGCCGGAGGACGGTGCGCTGGTCTGGCGTTTCTACACCGTGCCGGCGTCGGTCGAAGGTCCGCACGAGCACCCCGAGCTGGAGCTGGCGGCCCGCACCTGGTCACCCGACTCGGTGTTCGAGTCCGGGCTGGGCGGGACCGTCTGGGACTCGCTGGCCTACGACCCGGAGCTCGACCTGCTCTACGTGGGGGTGGGAAACTCGTCGATCTACGACCCGCAGAAGCGCAGCCCGGGTGGCGGCGACAACCTCTTTCTCGCTTCGATCCTGGCGTTGCGCCCGGACACGGGTCGCCTGGTCTGGCACTACCAGACCACGCCCGGCGAGGCGTGGGACTACACCGCGACCCAGCACATGATCCTCGCCGAGCTCGAGCTAGGCGGAAAGCACCGCAAGGTGCTCATGCAGGCGCCCAAGAACGGCTTCTTCTACGTCCTCGATCGCGCGACGGGGGAGCTGCTGAAGGCGGACAAGTACGTGTTCGTCAGCTGGGCGAGTCACGTCGACCTCGCGACGGGCCGACCGGCGGTCCGCTCCGAAGCCCGGTGGAGCCAGCAGATGGCGCTGGTCGCGCCGGCCGTCGTCGGCGGCCACAGCTGGCATCCGATGTCGTTCAGCCCGCGCACCGGCCTCGTGTACGTGCCGGCGATCGAGCTCACCTACGCATTCCGCCCCGACCCCTCCTACCGCTATCGGCGAGGGCGCTGGAACACGGCCGAGGACACACCTGGACTGGCTGCCGAGGTCGAGGGGTACGAGGACATGAACCTCTCGCCGTGCTCCCCGACCCGCTTGCTGGCCTGGGATCCCGTCACCGGTCAGGAGCGGTGGTCGGTCCCGTTCTCCGAAGCCGTCTCAGCGGGTGTGCTCTCGACCGCCGGCGACCTGGTGTTCTACGGAGGAGCGGACCGCTTCCAGGCCTTCGACGCGAGGACCGGTGTGCGACTCTGGGCGGACGACGTCGGGACCGGGATCATGGCGCCCGCCGTCACCTATCGCGTCGCCGGCGAGCAGTACGTCGCCGTGCTCGCCGGGGTCGGGGGCAGCCTCGGGGGCCACTTCGTCCGCCTGGCCGATCGGAACGAGGGGCGCATCCTCGCCTGGAAGCTGGGCGGGAAGGCGGCCGTGCCCGAGCCCGCGCCCCGGCCCGCCGGGGTCGTCCAGGCTCCGCGCCTGGAGCTGGAGACGCACACCGTCGCGCGCGGGCGCGAGCTCTACCACGAGTACTGTCATTTCTGCCACGGCATGGGAGCGAAGGCGAGCGGTCTCTATCCGGACCTGCGCTTCTCGTCGCGCCAGACCCACGACCAGTGGAACGACATCGTGCTCGGCGGCATCCGCTCGGCGCAAGGCATGGCGAGCTTCGCGGACGTCGTCGACGCGGCGGATGCGGCGGCCCTCCACGCCTACGTGGTCAGTCGGGCCCTCCACGAGCCGAATCTGCCCCAGCGTCTGGCCAGCTGGTTCGCCCGGAACGCCTGCATCCCGGCACGCTGGCTGGCCGACTAGGCAGGCGGTCCCGCCAGCGCTAGCGGGGAGAGGCGGCGATGTTGCCGCCGTCGACGGTCACGACGCAGCCGGTCGTGCTCGGCGCGCGGGCCAGCCAGACGAATGCGTCGGCGACGTCCTCCGCCGTGACCTCGCGCCGCAGGAGGTTGCTTCGATAGTACTCGTCGGGTCCGAGCCCCCGTGCCCGGGCTCGGGCAGCGACGTCTTCGGCGTCGAGCAGACCGGTGCGGATGCGGTCGGCGTTGACCGCGCCGGTCCGGATGCCGGCATCCCCGTTCTCGACCGCGTACTGCTTCATCAGCGCGATGACCGCCGACTTCGGCAGGGTATAGGGTCCGAAGTCCGGTCCGGGATTGAACGCCGATTTCGAGGCGTTGAAGAGCAGGAAGCCGCCGGTTCCCTGCTGCCGGAGGACGCGCACAGCGCTCGACGCGACGTTCTGATGCGCGAAGAAGTTGATCTCGAAGCTCTCGCGGAGGGTCTTGCTCGGAAGCGCTTCCATCCGGCCCTGGGGCGCGATGCCGGCGTTCGAGACCACGCCGTCGAGGCCGCCGAAGGCCCGCACCGTGGAGTCGACCGCCGCCGCGACGGCAGCCTCGTCGGTCAGGTCCAGGGCCGCGTGGCGGGCACCGAGCTCGCTCGCCAGGGCGCGCAGCGCCGTTTCCTCGCGGTCGAGCAGGAAGAGCTCGGCGCCGAGCTGCCGGAAGGCCCGCGCCGTCGCGGCCCCGATGCCACGTGCGGCCCCGGTGATCAGGACGACGCGCCCCTGGAGAGGCGGCGACGCGCTCTTTCCGAGCTTCGCCTGCTCGAGCGACCAGTACTCCATGTCGAAGAGGTCACCTTCGGGCAGGGCCTGATAGCGCCCGATCCGTTCCGCGGCGAGGATCACGTCGATCGTGTGCTCGTAGAGGTCGGCGGCGATGCGCGCCGCCTTGGCGCTCGCCCCCGCAGTGATCACGCCGAGACCGGGGACCAGGACCACGCGGGGATCGGGGTCGAGGGGTGTGCGCTCGACGCCCTTGGCGGCGAGCTGTCGCGCCACGTAGGAGCGGTAGGCCTCGCGGAATTCCGCCAGCCGGGTCTCGACGTGGGTGCGCGCGTCGGCCCCGGCGAGCGGTCCCTCGTCCAGCAGCAAGGGCAGGTTCTTGGTGCGGATCACGTGGTCCGGTGTCACGACGCCGCGCTGGGACAGATCCGGCAGGCGCGGGTCGTCGACGAAGCGCCGGATCTGCTCGCTCGTGCGGAGCTCGAGGATCACGCCGCGCCCGGCGGCTGCGAGTCGACCCCGCAGCGGGGGCGCGAGCGCTGCGTAGTCGACCCGCTCCCCCGGCGGCGTTGCTGCCGGAGCGGCGCGGGGCGCCAGTGCCTCGGCCTCCGAGACGGCCCGGATGTGCCGCTCATACGACTCGCGGGCGGACTCGCCGAAGGTGAAGAGGCCGTGCTGGAGCAGCACCAGCCCCTCGACCTCCGGGTCGGCCTCGTAGACTTCGGCTGCGCGCTTGGCGAGGGCGAAGCCGGGCATCACGTACGCGACGACTCCGAAGCGTCGGCCGAACACGTCCCGGACCCGAGCTTCGGCATCGGGCTGGTCTGCGAGGGCCAGGATCGCGTCGGCATGGGAGTGGTCGATGAACCGGTGCGGAAGGAAGGCGTGCAGCAGCGTCTCGACCGAGGGGTTGGGCCCGCTGGCGTCGAGCATGCGGGTCCGCTGGGCGTTCACCATCGCCTCGTCGGAGAGGGAGTCGAGACGGCGCAGGGCCTGCAGCCCCTCGAGTCGGACCGCCGGCAGGCCCGCCGGCTCGATGTCGCCGAGGTCCCAGCCGCTGCCCTTGACGCACAACACCGGAGTGGGCTCGCCGAGATCGTCGGGCAGCGTCGTCTTGACGGAGGTGTTGCCGCCCCCGTGAAGCACCAGGCCCGGTTCGGCTCCGATCAGGCGCGACGTGTAGACGCGGAGGGCGATGTCCTCGTTCGTGCCCGGCCCGCGCCCGAAGCGCTCGATCGCCTCGTTCGCGGCCGCGTCGGACC
This sequence comes from Deltaproteobacteria bacterium, assembly GCA_029261775.1. Taxonomy (GTDB): domain Bacteria; phylum Myxococcota_A; class UBA9160; order UBA9160; family UBA6930. The sequence continues at coordinate 134 of JAJDAR010000322.1, read as the reverse complement.
AGCGGCTGTCCACCCTAGTGTCCGCGCAACCACTCGGAGATCGCGCCGCCGATCGCGTCGGGCGAGTCCTCCTGGATGAAGTGGATGCCCGGCACGGTCACCTCCGAGAGGTTCTTCCAGCTCCGGCAGTACTC
>JAJDAR010000321.1 GCA_029261775.1 Deltaproteobacteria bacterium | reverse complement strand
CACGATCAGCGCCAACGGCTTCTGGTCCTTCTACTACACGGCGGCCGGTGTCCATGCGAGCCACGTGATCGCGGGCATGATCCTGATGGCCTTCGTCGCCAAGGACGCGGCGAAGAACCGCGAGCTGCATCGCGTCGAGCTGGTGGGCATCTACTGGCACTTCGTAGACATCGTCTGGATCTTCCTCTTCCCTCTCCTCTACATCGCGAAGTAGGACGTCATGGCCGAGCACGCTCACGCCGACCACTCCGAGAAGCACTACATCCGGGTCTACCTGATCCTGCTGGTCCTGTTGATCGTCAGCATCCTCGGGCCGGAGCTGGAGATCCAGATCCTGACCCTGGTGACGGCCTTCGGAATCGCCTTCGTCAAGGCCTGGATGGTGATCAAGAACTTCATGCACCTGACGGTGCAGCCGAAGTACGTGACCTACATCTTGACCACGTGTCTGGTCTTCATGTTGCTCTTCTTCGCCGGCACTGCGCCCGACGTGATGCGCTGGGACGGTGCCAACTGGCACAAGCCCTACATCGAGACCGCACCCGAGGCCGGATCCGCCGATCCTGGCCACTAGCTCGCGCCCCTGGAGGTCCCCCCTTCGATGACCTCTCGAACCACATCGCTCCGGGTCGTCACCAACCCGCGGCCGCCGGTCGTTCCCAGCGCCGTGCTCGGGATGCTGCTCTTCCTGTTCACGGAGCTGATGCTCTTCGCGGGCCTGATCAGCGCCCACTCGATCGCGCGGGCCGGCGCGTTGCTCGGCTGGCCGCCGCCCGGGCAGCCAAGGCTTCCCTTGGAGGAGACGGCCCTCAATACGGCAGCCCTGTTGCTGTCGGGCGCACTCCTGATCGTCGCTCAGCGCGTCTTCGCCCGGGACAAGCGCAGGACCAAGCCCTGGCTCACCGCCTCCATCGCGCTCGGAGCCTTCTTCGTGATCTTCCAGGGCGTCGAGTGGGTGGGTCTGATCCGCGAGGGGCTGACGCTCACCTCGAGCACCCATGGCGGCTTCTTCTACCTGATCATCGGCATCCACGCGTTGCACGCGGTGGCTGCCCTGATCGTGCTCGGCATGAATTGGCTGCGCCTGCACCGGGGCATCCTCGCCCAGAGCACCTTCGCTGCCGGCCAGGTCTTCTGGTACTTCGTCGTCGGCGTCTGGCCCATCCTGTACTGGAGGGTCTACGGGTGATCCGCGCCCTCTTCCCCGTGCTCGCGATCCTGGCCGTGTGGGTCCTGCTCGCCGACGGCGCGCTGGCGTGTGCGGTCTGCAGCGGCGGCGACGACGACGTGAAGGTGAAGGACAGCTACGTCGCGGCCACGATCTTCATGAGCCTGCTGCCCCTCTGCGTGGTCGGCGGCGGCTTTCTCTTCCTGCGCCACCGGTACCGAGCCACTCCGGACGAATAACCCGTCCAGCGCGACGAGCACCGACGAACGGATCGACGGAGCGGGAGAGGAGCGGGGACGCAGAGGGACGGGGACGTTCGTTTCCCCCCCCCCAGTTCTTTCCGAGTTCGGGTCGGGGTTCGGGGGTCAGACGACGATGTTGACGAGGCGGCCGGGGACGACGATGACCTTGCGCGGGGGGGCCTCGCCGACGTGGCGCCTGACGTTTTCGCTGGCCAGGGCGGTTTCGCGGATCGTCGCCTCGTCGGCATCCGCAGGCACCGTGATCTCGTCCCGGCGCTTGCCGTTCACCTGGACGGCCAGTGTGATGGTGTCTTCCACCAGCAGTGCCGGGTCCGCCTCGGGCCAGGGCTCGTGGGCCAGGTCGCTCTGGTGACCCAGCTTCCGCCACAGCTCCTCGGCGAGGTGCGGCGCGAGGGGTGAAAGCATCTTGAGGAACGCGACCGCTCCCTCCTCGGGCGTCGGCGCGTCGCGATTGATCTCCCGGGCCCAGACCATCAGCTTGGAGATCGCCGTGTTGGGCTGGATCGCCTCCATGTCCTCGGTCACCCCGGCGATGGTCCGGGCCGTCAGGCGGGCCTGGGCGTCGGTGCCCGCTCCCGGAGTGAGGGCGACGCCCGGCTGACCGGGGGCCTCCTCGTCCAGGAGCAGCCGGTGGGCGCGCTGCAGGAAGCGGAAGCAGCCCGGAATGCCCTCGGTGGACCACGGAGCGCCCTTTTCGAGGGGCCCCATGAAGAGCTCGTAGAGGCGCATCGCGTCCGCCCCGAACTCCTCGATCACCTCGTCCGGTGAGACCACGTTGCCGCGGCTCTTGGACATCTTCTCTGTGACTTCTTCGAGGGGCAGGTCGTCGATGGTGGGGTGCAACGGGGTGCCGTCTGCGCCGTGGCGGACGTCCTGCATCTTCACCCAACGCGCCTTCACCTCTTCGCCGGTGGCCGCGGCCCTGGGGGTCTCCCCGTCGATCCGGACCGCGGAGGACGGAAAGGTCCGGGTGGAGCGGTCGGGGTCGTCGCCCAGGTTGTCATCGTAGTAGCGGTAGGCGAAGCCCAGGATCATGCCCGGATTGAGCAGCTTCTGGAAGGGCTCCCGGGTCGAGACCAGCCCGCAGTCATAGAGGACCTTGTGCCAGAAGCGCGCATAGAGCAGATGCAGCACCGCATGCTCGGCCCCGCCGACATAGAGATCGACCGGCATCCAGTAGCTTTCGGCCTCCTTGGACCAGGCCGCGGCGTCGTTCGAAGGATCGCAGAAGCGCAGGTAGTACCAGCAGCTCCCGGCCCACTGGGGCATCGTGTTCGGATCGCGGCGCGCCGGGGCTCCGGTCTCGGGATCCGTGGTCGCGATCCACTCGGGCACCCGCGACAGCGGTGTTTCGAACTCGCCGGTCGGGGTCCAATCGTCGAGCTCGGGCAGGGTGACGGGCAGCTGGTCCGCCGGAACGAGGCGATGGCTGCCGTCCTCGAGATGCAGCACGGGAAAGGGCTCGCCCCAGTAGCGCTGGCGGCTGAACAGCCAATCGCGGAGCTTGTAGCTGATCGTGGCCTCGCCGAGTCCCTGCTCTTCGAGCCACGCGTTCATGCGCTGCTTGGCTTCCGCCGTCGGGAGGCCGTCGAGGAAGCCCGAGCCGACCGCGCGGCCGGAGCCGACGAAGGCGGCCTCGACGACGTCGCCGCCGGAAACCACCTCCACGATCGGCAGGTCGTGGGTCCGCGCGAAGGCATGGTCGCGCTCGTCGTGGCCCGGCACCGCCATGATCGCGCCCGTGCCGTAGGTCGCCAGCACGTAGTCGGCGATCCAGACCGGGATCCGCTCCCCATTCACCGGGTTCAGGGCATGGGCACCGGTGAAGACGCCGGTCTTCTCGTCTCCATCCGCCATGCGGGACCGCTCGCTCTTGCGGCCCGCCTCGGTCACGTAGCCCTCGACCGCCTCGCGCAGGGCCGGGGTCGAGATGCGCTCAACCAGCGGGTGCTCGGGCGCCAGCACCATGTAGGTCGCGCCGAACAGCGTGTCCGGGCGGGTCGTGAAGACTTCGATGCTCTCGCCGGGGTGATCCGGCAGGGCGAAGACCACCCGGGCACCCTCGGAGCGTCCGATCCACTCCTCCTGCATCTTCTTGATGTGCGGAGGCCAATCCAGGCCTTCGAGATCCTCGAGCAGCCTTTCGGCGTACTCGGTGATGCGCAGCATCCACTGCTTCATCGGCAGGCGGACGACGGGATGGCCGCCGCGCTCGCTCTTCCCGTCGATCACCTCTTCGTTCGCGAGCACCGTCCCGAGCGCCGGACACCAGTTCACGGCGACCTCGGCCTCGTAGGCCAGCCCGCGCTCGTAGAGCTTCTCGAAGATCCACTGGGTCCAGCGCACGTACTTGGGGTCGATGGTCTCGATCTCGCGCGACCAG
>JAJDAR010000320.1 GCA_029261775.1 Deltaproteobacteria bacterium | reverse complement strand
CATCCCCTATGTCCCCGCAATGAAACAATGAACCCAACGTCCCCGGTTCCGGTTCTCCGGCTCGGTTGCCGGTTCGGTGCGTCCGCGGTTCGGTCCCTGGTTTGGTCTTGGGTTGGAGGTTCAGGGGCGGATGGGGAGGTGGAGGCGGAAGCGGGCGCCGCCGCCCGGGGCGTCTTCGATGAGGAGACGGCCGCCGGCTTCCGTGACGATGCGGGCGGTGATCGAGAGGCCGAGGCCGCCGGGGCGTTCGGGCTTGGTGGAGTAGAAGGGCGCGAGCAGCTGGGCGCGCAGCGCTTCGGGCACGCCGGGGCCCTCGTCGTCCACGACGACTTCGACCGCGCCCTTCGCCATGCGGCCCCGCAGCGTGACCGCGCCCTGCGGCGGGGTGGCTTCGATGGCGTTCATCGCGAGGTTCAGCAACGCCTGGCGCAGGGAGTCTGCCCCGAGCGCCAGGTCGGGCAGCTCGGCTTCGAGCTCGCTCTCGAGACGGACCTCGCGCTCGTCGGCGCGGAAGCGCACGAGGTGCAGCAGCGAGTCGAAGGCCTCGGCCAGGACCGCGTGCTCCTCGCTGCGGGCCGCGCGCGGAGGTCGACCATGCTGGAGCACCACGTTCAACAACCGCTCGATGCGCTGCAGCTCGTCGCGAGCCACCTGCAGGAAGCTCTCGGTGAACTCGGGATCCTGGTCGCGCTCGGGCAACAGCTGCAGGAAGGTCTTCACCGAGACCAGCGGGTTCCGGATCTCGTGGACGACCTCGGCCACCAGGCTCCCGAGAGTCGCCATGCGATCCAGCCGTCGGATCTCGAGATCCAGCTGCGCGAGGCGCTGGTCGGCCTCGGCCAGGGCGAGCGGACCGCGCAGGCGCTCGGCCGCTGCGCCCAGGGCCGCGAGGGTTCGCGGACGGACCCGACCGGCAGGGTCCGCAGGTCCGCCGAGCAGGAGGACCGCTGCCGCGTCGCCTCCGGTGGAGCGGATCGGCGCGGCGGCCGTGAAGCCCGCGCGCTCCGGCAGGGTGGCCAGGGCCTCCGGCCGGCCCGACCCGCCGAGGTCCACCGGGCGGGAAAGCTGGCAGGCGGCCTGCCAGTCCGAGAGCTGTGGCGAAACCAGCGCAGCGCCCTCGATCCGGGCGGCCAGCACCACGGGCTCGCCGGTGCGTCCGGGCCCCCACGCCGCCACCCGGGGACTGCGGGTCGCCGCGGCGAGCTGCTCGACGGCACGGGCCAGCAACGCCTGGGTGTCGGCGCGCCCAGGCTCGGGCGCGGGCGCCTCCGGGCCAGGCGGCACCGCCACGAGCCCCGGACGCGCCACACCTGCGTGCGTGACTCGGTCCCCCACCACTCGTTGCTACCGTGCCGACCGCCTCCATGTCAATGCAAGCCCCCTCCCGCTTCGCCGCGGTCCTCTTCGATCTCGACGGCGTGCTCGTCGACTCCCGCGGTCCGATCGCCCACTGCATCAACCACGCCCTGCAGTGCGAAGGGCTCGCTCCGGAGCCGGAGGAGGCGTTGTACCCGTTCATCGGCCCTCCCCTCGAGCACAGCTTCGAGCAGCTGCTCGCGGCGCGTGGGGTCTCGATCCGCGCCGCGCCGCGTTGCGTCGCAAACTACCGCGAGCGCTACACGGTGATCGCCCCACGCGATACGCCAGCGATGCCGGGCATGGCCGACTGCCTCCGCTCGCTCCCCGACCGGCTGACTCTCGCGGTTGCGACGTCCAAGCCCGAGGTCTTCGCCCGACCGATCCTCGAGGCCACCGGCCTTGCCCGGTACTTCGCGGCGATCACGGGTCCGCCGCTCGCTGCGACCGCGGCGGAGAACAAGACCCGCACGGTCGAGCGCGCGCTGGCCGCGCTGTCCGGGGCTCCCGCGCCCGCCCGCGTGGCGATGGTCGGGGATCGCCACTTCGACGTGCAGGCCGGCCGGGCCCACGGCTTGTTCACCATCGGGGTCGCCTGGGGCATCGGGGACGCGCTCGAGCTCCGGGAGGCGGGCGTGGACCGGCTGGTGGCGACACCGGCCGAGCTCGGCGTGCTGCTGCGGGGCGCCTAGAAGTCGAGGCGCAGACGGTCCGAGCCCGTCGCTGCCTGGTCGGCGCGCTCTGTCGGCGCGGTGCCCTCGAGGAACGGTTGGAACAAGGCGTTGCGGGTCGAGGCCGAGGCGAGCAGCCCGGTCTCGCCGTCGATGCGCGCGAACACGATCCCGTCCGGAACCGGGAAGTCGCGCACCGGTCGATCGGCGAGCACCGCCTTCATCATGTCGAGCCAGATCGGCAGGGCCGCGCGCCCGCCGGTCTCCCCGCGCCCCAGCACGCGTTTCTCGTCGAATCCCACCCACACGCCGGTGGCGACCTCCGCTGAGTATCCGACGAACCAGGCGTCGCCCTGGTCGTTGGTCGTGCCGGTCTTTCCGGCCAGCGGGTGGCCCAGCGAGAGGGCGCGGCGACCCGTGCCCTTCGGGTGCTCCACGACCTGTCGGAGCAGAGCGGTTGCCAGGAAGGCCTGTTGGGGGGAGATGGCGTAGCCCGGGGGCAGACCCTCGAGGTCGTCCTGACCCTCGACGACCGGGCCGGGCGGCGGCTCCTCCACGCCCCGGGGCAGGTCGGCCCTTCCCGCTTCGTCGCCGAGTGCTGCGGTCTCGGTCACGGGCCCGATCCGCGGCGGGTCCTCGCCGAGGGCGACCTCCCCGAGCAGGAGCTGGCCGTCCCGATCGAGCACCCGCAGCAGGATCCGCGGCCGGACCTTGCGGCCGCCCGCGGCGAACACGCCGTAGGCGCGGGTGATCTCGAGCAGGGTCAGCGGGTTGGTGCCGAGCGCCAGCCCCAGGTTGCGCTCCATCGGCGATTCGATGCCCAGGCGCCGGGCGAGCTCCATCACGTGATCGACCCCGACCTCCCGCAGCAGGTGGATCGTCGCGTTGTTCACCGAGCGGGCCAGCGCCTCGCCAACGACCAGCGGGCCGAGGAAACGACGACCGTAGTTCTCCGGCCGCCACGTGAAGCCCTCGTTCTCGATCACGACCGGCCGATCGATCACGATCGAGGCCGGCGTGTAGCCACGGCCCATCGCCGCGGCGTAGACGATCGGCTTGAAGGCGGAGCCGGGCTGTCGGGTGGCCTGGGTCGCGCGATCGAACTCGCTGTCCTCGAAGTCGTAGCCGCCGACGAGCGCGAGCACGTCGCCGCTCCCGACTTCAAAGGAGAGCAGCGCACCCTGGGCGTCCGGCGTCTGGGCCAGCTGGACGCGCGGAAGCGTGGCTTCCTCGTCGTCCGGGGTTTCCGGATCGATCCGCACGGGCACGACGTCTCCGGCGGCAAAGCTCTTGCGCAGGTCCCCGAGCTCGCCGCGCGGTCCGTCGAGGGCACGGGCCCAGGTCTGGCCTTCGAGCCTGAGCTCCACGTCGAAGCCGGGTGCGAGCGCGGCCCGCGCCCGCGTCTTGCCGACGTCGAGCAGCAACGCCTCGAGCTGGGCGCCCTCGGCAGGCAGCGGTTGCTCTTCACCCTCGATCACCACGAGCTGGTTCTTCTCGGCCAGGATCGCGAGCTCGGCCTCGAAGCTTTCTGCGGGCACCTGCCTGAGCGGGCCGCGGTAGCCGCGCCGCCGGTCGAGCGCCTCCAGGCCCCGCTGCACCGCGGCCACGGCGTCGCGCTGCAGCGGCAGGTCGAGCGTGGTCTCGATCCGCAGGCCTCCTTGCAGCACGGTCTCGTTGCCGAGGGATTCCACGAGCAGCCGGCGGATCGTCTCGGTGAAGTACGAGGCCACGGCGAAGTCGGGCCGCGGCTGCTGCTCGCGCAGCACAGGTGGATTCGCGCGGGCCTCCCCATGGGTCACCGGGTCGAGGAAGCCCTCCTCGGCCATGCGGTCGAGCACGTACAGGCGCCGCTCCTCGGCGCGCTCCGGGTCGAGGTAGGGCGAGTTGCGTCCGGGCGCCTTCGGCAAGCCCGCGAGCAACGCCGCCTCCCCAGCGTCGATCTCCGAGACGCTCTTGTCGAAGTAGGTGCGCGCCGCCTCGCCCACGCCGTACGCGCCCGCACCGAAATAGATCTGGTTCAAGTACAGGTAGAGAATGTCGTCCTTGCTGAAGCGCTGCTCGATGCGCCGCGCGAGGATCAGCTCGCGGATCTTGCGCCGGTAGGTCTGCTCCGACGACAGCAGCAGCTGCTTCACCGTCTGCTGCGTGATCGTGCTCGCTCCCTGGACCGTCTCACCGCCGGCCCGCAGATTGGCCCAGGCCGCACGGAGGATGGAGACGTAGTCGACGCCCGAGTGCTCGTAGAAGTTGTCGTCCTCGGCCGCGAGGAAGGCCTGGATGACGTGCCGGGGCACGGCGTCGAGCGGGGTGAGCTGCCGACGGAACTCGTAGAACTCGCCGACGGGGACGCCGCGCCGGTCGAACACGGTGCTCGTCAGCGGCGGCCGATAGTCCGAGAGCGTCTCGAAGCTCGGCAGGTCCTGGACGAACGTGACGTAGAACGCCGCAGCGGCGGCTCCGACGCCCAGGCTCATCACCACCACCGCAGCGAGAACCCAGCGAAAGCGGCTCACTGCGAAGGCCCCCGATCTCGGACGACCGTAGCCGACGGGTGCCGAGCTGCGCTAACGATCGTCGCTCCAGGAGGGCCCTGCGCCTTCGCAACGGAGTGCCGCCTTGTCGAATCGAATCCGGGGCCCCCTTGTCTGACGCGCCCGCGCCCCTGCGGATGGGCTTCGTGATGGATCCGCCGTCCATCATGGACATCGAGGCCGACACGACCTTCGCCTTGATGCTGGAGGCCCAGGAGCGCGGCCACAGCCTCTGGTACCTCGATCCCAACGACCTCGGCGTACGCCTCGAGGGAGCGACGGGCTGGGCGAGCCCGATCACCCTGCGCCGCAAGGCCGGTGACTTCTTCGACCTCGGCCCCTCGCAGGCCGTCGTCCTCGACGAGGCCTTCGACGTCGTCTGGCAGCGCAAGGACCCGCCGGTCGACGCCGACTTCGTCACGGCGACGCAGATCCTCGGCCTCTGCCGTCGCGCTCGCGTGCTGAACCGCCCGGCGGCGATCCTCGCGTCGAACGAGAAGCTCTACGCCCTGAACTTTCCCGAGCTGATGGCCGAGACCCTGGTGACGCGCCACAGCGGCGAGCTGCTCGCATTCCTCGACGCGCTCGGGGGCGAGATGATCGTGAAGCCCCTCGACGGTCGCGGCGGCGAGGGCATCTTCCACGTCCACCGCCAGGACCGGAACCTCACCTCCATCCTCGAGCAGAGCACGCGCTTCGGCCAGCGGCCGATCATGGCGCAGCGCTACCTGCCGGAGATCCGGGAGGGGGACAAGCGGATCCTGCTGCTCGAGGGCGAGCCGCTCGGGGCCCTGCTGCGGGTGCCGAGCGACGCCGAGCACCGGGCCAACCTCCACGTGGGAGGGCGGGCCGTGAAGACGGGGCTCGACGACCACGACCTTCGCATCGTGGAGGCCGTGGGCCCGTGGCTGCGGCGGGACGGCCTGTTCTTCGTCGGGATCGACGTGATCGGGGGCAAGCTCACGGAGATCAACGTGACCTCTCCGACGGGCATCCAGGAGATGGGTCGCCTCGATGGGGCCCGCTACGAGCAGCTCGTGATCGAGCGGGTCGAGGCCCTCGGGCCCGCCTAGCAGACGGTTCTCCGTCGGTGGGGGCTGCGGCCGGCGGCCGTCCGAGGGCCCTGGAGCGCCCCACGCCGTCGGAGGGGCCCCTCCGGACTCGCAACTCCGACGATAAATGCCCGATTTTCCTGTTGACACCGTCGGAGGCGCTCCCGATCCTCCTCGGTGTACCGCAGGTCCACCCCCTGCCGCGGTGCGGTTCCTCCAGAGCGCCGGCCCACCCCGGGTCGGACATCTGAACCACACCACAGAAGGAGAGGGTCCATGGCCACCAAGGTCGCGAGGACCGGAATCAAGCGGGAAAAGGGCTGGCTCTACTACCTCGACAAGAAGGGGCACGTGAGCCGGGCCAAGATGGCACGCGGGGGCGGCAAGCCTTCGCGGACCAAGCCTCAGCTGGTCACCAAGGCCGGTGTCGAGCGGGAAGACGGCTTCCTGTACTTCATCGACAAGCAGGGCGACGTGGCACGCACCAAGATGGCGCGGCGCGGGCGTCCCACCCGCAAGAAGACCGCCAGGCGCAAGACCGTGCGCAAGGCGACCCGGAAGAAGGCAGCGCCGCGGAAGAAGACCGCTCGCAAGAAGGCCGTCCGGAAGAAGACCGCTCGCAAGAAGACGACGCGAAAGAAGGCGACCCCGCGCCGCAAGACCGCACGGAAGAAGGCCACGCGCAAGAAGGCGACCGCTCGTCGCAAGACCGCGCGGAAGCCCGTCCGGCGCAAGACCGCACGGCGGCGCTAGCGCCAGCCGGCTCCCCGCCAGCGGGGGAGCAGCTCGAGAAGAGGCGGTCGGCAAGAGCCGGCCGCCTCTTCTGCGTGGAGCGCCCCGCCCTGGGTGCCGCATTTTGCTGCACTGGCCGCCGCCCGGTATGGTCGCCCGGTGAGCAGCGATCTGCCCCCCGCCGAGGCTCCGACCAGCATCGAGGGCGCCCGCCAGGACGAGTCCGGCGAGCACCCCTTCAAGGTGCTGCTGGTCGACGACGAGGTCGCGATCCTCGAGTCGATCGAGCTGACCCTGTCCGAGGACTACACCGTCTTCGCCGTCGACAACGGGCCCGACGGGCTGCGGATCATGCAGGACGAGGACATCGACCTGGTGATCGTCGACCAGGTGATGCCCGGGATGAGCGGCAGCGAGTTCCTGGAGCGGGTGGTCGAGATCCGACCGGCCTGCGTGCGGATGATGCTGACGGGCTATGCCGACATCCAGGCGATCGTTCGCGCGATCAACGACGGGCGCATCTACCGCTACATCCAGAAGCCGTGGGAGCCCGACGAGCTGCGGCTCGATGTGAAGCGCGCGCTCGAGAACTATCGCCTCAACGCCGAGAACACCCACCTCGCGGCCGCGCTGGCGGCCGCGAACGAGCAACTGCGGCAGGAGAACCTCTTCCTGCGCCGCGAGGTGGAGCGGCAGTTCGCCTTCGACCAGATCATCGGGGCCAGCCCGGCGATGCAGCGCGTCTTCGACGTGATGGAGAAGGTGGCCCAGACCGACGCCACCGTGCTGCTCGGAGGCGAGACCGGCACCGGCAAGGACCTCGTCGCGCGCGCCATTCACTACGCGGGAGCGCGCAAGGACGCGCGCTTCGTCGCGCAGAACTGCGGGGCGCTTCCCGACACCCTGCTCGAGAGCGAGCTCTTCGGACACAAGCGGGGCGCCTTCACCGGCGCGCATCAGGACAAGAAGGGCCTGTTCGAGATCGCCGATGGCGGCACGATCTTCCTCGACGAGATCGGGGAGACGGAGCCCGGGATGCAGGTGCGGCTGCTTCGTGTCCTCCAGGACGGCGAGATCCGTCCGCTCGGCTCCTCGGATGCGCGCCGTGTGGACGTGCGGATCATCGCCGCCACCAACCGCGACCTGCGCACCGAGGTGAAGGAGGGCCGGTTCCGGGAGGACCTCTACTACCGCCTGCGGGTGGTGGAGATCGAGCTGCCGCCGCTCAGGGACCGCCGCGAGGACATTCCGGCGCTCGCCCACCACTTCCTGGACATCACGAACGAGAAGATGAAGCGGCAGCTGCGGGGCTTCACGAACGCGGCCATGGATCGGCTCGGAGCGCACGACTGGAGCGGGAACGTCCGCGAGCTCCAGAACGAGATCCAGCGCGCGGTCGCGCTGGCGGGCTCGGACGAGACGATGATCCACGAGAGCATGTTCTCGGAGGATCTGCGGCCCGAGGCTTCCGCGGAGGCCGGCGGCATCGCCATCCCCGAGGAGCGCGATCTCAACCGCGCCGTCGACCTGCTGAAGAAGCAGATGATCGAGCAGGCCCTCGAGGAGACCGGCAGCAAGACCCGCGCCGCCGAGCGCCTCGGCATCCCCCGTCAGTCCCTCCAGAAGATGATGAAGCGCCTCTCCATGGACACCCCCCGAAGTTGACAAAGGGGTCGGGTCTCTCAGTCAACCCTCCGGGGAATACGTCACTTGAGAGAAGTGCCAGGCCAGTCTCTTAGGTTGTTTCAGAGGTGGCGCCAGGTCTGGAGCCAGCTCCAGGCGGTGCGGAGGATGGTCTCGAGGTCCGAGTGCTGCGGCTCCCAGCCGAAGTCGTGGCGGAAGCGGCGTGCGTCGGCGACCAGCTCCGGGGGATCCCCCGGTCGCCGCCCGACCTCGCTGAACGGCACCGGGCGCCCGATCACCCGCCCGATCGTCTCCAGCACCTCGCGGTTGCTTCGACCCTGACCCGTCCCCAGGTTGTACGCACCGCCGGGCCCATCGGCCAGGAGCCCCTCGATGGCGAGCACGTGGGCCTGCGCCAGGTCGCTCACGTGCACGTAGTCGCGGACGCAGGTTCCGTCCGGAGTCGGATAGTCGGTGCCGAACAGCGAGAGGGCCGGTCGCAGGCCGGCGGCGGCCTCGAGAGCGAGCGGGATCAGGTGCGTCTCGGGGTCGTGGCACTCGCCGAGGTCACCGTCGGGGTCCGCTCCACAGGCGTTGAAGTAGCGGAGCGCGGCCCAGCGCATCCCGTAGGCCTGCTCGACGTCCGCGAGGATCCGCTCGACCATCGCCTTGCCGGCGCCGTAGGGGTTGATCGGGGCGAGCGGTTCATCCTCGCCGATCGGCTGCTTCTCGGGATGGCCGTACACGGCGGCCGTCGACGAGAACACGAAGGCGCGACAGCCGTGCCCGACCGAGGCCCGCACGAGATTCGCCGCTGCGATCACGTTGTTCCGGTAGTAGGCGAGCGGATCGCGCACCGATTCGGCCACTTCGATCGAAGCGGCGAAGTGGAGCACACCGTCGAAGGGGCCGTAGCGACCGAGCAGGTCGGGGACGCGCTGCGCATCGCCGACGTCGCAGCGAAGCAGGGGGGCGCCGACGACGGCCGCCGCGCGCCCGCTCCGCAGGTCGTCGATCACCGCGACCGTGTGCCCCGCCCGCTGCAGTGAGCGGACCGTGTGACTTCCGATGTATCCGGCGCCGCCGGAGACGAGCAGGTGGGCCACCCTTCCTCCCGGCCAGAGCCTAGTCCGCACCCGAAGCGGCGTCTCGGAAGGCTCCGATCGCGCCAACCACCGTCTCGAACGGCGTCCGCCGGCTCTGCTACGGTGCATCCGGATGGAGATCCTCCACGCCGCGGAGTTCGAGACGCGCTTCGGCATGATGCGTTGCGTGTCGTCTGCCCGCGGGCTGGCCTACGTCCAGCTGCCGCGGGCCAGCGGCCGAGGGCTCGACGGCTGGCGCCGGCGCCATGCGCCCGGCGCCGAGCTGCGCGAGGCCTGGAAGCCGAACCAGCGCGCCGTCCGCCAGATCACCGAGTACCTGGAAGGCAAGCGCGACGGCTTCGATCTGCCCCTGGACCTCCGCGCCACGGCCTTCCAGCTGCGGGTCTACGAGGCGCTCGCCAACGTCGCGTACGGAGAAGTCCGGACCTACACCGAGATCGCCCGGGCCATCGAGCAGCCCAGCGCCGTTCGCGCCGTCGGAACCGCCAACGGCGCGAACCCCGTCTCCCTCGTGATTCCGTGCCACCGCATCGTCGCTGCGGGGGGGAAGCTAGGCGGCTACGCCGGAGGCCTGCGGATGAAGAAGAAGCTGCTGGCGATGGAGCACGCGCAGCCCGCCGAGGGCGACCTCCTCTAGGCCCGGCCGACGCCCGACGGCTCTCAGACCTGCGTGAGCGCCTGCTCGAGGTCCTCGATCAGATCCTCGGCGTCCTCGATGCCACACGACAGCCGCACCAGCGAGTCGGTGATGCCGTAGGCCTGCCGCTCCTCGGGCGGGTAGTCCCAGTACGACATCAGCACCGGCATCTCGACGAGGGCGTCGACGCCCCCGAGGCTCGGCGCGATGTACGGCACGCGGCAGGCGTCGGTGAAGCGGATCGCGGCCTCGAGGTCGCCCTCGATCTCGAAGGTCACGACCCCGGCGAAGCCCTTCATCAACTGCGACGCGACGGCGTGGTCCGGATGGCTCGCCAGGCCCGGATAGTGGACCCGGCGCACCTTCGGGTGGCCCTCGAGCGCCCGGGCGACGGCGAGGCCGTTCGCGTTGTGCCGCTCCATCCGGAGCGCGAGCGTCTTCATCCCCCGCAGCAGCAGGTACGCAGCGTGCGGATCGAGGATGCCACCGAGCACCCCGCAGGCCTCCCGCACCGGCTTGATCTCCTCGGCGCCGCCCGACACCGTTCCGGCGATCAGGTCGTTGTGCCCGCCGAGGTACTTGGTCGCGCTGTGAACGACCAGGTCGGCGCCCTGGTCGAGCGGCCGATGGTTGATCGGCGTCGCGAAGGTGCCGTCGATGATGACCTTGGTCCCGCGCTCGTGGCAGATGCGCGCGGCCTCGGGAAGGTCGATCACGCGAAGGTACGGGTTCGTCGGTGACTCGGTGAAGAAGAAGACGGTGTCGTCGCGGAGCGCATCCTTCAGCGCCGCTGTGTTCGCAGGCTCGATCACGGTCGCCTCGACCTCGAGCTTGGAGAGGAACTGCTGGATGAACTGACGCGTGCGGCGGTAGCAATCGTTCGTCACGACGATGTGCCCGCCCTTCGGCAGCAGCGCCAGGAAGGTCGTCGTGGCCGCACTCATGCCCGACGAGAACAGCACCGTCTCCTCCGCCCCCTCGAGATCGGAGAGCTTGTGCTCCACGACCCTCCAGGTGGGGTTGCTGTAGCGCCCGTACTCGTCGCGCTCGAGCCTCCCCTCTGCGAACTCGCGCAGCTCGGCCGAGTCGCGAAACCAGAACGTGGAGGTCTGATGGATCGGCGGGACGAGGGCGTGGCTCTCACCATCCCGCTGGCCTGCATGCACGGCCCGCGTGGAATCCCCCGCGCGCCTGGTCGGCTTGGTCATGACACGTCCCTTGGCAGGGCGGGCACTTAGCAGCTTCGGGTGCGGGTCCCGTTGGATCCGAGCCGAGGGTCCTGCAAGCGCCTGAAATCAACCCGTGTTT
>JAJDAR010000319.1 GCA_029261775.1 Deltaproteobacteria bacterium | reverse complement strand
TCGGCGAAGTTGCCGGTGCGGTCACCGTCCTGGCCGCCGCCGCCGCGGATCTCCTCGAGGTTGACGAGCGAGATGCCGCGCACCTGGTTCATCAGCTCGTGGAACTTGTCGATCTGCAGGCCGAGGCTGTCGGCCACCTCGTCCTCGCTGGCCTGGCGGCCGAGACGCTGCTCCACCTCGCCGTAGGCGCGCTCCAGCTTGCGGCTCTTCTGGCGCACGCTCCGGGGCACCCAGTCGAGCGAGCGGAGCTGATCCAGGATCGCGCCCTTGATGCGGAACTCGGCGTAGGTCTTGAACTTGCAGTTCTTCTCGGGATCGTATTTCTCGATCGCGTCCATCAACCCGATCACACCGGTGTTGTGGAGATCGTCGAGATCGATGTGCGAGGGCAGGCGAACGGCGATGCGGTTCACGATGTACCGGATCAGGGGCGCGTGCTCGACGACGATCTGTTCCTTGAGGTCTCCCGGGATGTCGCCAAATTTCTCTCTCGCGTCCCGAAGCTGAGCTTCCATCCGATCCGATCCT
Organism: Deltaproteobacteria bacterium; assembly: GCA_029261775.1. Lineage (GTDB taxonomy): Bacteria > Myxococcota_A > UBA9160 > UBA9160 > UBA6930. The sequence goes on along the minus strand of JAJDAR010000319.1, from coordinate 6,483 downwards.
CCGGCTGTTGCGCTTTGCGTCGTGCTCGACCCGGCGGCAGGTGACCCCTCCTGCCGTTCCGCTGCGCGTTGGATGCGGGTCAAAGCACGGCTCGTGCCAACGTCTCGAAAATTGGACGGGTGGGGCCAACGCGGCCCGTTCAGCGGCCGGTGGCTGGCTGTGTAACCCACCGGTCGGACAAGGATTTCCAGCGAATGGCCGAGGTCGGACCCGGCGAAACCCGCAGCTCGGCCAGCGACGCCGCCGGAAATGGCGGACCGGCACGTGCGGTGCGGAAGCGTCAGAACGCCGACGCCAGCAGCGGGCGCGGGTTACGAATCCGTCAGCGCCCTGACACCGGCGGCGGCAGTCCGGCGTCCTTCTGCCGGGAGCGGGCGGCAGTGCGGGTGGGCTCCCCTGCGGGCAGAGGAGCCGGCCAGGCTCGGGCGCCGCTCCGGGGTCGGGAGCGGCGGGGTCCTGACTACTCTTCGGGCGCCAGACGCTTCTTCTTGATCTTCTCGATCAAGGTCGTCCGGTTGAGCCCGATCAGCTGGGCCGCCTGGTTCTTGTTCCAGTGCGTGATCTCGAGCGCCTGCAGGATGAGGTCGGTCTCGAACCGATCGACCTCCTCGTTGAAGGAAAGGCCCGCGTCGGTCACCCGCGTGGTCCCGGGCTCCGGCTTCGGGCCGCCATCCCGCAGCTCGGGGGGGAGTTGGTCGACGCCGATCTCGCCGTCGCCCTTGAGCACGACGAGGCGCTCGATCAGGTTCTCGAGCTCCCGGACGTTGCCGGGCCAATCGTAGGCGCAGAGCCGCACGAGGGCCTCGGGCGAGAGGGTGCAGCCGGGGCTTCCGTCCTCCCGGGTCCGGTCGAGGAAGTGGCGGACCAGGATCGGCACGTCTTCGCGGCGCTTCCGGAGCGGCGGCACCTCGATCGGGATCACGTTCAAGCGGTAGAAGAGGTCCTCGCGGAAGCGCTTCTCCGCCATCGCGACCTGGAGGTCCTGATGGGTGGCGGCGATCACCCGCACGTCGACCCGCTCGGTCCGCGAGGAGCCCACCGGCTCGAAGGTCCGGTCCTGCAGGACGCGCAGCAGCTTGACCTGCAGGTTCGGGCTCATGTCGCCGATCTCGTCGAGGAAGATCGTCCCGCCCTGGGCGGCAGAGAAGCGCCCCTCGCGGTGGCTCACGGCGTTGGTGAAGGCGCCCCGGACGTGGCCGAAGAGCTCGGACTCGAGCAGCTCCTCGGGGATCGCGCCGCAGTTCACGATCACCAGCGGGCGCTCCGCGCGCCGGCTGTTGTAGTGCAGCGCCCGGGCGATGACCTCCTTGCCGGTGCCGCTCTCGCCCGTGATCAGCACGGTCTTCTCCGAGTCGGCCACCCGCTCGACCAGACTCAGGACCTCGCGGAGCCCGTTGTCGGCGCCGACGATGTTGTCGAAGCGGTAGCGGTCGTGCAGCTGGTGCTGCAGGCGGCGGTTCTCGGCCTTGAGGTGCCCATGCTCGATGGCCTGGGCCGCCAGGCGACGCAGCACGTCCTGCTGCGGTCCATCCATGGCCTTCTCGAGGTACCAGAAGGCGCCGGCGCGCAGGGCCTCCACGGAGGCCTCAGCCCCCCCGTAGCCGGTGACGACGATGCAGGGGAGGTCGGGGTGCAGGTCGTGGATCTGCCGGACCAGCTCGAGGCCGCTGATGCCCGGCATCTTCACGTCGCAGAGCACCAGATCGATGGGCCCAGAGGCCACCGCGGCCATGGCTTCGCTCGCATCGACGGCCGTGGAGACGCGGTAACCGGCACGGGCCAGCACCCGCTCGACCGCCCGGCGGTACAGCTCGTGGTCGTCGACGACCAGCACGTGGGGCTTGCCCAGGGCGGTTACCTCTTCCGGGGGGAAGCCGACGCAAGGTAGGAACCGCTGTCCGACCATTCAACCCGGGGGTGCCTTCTTCCGATGAGCGCCGCATGACCTCCGAGGCTGCACCCATCGTGGGTCCCCGGGAGACGTCCGCCCTGGGCGAAAGGGGCCGGATCGTCCTGGTGGACGACGAGCCGCTCTTCGTCCGCGCGCTCGAGCGGATCCTGCGACCCGAAGGGCACAGCTTCGTCGAGGCTTCGTCCTGGGAGATGCTGCGACCCGAGCTGGAGGACCGCTCGCTCGACGTGGTGCTGCTCGATCTGGTCCTCGGCTCGATCGACGGCTTCACGCTGCTCGAGCGGATCAAGGAGCTGCGCCCGGACGTCGAGGTCGTGATCCTGAGCGGCCATGCGAGCGTCGAGCGCGCCGTCGACTGCATGCGGCACGGGGCCTTCGACGTCCTGGAGAAGCCCGTCGGAGACGCCCACCGCGTTCGCAACACGGTGCGGCGCGCAGTCGAGCGCCGCCGACTCGTGGTGCGCACCCAGGAGCTCGAAGAAGAGCTGCGTGAGCGCCGCGGGCATCCGGAGTTGATCGCCGGCTCGCGTTCCATGCGCCGCGTGCTGCGGACCGTGGACAGCCTCCACCACAACGAGTCGACCGTGCTGATCCAGGGCGAGAGCGGGACCGGCAAGGAGCTGGTCGCTCGCGCCCTGCATGCCTCGAGTCCGCGACGCGAGGGACCCTTCGTGCCGGTCGACTGCGGCGCGCTCCCCGAGACGATCATCGAGAGCGAGCTCTTCGGGCACCAGCGGGGAGCCTTCACGGGTGCTGTCGGGGCGCCCGGCCTGTTCCGGGTCGCCGACGGCGGCACGCTCTTCCTCGACGAGGTCGGCGAGCTGCCCCCGGCGGTCCAGGCGAAGCTCCTGCGGGCCCTGCAGCAGAAGGAGGTGCGCCCCGTGGGCGCTTCCGCGTCGGTGTCGGTCGATCTCCGGGTCGTCTGTGCGACCCACCGCAGCCTGCCCGAGATGGTCGCAAAGGGTCAGTTCCGCCAGGATCTCTACTACCGGCTGAACGTGGTCCGGATCGAGCTGCCGCCGCTCCGCGAGCGCAGCGAGGACATCCCGCTGCTCGCCCAGCACCTGCTGCAGAAGCACCAGGTGCCGAGCTCCTCGGTGCGTGGCTTCTCGCCGGAGGCCCTCGAACGTCTGTGCCGCTACGACTGGCCCGGCAACGTGCGCGAGCTCGAGAACACGATCGAGGCCGGCCTCGCCCTGGCCCCGGGCGACCGTCTCGAGGCGAGCGATCTGCGGGTCGGGACGAGTCACTCCGAGCCCGTGCCGACGGCCCGGGTGGACCCGCAGGGCGTGCCGCTCTCCCTGGATGCCTACGAGCGCCTCGCCCTCGAGCGCGCGCTCGAGGAGACAGGGGGCGATGCCCGCGAGGCCGCCCGCCGGCTCGGGATCGGGCGCTCGACCCTCTACCGCAAGCTGGCCAAGCACGGGATCGAGACCCGGAGTCGGGCGCGGGCGGACGTGGTTGGAGGCCTCCCGGCGGTCGGGTAGCTTCGCTCCGATGACGGAGGGGCAGGGCGAGCGCGAGGGCGCGCAGCGCGCGCGGGAGCCGCTCCGCGTCCTGGTGGCGGAGGCCGACGAGGCCCACGCCCGCGAGCAGACGGGCGGCGTGCTGGACCTGGAGGGTCCCCTGCGCCGGCTCGGCCACGATGTGACCCTGGAGATCCACCGGGACCAGGGGGCCGCCCTGACCGCTCTGCGCGGCAACCACGCCGACCTGGTGGTGCTCGACCAGGCGCTCGGCGAGGGCTTCTGGCGCTGCCTCGAGGCCGCGCGCGAGGCCGCCGCCCCAGCCCTCGCCGTGGTGCGCGACGATGACGAAGCCTTCGCGCTCGAGGCCTACCGGGCGGGAGCGGCCGACTGTGTTCGCCTGGGCGAGGACTTCGCCGATCTGCTCCCGATCGCGGCCTTCGAGCAGCTGCGCCGACTGACCCACATCCAGCAGCGCGGCGAGGCGGCAAGGCTGGGGAAGACCGTCGATGAACTGAGGCGTTACAACCAGCACATCATTCAGAACATGAACAGTGCCCTAGTGGTCGTGGACCCTTCGGCGCGCATCTCGTATGCGAATCCCACGGCCGAGCGCCTGCTCGGCGGCGAGCCCGGAGAGCTCATGGGAAGCCCGCTGCGCCGATGGTTCCCGAGTCTCGAGGACGACGAGATCCTGCCGCTCCGGACCCTCGCCGACGGCGCCCCGTACCGCGGTGCCGAGATGGTCGTGGCCCGCGTCGATGGCCGCCTGATCCCGATCGGGATGTCCTGTGCGCCGCTGATCGACGGCGCCGGCGCGCGCGAGGGGGTGGTCGCGATCTTCCAGGATCTGACCGAGATCAAGCAGCTCGAGCGGCAGGTCCTGCAGACGGAGAAGATGGCGTCGATCGGTCAGCTCGCAGCGGGTGTGGCCCACGAGATCAACAACCCGATGGGCTTCGTCCACGCGAATCTCGGACAGCTCTCCGAGTACCTCGACGATCTCGGCAAGGTGTGGGATCGCCTCGAAGGACTGCGCGCGGCGGCGGGCAGCGAGCGCATCGACGCCGACGAGGTGCGGCGCGCCGCGGCGGAGCTCGAGGCGGTGATCCAGGAGGTGGATGCCGGCTTCCTGCTGCGCGACTTCGGGACGGCGATCCGCGAGTCGTTGGAGGGATCCGAGCGCATCCGCTCGATCGTGCGGGACCTGCGGGCCTTCTCCTATCAGGACACCGGCGAGCGCGTGCCGACCGACGTGAACCGCGCCCTCGACTCCACCGCCAACATCGTCTGGACCATGATGAAGCACTCCGTCGTGCTCACCAAGCAGTACGACGAGCTGCCGCCGATCTCCTGCCATCCCGTCCAGCTCCAGCAGGTCTTCATGAACCTGCTGGTGAACGCCTACCAGGCGATCGAGGCGCGGGCCGAGAGCGAGGAAACGCTGCGCGGCGAGATCAAGCTGCGCACGGCCCTCGAGGGGGATGAGGTCGTGATCCAGGTCGCCGACAACGGCACCGGCATCGCGCCCGACGTGATGAAGCGCATCTTCGACCCCTTTTTCACGACCAAGGAGGTGGGCGTCGGCATGGGGCTCGGGCTGTCGACGTCCTTCAACCTGGTCGAGCAGCTCGGCGGCAGCCTGCAGGTCGACAGCGAGGTCGGCCGGGGCAGCTCCTTCGAGGTGCGCCTGTCCCTCGACCCCGAGGATCGGGTGCCGGCCCGCCGCGCGCGATGAGCGAGCTGCCGGTGATCCTGCTGGTGGACGACGAGCGCCACATCCTCTCGGCGCTCCAGCGGATCCTGCGGCGCGAGGGATACGAGTTGCTCACCGCGGCATCGGCCGGCCGGGCCCAGGAGGTGCTGGCCGAGCGCAAGGTCGACCTGATCGTCTCGGACCAGAAGATGCCGGGGACGCACGGAATCGACTTCTTCGCCGAGCTCCAGCGGGCCGGGCGCCGCACGCCGCGTGTGCTGCTCACCGGCTGGCCCGAGGAGATCCCCCAGCGCGAGCTCGACGAGGCCGGGGTCACCGCGCTGTTGCCCAAGCCGTGGGACGACGCGGAGCTGAAGGCGACCTTGCGCCGCTGTCTCGGGCTGGCGGAGGCGTAGACCGCCCGGGCTCAGGCGTCGCGCAGACGGCTGAGATACTCGAGGTCGGTCTTCTGGCTGTTCTTCGCGCCGATGGCCACCACGCGGAAGCGTCGCTTCTGGCCCTGGGTCGTGTAGATGCGGCCCTTGCCGGCGAAGGCCTGCTCGAAGATGGTGCGCTGGGCCGGCAGCCCCCCCACCTTGCGTCGGACTCCCGCCGTCTCGGGCTCGTCCGAGAGCTTCTTCAACGCCTCCTCGGCCCGCAGCTTGAGGCTCTCGTCGCCGAGGGCGATCAGGCCGTCGATCGCGTGATCGTCGACCTCGACGTTCTTGTAGAGCGTGCGCAGCCGCCGTCCCAGGATCTCGGCCTCCTTGCCGGCGCCCTTGCCGGTCCGCTTGACCTGCTTCTGCAGGGTGCGGATCTCGTCGTCCTTGCGCGTCAGATCCAGGGTGGCTTCGTCGAGCAGCTCCTCGAGGGCTCCGCGCTCCTGCTCGAGCTCGCGAGCGCCGGCGGTCTGAGCGCGCAGCGCGGCCTCCTGGCTCTCGAGCTCGTGGAGCCGTGCGCGCAGCCGCCCGCGCTCGCTCTCGAGCGAGGAGATCTCCTCGGCGTAGACGTCCTTCTCCGGCTCGATCACGGCCAGGCGCTCGCGCACGCCGGACAGCTCGGCCTCGATCCCGCGCGCGCGCTCGGCGAGCCGGGAGCGCTCGCGCATCACGGCCTCGAGCGCCGCCCTCTCCTGGCGTGTCAGGCGCCGGGTGTAGGCGACCAGCACGGTGATCAGGATGGCCGCGTACGCGACCAGGATGGCGTTCGCGGCGAGGGCGTTGTGGGGCACCGAGACATCCACCTCGGCGCGAGCCGGCAGGAGCTTGGCGCCGTCATCATCCGGGTCCACGGCCACGCCCCTCTGCCCGGCGAAGAGCAGCCGGCGGCCATCGGCCGCGAGCACGATCGGGCGCACCCGGACCCGGCCGATCGTGATCCACGGCGACGTGCGCAGCAGCGTGCTGACC
>JAJDAR010000318.1 GCA_029261775.1 Deltaproteobacteria bacterium | reverse complement strand
CCATGCCGGCGGCCCCGGCGACGGGCCCGACGCCATCTGCGCGGCGGCGCGGGCCCGCACGAAGGCCGAGGGATTCGACGCGATCATCTACGACACCGCGGGCCGGCTGGCGATCGACGAGGACCTGATGGGCGAGCTGCGCAGCATCGAGGCCGCGACCCGCCCCGCCAACTCCCTGCTGGTGTGCGACGCCCTGATGGGCCGGGACGCCGTGAACGTCGCGCAGGCCTTCTCCGAGCAGATCGAGATCGACGGCCTCGTGCTCACCAAGCTCGACGGCGACTCGCGGGGCGGCGCTGCGCTGGCAGTGAAGTCGGTGACAGGGGTCCCGATCAAGTTCATCGGAACCGGCGAGACCGTGGACCGGCTCGAGACCTTCCGGCCCGAGGGGCTCGCATCGCGCATCCTCGGTATGGGCGACATCGTCGGCCTGGTCCAGGACTTCGAGGAGGTCGTCGACACCCGAAAGGCCGAGGAGGACGCCGAGCGCATCCTGAAGGGTCAGTTCGGGATGGACGACCTGCTGACCCAGCTGAAGACCATCCAGAAGATGGGCCCCCTCAAGGATGTCATGGCCAAGCTGCCGATGTTCGGCGACCTCGCCGATCAGGTGGACGAGAAGGAGCTCACGAAGGTCGAGTCGATGATCCAGTCGATGACGCCGAAGGAGCGCACCCAGCCGGACGTGATCGACAAGAGCCGGGCCCGGCGCATCGCCAAGGGCAGCGGCCATGTGCCGAAGGACGTGAGCGACCTGGTATCGCGCTTCGGCCAGATGCGGGAGATGATGGCCTCGCTCGGCAAGGGCGGCGGCCTGCTCTCGAAGATCCCGGGCCTGGGGCGGCTCGGCGGCCCCGGGATGGCGGGGGCGGGCATGCCCGGCGGGCTCGATCCGCAGGCCCTGATGGGCGGCTTTCCCGGGGGCGGCAACCGGAAGATGCGGCGTCAGCAGGCAGCCCAGGGCAAGAACAAGAGCAAGCGGAAGGCGGCGCGCAAAGCGCGGCGAAAAGGCCGCAGGAAGTAGCCACCTCCTGCGTGAACACCCGCTGAAGGACGTGAGAGGGATGGCATGTCGCCCGAGGGCGGCGCTTCACTGCACTCCCTACGCTCTCCGGATTGCCCGCGTCGCATCCCCGGCCCCGTGCCGGCGGCAGCGCCGTCAGGTTGGATGCAGCCCCTGCCGATGAACCAAGCGCCCATGCTTCGCCTCCTGCCGCTCCTGATCGTGCTGACCAGCCCCCTCGTGACGGGGCCGGGCGCCGCAGAGCCCCTCTTCCCGAAGCCCCCGGAGCTGTCGTACCGGGTCGATTTCTGGCGCCGCGTCTATACCGAGGTGGATCAGGACCACGGCTTCATCCACGATTCGAAGGATCTGCGGCTGGTCTACGAAACCGCGTCCGTCCCGCAGAAGCTCTCGCGTCACGGCAGCCGGAACCGCATCAAGGCGCGGCGCAACCACATCGACGGGATCCTCGCGCGGCTGGCCGCGGGCAAGCGGACCGGCCTCACGGCGGAGGAGGCGCGCGTGCTCGCGTTGTTCCCGCCGAACGTCACGAACCGGGCCCTGCGCGAGGCTCGCTCGCGGATCCGATTCCAACGCGGCCAGGCCGACAAGTTCCGCGCGGGCCTGATCCGGCAGGGACGCTGGGAAGACTACATGCGGCAGGTCTTCCGCGACCGTCGGTTGCCGGAAGCGCTGGTCGCGCTGCCCCACGTCGAATCCTCCTTCAACCCCAAGGCCCGATCCCACGTCGGCGCCTCGGGGCTCTGGCAGTTCACGCGGAGCACCGGCCGTCTCTACATGCGCGTCGACCACATCGTGGACGAGCGCAACGACCCGTTCCTCGCGACGATCGCCGCGGCCCGGCTGCTGCGCGCCAACCACGACCGTCTCGGCACCTGGCCGCTCGCGCTCACGGCCTACAACCACGGTGTCGGCGGCATGAGCCGCGCGGTCCGCAAGCTCGGCACCGACGACATCGTGACCGTTCTCGACCGCTACAAGAGCCGCACCTTCGGGTTCGCATCGCGCAACTTCTACTGCGAGTTCGTGGCGGCCCACGAGATCCAGCAGGATCCGGCCCGCTACTTCGGCGCGCTGCCCAAGGACGATCCCGAGCAGCCCGAGATCGCGGTCCTGCAGCACTACGTGAAGGTCGCCGACCTCTCCCGGCTCTTCGGAGTGTCCCCGGAGGCCTTGCGCGACGCGAATCTCGCGCTGCAGAGCCCGGTGTGGAGCGGCCAGAAGTTCGTGCCCAAGGGTTATGCGCTGCGCGTGCCGCGCGACCCGATGCGGCCCAGCCCCGAGATCGTCCTCGCGAGCCTGCCCGCTGATCAACGGCACCCCCGGCAGGTGCCGGATCGCACCTATCGGGTGCGGCGCGGCGACACGCTCTCGCGCATCGCGCGCAACCACGGGACGCGCGAGAGCACGCTCGTGGCCTTGAACGGCCTGCGGAGCCGGCACCGGATCCGGGTCGGGCAGGTTCTCAAGCTGCCGGTGCGCGGGGGCATCGCCCATGCCGCCACCTCGGCCCCGAGCAGCGCCGTACGGCCCGCCGACGGCCGTTACCGCGTCCAACGCGGAGATACCCTGTCCGGCATCGCGCGCCGCTTCCGGATCTCCGAGCAGGCACTCCTGCAGGAGAACGGACTGCGCAATCGGAACCACCTGCAGGTGGGACAGGTCCTCGAGCTGCCCGCCGTCGGCACGACGGTGATGGCCAGCAACGACGCTGCCCCCACGACCTATACGATCCGCCGCGGAGACACCCTGGACGCCATCGCGCGGCGCCACGGAGTGTCACGGCGCGAGCTCACGAAGGCCAACAGCCTGAGCAACGCCAACAAGCTGCAGGTCGGGCAGAGGCTGGTGATTCCGGCGCGGTAGGCCCTGCCCAGCGCCCACCCTCGAGAGGGACGCGGGCGACCCGGCCTCGGGAGGGACGCGGGCGACCCGGCCTCGGGAGGGACGCGGGCGACCCGGCCTCGGGAGGGACGCGGGCGACCCGGCCGGGCTCGGCCCGTCCTAGACCTGCACCACCGTCTCGTCCGGCAGCCGGATCGCGGTCAGCGGCCCGCCGTAGACGGCGCCGGTGTCGATGCCGAGGGTGAAGGGCTCGTTGCGCCGGACGCTCAGATCGCGGGCGGGGGTATGGCCGTAGATGATCGTGACGCCGAGGTTGTGGGGGAGCTCTGCGGTGCTGCGGTTCCAGAGCAGGTCCTCGTAGCGCGAGCGGCGCAGGGCGTAGGCCGGGTCGCCGCTCTGCAGGACCTTCTCACCGAGGCCGGCGTGGACGAACACGTAGTCGCCCTCGACGTGATAGGGCTTGAGCGCCCGGTAGAAGGCCTCGTGGGCCGGCGGAAGATCGAACTCCTCGGGCTTGGGGTCGGGGCCGCGGAAGTAGCCGTAGCTGGCCAGGGTCCGGTCGCCCCCGTTCAGCAGGAACGCGTCGCCACCGAAGTAGGCCGGCCCCCGGAAGCCGAGGAAGTCGAGCATCATCGACTCGTGGTTCCCGAGCAGGAAGACGCAGGCATGGTGGCGGGAGAGCTCGAGCAGCCGGCTGACGACGCCCGCGGACTCGGGGCCCCGATCGATGTAGTCGCCCAGGAAGACCAGACGGTCCTCCGACCGCAGCTCGAGCTTGTGGAGCAGGCGATCGAGCTTGCCGAGCTCTCCGTGGATGTCACCGACTGCGTACAGCATCCCGAGTCCCGTTTCGGCCCACCGAGAGGCGGGCCTTACCCGGAGGAAGCCCTTCCGGGCGCGGCTTGCGGAGCGGCCGGCTTGCGTCCGGCGGGCCGCTCCTCGGGCAGTTGACGGACGGCCAGCTGGCCGCAGGCGGCGTCGATGTCGGAGCCCCGGCTGCGCCGCAGGGTCGTGGTAAGGCCTCCCCGCACCAGCACCCCCATGAAGCGGCTGGCCACCTCGGGAGCCGGGGGCCGGTAGTCGGAGTCGCCGTGCTCGTTCATCGGGATCAGGTTCAGCTTGGAGGGGAGCCCTTCGAGCAGACGGACCAGGCGACGGGCATCTTCGACGCTGTCGTTCACCCCCTCGATGAGCGTGTACTCGAAGAACACGGGGTGCCGGCGCGAGAGACGCGGCAGCCCGCGCAGCGTGCCGAGCAGCACGTCGAGGGGAAAGCGCTTGTTCAGCGGCACCAGCACGTCGCGCACCTCATCGGTCGCTGCATGCAGGGAGACCGCCAGGTTCACCGGGATGGCCTCGAGGAGCGGGGCGATCTGCGGCACCACACCCGCGGTCGACACGGTCACCCGACGCGGCGCCATCGCGAACCCCTTGGGATGGAGCAGCGTCCGCACCGCGGGGATCACCTGGGGAAGGTTCAGCAGGGGCTCCCCCATGCCCATGAAGACGACGTTCGTGATGCGGCGCCCCTCGGGCAACAGCTCCGCCATCCGGCACAGCTGATCGACGATCTCGGCGCTCCGCAGGTTGCGGCCGAAGCCGAGCGCCCCCGTCGCACAGAAGGAGCAGGCCAGCGGGCAGCCCACCTGGGTGGACACGCACAGCGTCGTCCGATCTTCCTCGGGGATCAGCACGGCCTCGACGACGGCCGCGTCGTCGGCGCGGAGCGCGGCCTTGATCGTGCCGTCCGTGGAGTGGTCCGCGCGCAGCACGTCTAGGGAGCGGAAGCGCCAGCTCTCGTTCAGTCGCTCTCGAAGCTCCTGCGGAAGATCCGTCATCTGCTCCGGATCCTCGATGCCGCGGCCATAGACCCAGCTCGCGATCTGATCCGCGCGGTAGGCGGGCAACCCCTGCTCGCGAAACTGCTCACGCAGGACGTCGGGCGGAACTCCCTTGAGCTCGGGGAGGTTCATGCGTCCACCCGGCGGCGAGCGCTCCGCGTCATGCCACCACCCGGCACCGAGCGCCTCGCGTCATGCCACCACCCGGCGGCGATAGCTCCAGAAGTGGAGCTGCCTCCCCTCGGCGCGCCACTCGGCCTCGTAGGCGGTGTGCATGCGGCCCGGTACGTCACGCCGGAAGGGGACGTCCAGGGCGTTCTCGAGCAGGGGCTCGCGGCGCAGCACCTCGTCCACGGCTTCGGCGTACTCCACGTGGTCCGTGGCGATCTCGAGCTCCCCGCCCGGGACCAGCCGGTGCACGAGCTGCCGCACCAGCGGGGCCTGGAGCAGGCGGTTCTTGTGGTGGCGCTTCTTCGGCCACGGGTCCGGGAAGTTGATCCAGAAGCGCTCCACGGTCTCCGGGTCGAGCAGCTCCCGCACCGCCTGCTCGCCCGTCCCGCAGAACAGTCGCAGGTTGGGCTCCTCGGTCTTCGCGATGCGCCGCGCCATCTTGAGGACGCGCTTGAAGGAGAGCTCGACGCCGAGGTGGGCGCGCTCCGGGGCTCCCTCGGCCAGCGCGCGCAGGAACTCGCCCCGGCCGAAGCCGATCTCGACGATCAGCGGAAGCGGGCGCGCTACGTCGGGGGCGAAGACGGCCTCCCAGCCCTTCTCGCGCACCTCCTCCACGGTGATGCGGCGATCGGGCCCCGGGATGTCGAGCTTGAGCTTGCGGGCCACGGTCAGACGGTAACGGCTGCGGCGCCGGGCGCCGGCGCCTGCCCTATCCCGAGAACGGGATCGGCAGCACCCCCGAGAAGAACGGCAGGCGGGGATGGATCTCGAGGCGCACGCGCTCGCCGGCACCCAGGCCCGCCCGCTGGCGAAGCTCGTCGAGGGCCTCGAGCGGGCCTCCCAGCCGATCGACGAGACCGCGCGCGTGGGCGCCGGCCCCGCTCCAGACCCGGCCCTGCGCCACTGCGTGCACGTCGTCCCGGGTGCGACCGCGGCCCTCCGCGACCCGCGCGAGGAACAGCTCGTAGAGGGCGTCGAGCTCCTCGCGCAATGCCTTGCGCTCCCCGGGCGTGAACGAGCGGGCCTCGGAGTGCAGGCCCGCCTGCGCGCCGCGCTCCACGGCGTCGCGACCGACGCCGAGCCGGTCGTAGAGAGCCGAGACGTCGAGCTTGCCACCGACCACGCCGATCGACCCGGTGATCGTGGTCGCCTCGGCCACGATGGCCGTGGCGCCTGCCGCGAGGAAGTAGCCGCCCGAAGCGGCGACGTCGCCCATCGAGGCGATCACCGGCTTCTTCTCGGCGATCCGGCGCACCGAGCGCCAGAGCAGATCGGATGCGACGCCCTCCCCGCCTGGGCTGTCGATGCGCAGCACCACCCCGATGACCTCGTCGCGGCGCGCGAGGGGTTCGAGCAGCTCGCGGTAGGTGTCGGAGGCGATGCCGCGGTGGCCGCGCCCCCGCCCGATCCCGCCGCGCGCCGTGACGTACGCGATGCGGGGAAGCCCGCCGATCAGCGGCTCGGGGCCCGGATCGATGGCGCGCAGTCGCAGATAGGCCGCCGCCGCGAACAGCCTCGGGCGTTCGCCCAGCACCGCATGGGGTGCGAGCTCGCGGAGCCGGTCCTCGATCTCGTCCGGGTACAGACAAGCATCGATCAAGCCCGCCTCGAGCGCGGCCTCTGCCGTCAGCAGGCCCCGATCCACCAGGGCCCGCACCGCGTCGGGTTCGAGGCCGCGCCCCTCCGCCACGTCCCTCAGCATCGCCTCGAAGACGTCGTCGGCCATGGCCTCCAGCTGCTCGCGGGCCTCCTCGGAGTAGCCGTCGCGCGTGAACATCTCGGCGGCGCTCTTGAAATCCCCGACGCGCAGGACGTCGGCGCGAACGCCGATCCGTTCAAGCACCTCGCGCAGGAAGAAGCCCTCGAAGCGCACGCCGAGCAGGTGCACGTTGCCGGAGGGGGGCAGCACCAGCTCGGTGGCGGCACTGGCCAGCCACAGCTCGCGCGTGTCGAAGCTCTCGGACCAGACGACGACCGGCTTGCCGACGCGCCGGAAGCCCTCGAGCGCCCTGCGCAGGCTCTCCACCCTTGCGTAGCCACCGGGCGGACCGACCAGGCGCAGGACCAGACCCGCGACCTTGGGATCGCGAGCCGCGGTCTCGAGGATCCGCAGCACGTCGAGCAGCGAGAGAGTGCCCTCGCGATCGCTGGCCCAGCCGGGCGGTGCCATCTCCGACGCCGGGGAGGCCAGGCGCAGCCGCAGCCAGCCGGGAGGCCCGCGGAACACCGCGCCGGCGACGCTGCGTCGCACGCCGCGGGCGGCATTCGAGACCAGCCGTCGGGCCGCTCCTCCGAGATCGGTTCCCTCCATGGCGATCAGCGGAAGCGGCTGCGCTTCTGCGCCAGGTAGTCGACGGTCAGGAAGCTGCCCAGCTGGTTCGGCAGGGTGAAGAAGGCGCGGCCCTTGTTGATCTCGGTCATCCGTTCGACGAAGCCGACCAGCTCCGGGGCGTCGTCGAGCATGAAGGTATTGATGGTGATCCCGCGGCGGGTGACGTTTCGAACGGTCTTCAAGGTCTCGGCCACGGCGTGGGGCGAGACGCCGCCGAAGCCCATCGGCCACTCCACCCGCAGTTCGCGCCCCTCGAAGTAGGCCGTCGGCTGTCCGTCGGTCACCACCAGGATCTGCGGGCTGGGGCTCGGGTGCTGCGTGATCAGACGCTCGGCGACGATCAGCCCCTCCTGCAGATTGGTGAACGGGTCTCCCATGTCCCAGCGCG
>JAJDAR010000317.1 GCA_029261775.1 Deltaproteobacteria bacterium | reverse complement strand
GCCGTTCGCGATCGCCTCCCCGCCCTCGTCGCGGATCTGCGTGACCACCTCTCCCGCGGGACCCGAGCCTCCGCCGCTGCCGTCGAGCTCGACGCCGATGTCGTTGACGACGACCCGGGCGCCCTCCCGTGCGAAGGCCAGCGCGTGTTCGCGGCCGATGCCCCGGGCAGCCCCCGTGATGATCACGACGCGTCCGTCACAGATCCCCATGAGAATGTCTCCTCGCCTACAGGCGCTCGATGATGGTGACGTTCGCCTGGCCGCCGCCCTCGCACATCGTCTGCAGGCCGTAGCGGCCCCCGCGACGCTCGAGCTCGTTCAGCAGCGTCGTCATCAGTCGCGTGCCGGTCGCACCGATCGGGTGACCGAGCGCGATCGCGCCGCCGTTCGGGTTCACCGACGCGAGGTCCCAGTCGAACTCCTTCTGCCAGGCCAGCACGACCGGTGCGAAGGCCTCGTTGATCTCGACCACGTCGATGTCGTTCTTCGACAAGCCGCTCTTCTCGAAGGCGTGGCGGGTCGCCGGGATCGGCGCGGTCAGCATGTAGATCGGGCTGTCCGCCCGCACGCTGATGTGGTGGATCCGCGCCCGCGGCGTGAGACCGTGCTCCTTCACCGCGCGCTCGCTGGCGATCAGCATCGCCGAAGCTCCGTCGGAGATCTGGCTGGCGACGGCGGCCGTCAGCCGCCCACCCTCCATGAGCGGCTTCAGATTGGCCATCTTCTCGAGGCTGGTGTCGCGGCGCGGGCCTTCGTCGTGCTCGAGGCCCGCCAGCGGCGCGATCTCCTCCTTGAAGCGTCCCGCGTCGATCGCCGCGATGGCGCGCTGGTGGCTCTCGAAGGCGAAGCGCTCCATGTCCTCCCGCGAGATGTCCCACTTCTCGGCGATCATCTCGGCGCCCCGGAACTGCGAGACTTCCTGGGTGCCGTAGCGCGCCTCCCAGCCCACGGAGCCCGCGAAGGGATTCTCGAAGCCGAGCGGCTCCGCCGCGGTCATGGCGGAGGAGATCGGGATCGCGCTCATGTTCTGCACGCCGCCGGCGACGATCAGGTCGCTGGTGCCGCTCATCACGCCCTGGGCGGCGAAGTGCACGCTCTGCTGACTCGAGCCGCACTGCCGATCGATCGTCACGCCCGGCACGTGCTCGGGAAGGCCCGCGGCCAGCCAGCAGGTGCGGGCGATGTCGCCGGCCTGCGGACCGATCGTGTCGCAGCAGCCGTAGATCACGTCGTCCACCGCGGCCGGGTCGACCCCGGTGCGGGCCATCAGTGCCTTGATGGGGTGAGCGCCGAGATCGGCGGAATGCACGCCGGCGAGGCTGCCGCCGCGGCGGCCGACCGGCGTACGCACGGCATCGATGATGAAGGCTTCGGGCATGATCAAGCTCCTGCGAAGGTGGTTCCGGGTCCGATCGCGAGGTCGCCCTCGAAGAGCGCCTCTCGCACGCGGCCCAGATGGAAGGAAGAGCGGCCCCAGGCACGGTCCAGGGACCAGGCGCGGCGCATCCAGAGGTGGAGATCCTGCTCCCACGTGTAGCCGATCGCACCGTGGGCCTGCAGCGCGGTCTTGGCCCCATGGGTCGCGGCCTCGCCCGCGCCGAGCTTGGCCATGGAGACATGGACGGATCGCAGGGCGACCCCGTGCGCCACCGAGTGGGCCGCGCGTTGCACGACCGGCCGCGCGTACTCCAGCTTGACCTTCACATTGGCCAGCATGTGCTTCACCGCCTGGAAGGAGCCGATCGGCTTGCCGAACTGCTTGCGCTCCCGGGTGTATTCCGCCGCCAGCTCGATCGTCCGGTCGCAGACGCCGATCAGGGCGGCCGCGCAGGCGAGCGCGCCGCGGTCCAGGGTCCGCGCCAGCAGCTCCGCGGCCTCCTCGCCCGAAGCGACCCGGGTCGAGGCGCCGGCGTCGAAGCGCACCTTGGAGATCCGGCGAGAGGGATCGTTCGCGGGCTCCGCGACGACCTCGGCCTCGGCAGCGGGGACGGCATGCAGCGACCCGTCGGCGGCGGGCAGCAGCAGCAGGTCGGCTACGTGGGCGTCCTCGACGAAGGGGCTGACCGGATGGCCCACGGCAACCACGCACTCGCCCGCTGCGATGCGCGGCAGCCAGGTGTCGGCCAGGGAACCGCCGAGGTCGCAGAGCAGGGGCACCGCCACGGCGGCCGTGCCGATCACCGGCTCGGCCAACGCTGCGCGTCCGACCTCTTCGAGAAGGAGGACCATCTCCTCTTCGCTCATGCCCATGCCACCGTGGGCTTCGGGCAAGAGCAGGCCCGGCAGGCCGATCTCCGCCAGTCGCTTCCAGAGCTCGGGCGAGCGCGCCGTGTCCGTCTCCCACGAGGCGCGAATCACCTCGGGGGTCACCTCCCCCTGCAGGAAGTCGCGCACCGTGCTCTGGAGCAGCTCCTGGTCGTCGTCGAAGCGGAAGTCCATGGCTACCTCGGCATGCCCAGGATGCGCTCGGAGATGATGTTGCGCTGGATCTCGTTCGTGCCCGCGTAGATCGGCCCCGAGAGCGCGAACAGGTAGCCGTCGAGCCAGCTCCCGACCCCCACGGCGGAGGGCGCTTCCGGCAGCAGCTCGCCCCGGTCGCCGAGGATCTCGAGAGCCAGCTCGTGCATGCGCAGGTCGAGCTCGCTCCAGAAGATCTTGTTCAGGCTGGCCTCTGCGCCGATCTTGCCGCCGGCGAGGATGCGCGACACCGTGCGATGGGTCTCGAGGGCGTAGGCCTCGGCCGCGATCCAGCAGCGGGTGACCTCGTCGCGAATCGCCGGCAGCGCGCTCTCTTCGTTCGCCCGCGCGAGCTCGACGAGACGCATGGCGGTGTGCTGGAAGCGCGCGGGGCTGCGCAGCATGAGACCCCGCTCGAAGCCAGCCGTCGCCATGGCGACCGTCCAGCCCTGTCCTTCCTCGCCGAGCCGATGCTCCACCGGCACGCGCACGTCGTCGAAGAAGACCTCCGCGAAGCCGGGAAGCCCGTCGAGCTGCTCGATCGGTCGGACGGTGATCCCGGGCAGGTCGAGGGGAGCCAGAATGAAGGTCAGGCCCTTGTGCCGCTCCGAGTCGGGATCGGTGCGGAACATCCCGAACAGCCAGTCCGCGTAGGCTCCGCGGCTCGCCCAGGTCTTCTGACCGTTCACGACGTAGTGGTCGCCCTCGCGAAGCGCCGTGGTCTGGATGTTCGCCATGTCCGATCCGGCGTTGGGCTCGCTCCATCCCTGCGCCCAGACCTCCTCGCTCGACGCCATCTTCGGCAGGAAGCGCGCCTTCTGCTCCGGGGTCCCGTACTCCATGATGGTCGGGCCGAGCAGGAAGATCCCGTTCTGGTTGATGCGCTTGGGCGCACCCGCGCGGTAGTACTCCTCTTCGAAGATCAGCCACTCCAGGAGATCGGCGCCGCGGCCCCCGTACTCGACGGGCCACGGCACCATGGCCCAGCCGCCTGCGTTGAGCCGCGCCTCCCACTCCCGGTGCTGCTTGGCACCCTCGGCAGTGTCGAAGGAGAGCAGGGGCTCGCTCGGGACGTTCGCCTCGAGCCATCGGCGTGCCTCCGCGCGGAAGGCCTTCTGGTCGTCGGTGTAGTCGAGGTCCATGCTAGTCGTCGAAGCTGGCGTCGCGCTTCTGGACGAATGCGTCGCGGCTCTCCTGCGAATCGGGGCTCGTGTACAGCTCGAGGGTGAAGCCCTGCTCGTAGCGGTAGCTCTCCTTGGGGTCGAGCAGCTCGATCCCGTTGAGGGACCACTTGGCCAGCTCGACCGCCTTCGGGCTCTTGGAGGCGATCTTGGCGCCGAGTTCGAGTGCGGCGTCGCGCAGCTTTGCGGCGGGCAGGACCTGCAACACCCCGCCCAGCCGGAACGCCTCCTGGGCGTCGATGGGCTCGCCGGTCAGCAGCATCCGGCGCGCCTCCTGCACGCCGAACATGCGCATCGCGTGGGTCGCGGCGCCGAGGGCCCCGCGGTCGATCTCGGGCAGACCGAAGGTGGCGTCCTCGGAGCAGAGCACGAGGTCGCTCGAGCCCGCCATGCCGATGCCGCCTCCCAGGCAATAGCCGTGCACGGCACTGATCACCGGCACCTTGCAGTCGTAGATCGCGGCGAAGAGCTCGTAGCAGCCGCGATTCGCCTCGACGATCAGGGTGCCGTCCTTGGCCAGCTCCTTCACGTCCACTCCGCACTGGAAGCCGCGACCCTCC
>JAJDAR010000316.1 GCA_029261775.1 Deltaproteobacteria bacterium | reverse complement strand
AACCAGCCGTTCTCGGCGGCCACGAGCGCGATCGAGAGACCGATCAACGCCTCGACCGCGGCCGCTTCCGGTTCCAGGCTCCCGAGTGCGGCGAGGGCCAGGGTGATCGAGTGGGCGATCGTGAAGCCCGTCACGATCGTGACGACCTCACGCATCCGGCGTGCCAGCAGCAGCAGGCCGAGCAGGAACACGAGATGGTCGTAGCCGGTCGCGATGTGCTCGACTCCGATCGCGATGTAGCTCGCGAGGCTGCTGCCGGTCTGCCGCGCGGGTGCCTCTTCCGTCGAGGCGAGCAGGGTCCAGCTGCGGTCGGCCGTCGTGAGCACCCGCTCCGTGGTTCCGACCGGATCTCGCACCCGCGCGAAGTGCAGATGGCTCGGCGCCACCTCTCGAAGCAGATCGCTCGTGATCACGCGGGCGCCGCTCTCCGCTGGACAGGAGAGCTCCCACTCGAGCAACGCCCGCTCGGGCGGTGCAGCGAGGGCCCGCGGGCCGGCGACGACCGGACACGGGGTTCCGTCCACCTCGAGGCGCAGGGCCCCGGACAGATAGGCGGCCAGCGGTGCCGGAAGGTTCGGCGGCTCGACGATTCCCCAAGGCAGACGCGTCAGCTCGAGCTGCGGGATCCGGAAGACCACGCGCACCCGATCCCCCTCGAACGAGAACGTCGAGGTCGAGGTGCTGCGCGTGTGCGCGCCGGCCGGGCTGGCGAGGCAAGCCGCGAGACCCAGCAGCGCCGAAGCCAGCGCCCCGGCTCGGCCAGACGACCGCTTCACGGCGTGGCGTCCGAAAGCTCGACCCGGGCGCGCTCACGGAGCTGGTCCAGATACTCGCGCAGGGCCCGATCGCCGGCGCGCCGCACCCACTCGTTCCGCACCTGCTCGGGAATCTCCTCGAAGCCCGGAATCCGCGCCTCCTCCCGCTCGAGGAGCTCGAAGACGTGATAGCCCGTTCCCGAACGGACCGGTCCGCTGATCTCGCCTGGCTCGAGCTCCATCACCCGACGCAGGGCCGTCGGCCCGATGTACTCCCGCAGCTTGGCCGGGGGCAGGGAGGCGTCCGGAACCGGAGAGACCTCCGAGTCACCGAGCGCCTCGCGCACGCTGGCGAAGCTCTCTCCTGCTGCGAGAGCCGCCCGGGCTTGCGCCGCCTTGGCCGCCACCTGCTCGTCGTCGGCCCCGCGGCGGACGCGGAAGAAGATCTGACGGACCCGCAGCCTGCCGGGCCGGGTGAAGAAGGCGCCCTCCTCCGCGTGGAAGCGGACCAGCTCCTCTTCGGTGGGCTGCCGGTCCTCCGCCTCGACGACGACGGAGCGGATCATCGCCGACGTGATGTCCGCGCGGACCCGCCGATCGCTGGCGACCAGCCCGAGCTCGACCCCCCGCTGCACCAGCAGCTCCTCGTCGATCATCCGGTCGACGACCCGCCGCTTCATCTCGTCGGTCACCGGCTGGCGAAGGTCGCTCTCGAGCCCCTCGACCAGTCTCCGATAGTCCTCCGCCAGGAGCAGCGTGCCGTTGACGCGCGCGACGGCCTGGGAGGGCAGACCCGCCACGGCGGGGTCGGTCGTCAGCAGGCCCCAGGCGGCCGCGACCACGCCGACCAGCGCCCCGGCGAGCAAGAGCCACAGCGGGCCGCGGTCCTTCGAAGGCGCTCCGTCCGTCATCGGGCGCACACCCTAGCCACTCCGGAACGCGATCGCGCGCGCCGCCCAGGGACGCAACCGCGCGCGCCGTCCAGGGACGCAACCGCGGGCGCCGACGCGGGGGGACCGGCGCGATGGCGGCCCGAGCGGGTACACTGGGCCGGCCCATGGCCCCCCGCTCCACCTTCGCGATGGTGTTGACCGCACCCCGCCAGCTCGAGGCCCGCGACATCGCGATCCCCGAGATCGGCGCGGACGAGGCCCTCCTGCGGGTCGAGGCTTGCGGCATCTGTGGAAGCGACGTGGAGCAGTACGCGGGCGACCTGCGGACGCCCACGCCGGTGATCCCGGGCCACGAGCCGCTCGGCGTGATCGAGGCCATCGGAGACCGCGCGGCCCTGCGCTGGGGCGTCGACCAGGGCGATCGTGTCGCCGTCGAGAACATGATCTCGTGCGGCTACTGCCCGCGCTGCCTCTCCGGCGAGCGCCACCTGTGCGTGCGCCGACGCATCTACTCCTACGTGCCCCTGACCGAGGGCCACGGCCTCTGGGGCGCCTACGCCCAGTACATGGTGCTGGCCGAAGGCTCGGTCGTGCACGCCGTCGATCCGACCTTGCCCGCGGAGCTGGCCGTCCTCTTCAATCCGCTGGGTGCCGGGTACCGCTGGGCGGTGGAGATCCCGGAAACCTCGCCCGGCGACACGGTGCTCATTCTCGGGCCGGGGCAACGGGGCCTCGCCAGCGTGCTCGCCAGCCGCGACGCGGGAGCCGCCCGCGTCTTCGTCACAGGGCTCTCGTCGGACGCGCACAAGCTGGATCTCGCGCGCCACTTCGGGGCGGAGGCGACGATCGATGTCGAGCAGGAGTCGGTCCGGGAACGTGTCCGCGAGCTGACGAACGGTCAGGGTGTCGACGTGGTCGTCGACACCTCGCCCTACGCCACCGAGCCCGTGGTCGACGCCCTCGACGC
Source organism: Deltaproteobacteria bacterium (assembly GCA_029261775.1). GTDB lineage: Bacteria > Myxococcota_A > UBA9160 > UBA9160 > UBA6930. Next base: position 20,910 of record JAJDAR010000316.1, on the reverse strand, counting down.
GGTGCGGCCGGGCGGCACGGTCGTGCTCGCCGGCGTGAAGGGCTTCAAGCCCGTTCCGAACTTCGTGTCGGACAAGATCGTGATGAAGGAGATCCGCATCCGCGGAGCGATCGGCGTGACCTCGTCCGCGTATCGCAATGCGATCCGCCTGATCGAGACGCGGCGCGACGCGCTGGCCGCGATGCACACCCACGAGTTCGACCTCGACCAGGCTGAGCTCGCGATCCGCACGCTGGCCCGCGAGGTGGAGGGCGAGGAGGCCATCCACTGCAGTCTGCACCCCGGGACCTGAGCCGGACCTCGAAGCGCATGCGGGAGAGACGATGAGCGAAGACGCCGCCCTGAGCTCCGCGACCGCCTGGCTGGAGGACTCGCCCTACGCCGCGGCCCTCGGCGTCGCCCTCCACCGACTCGACCCGACGAGCGCCGAGCTGGTCCTGCCCTTCCAGGAGCCCAACGCGAATCCCGGTCAGGCGCTCCACGGCGGTTGTGCCGCATCGCTCGCGGTGTGCGGCGGCCAGCTGGTGGCCCGCGCGGCCCTCGGCCCCGAGGCGGGCCCCGTGCTCACGGCCGGGCTCCAGGTGAACTACCTGGCGGCGGCGATCGGCGAGGGCGTGCGCGCGACCGCCACCCTCGACCGACGCGGCAAGGGGCTCTGCTTCGTCTCCGTCGCCGTCGCCACCGACGAGGGCAAGCCCATCGCCGCAGCGAGCGTGGCCCTGCACGCCCGCGGTGCCAAGCCGGCGCCGCCGCTGGTACCCGCCGAGGGAGACACCGAGGGATGCGACCCCGGCAAGATGGGCGCCGGCGTCGAGAAGCTCGGCTTCATTGCCTCCCGCGGCATCCGCGTCGAGCACATGGCCGGGGGCACGGCCCGCCTGCGCATGCCGTGGCGCCCGAGCAACGGAGACGCCGAGGGCGGCACCCACGAGGGGGCGGTGCTCGCGCTGCTGGACACGACCGGCGCCATGGCGTCGTGGGGCGAGAACGGTATCGGGCCCTTCAAGGCATCGACCCCATCGATCCAGGCCCAGGTGATGGCCGCCGCGCCGGCCGACGAGCTCGTCGCCTACGGCCGAGTCGCCCAGCGCGATGGCGAGCTCTTCTTCAGCGACGTCGAGGTCGCGGGGGCGGCCACGGGCAAGCGCCTGGCCCGCGGCACCGTGCTCTATCGCATCCTGTCGTGAGCCCGCGCTGGCGGTTCCTCGGGACGGTAAACCCCCGATGGTGGTTCCTGCTGAGCCTCCTGCTCGCCGTGTCGGCCTTCTACGGGTTCGGCGGCATGGAGCTGCTCGCCGAGCCGACCCGGCTGCGCGACTTCCTTCGGGACTCGGGACCCGTGGGCCCGATCCTCTACGTCCTCGCCTTCGCCCTGATCGAGCCCCTCGGCGTCCCGGGCATCGTGTTCGTCGGCCCGGCGACCCGCGTCTGGCCGTACTGGACCGTGGTCGGTTTGTCCGTCGCGGGCGCGGTGGGTGCGGGCCTCGTCGCCTACGTCATCGCCCGTTGGCTCGCCCGGGACTGGGTCCAGGAACGGCTTCCGGAGCGGATCCTGCGCTTCACGAGGCAGGCCGAGGAACGGCCGCTCATGACGGTGATCGTCGTGCGCCTGCTCTTCTTCCTCGCGGCACCGGCGCATTGGGCGCTCGGGCTCTGCAACATCCGGCTCGCCCCCTTCCTGATCGGCAGCGTGATCGGCTTCACCCCGCCGATGATGGCGCTGGTCTATGGAGCCGACGTCGCGATCGAAGCGCTCGAGGGCTCCAGCCGCGGGACCTGGATGGTCGTGGGCCTGCTGGTCGTCGCGGGGGTCGCAGGGGTCGCCTGGCTCCGCCGGCGGCAGCCTCGCCACCCACCGGCGTAGCGCCTCGTGGGTCGGTGGGGTGCCGGATCCGCCCGTCGCGGAGCGGGTTCACACCCGCACACCCGTTCGACGCTACCCTCCGGTCGTGCACTGGGCCTCCTCGGTCTCCCAGTTTCCCGACGCCGATCGCGCCTCGAGCGAGGCCATCGATGCGTTGCGCGAACGACTCGGTGATGCCGACGCATCGCTGCTGCTGGCCTTTGCGTCGCCGGAGCACCTGCCCGCCCTGCCCTCGATCTCCGCGCGCTTGCAGCGCGAGTTCCCGGGCGCACTCCTGCTCGGCTGCTCCGCGCACAGCGTGATCGGCTCGGGCCGGGAGATCGAAGAGGGACCGGGTCTCGCGCTCTCCGCCGCCTGCCTGCCCGGGGTCGAGTTGCGCCCCTTCCACGTCGCACCGGGCGGCGGGATTCCGGAGGACCTCCCCCCCGACGCGGACTTCCTGGTGCTCGCCGATCCGTTCACGAGCCCGACCGAGGCGCTGATCGCCGACCTCGATCGCCGTTTCCCGGGCACGAAGATCGGCGGGCTGGCGAGCGGCGGGCGCCAGCCGGGCGAGAACCTGCTGCTCCTCGGCAGCGAGGTCCTCGACGCGGGCGCAGTGGGCGTGGCGCTGCACGGGCAGGTGCGAGTCGAGAGCCTGGTGGCCCAGGGCTGTCGCCCGGTCGGCACACCTCTGTTCGTCACGCGTGCCGAGGGTGGAATCCTCCACGAGCTCGACGGCGTGCCGCCGGTCGAGATCCTGAGCGATCTCTTCGAGGAGGCCGCCGACGCGCGGGAGCGCGCGCTCTTCCAGACCTCCCTGTTCCTCGGGATCGCCATGCGCGAGGCCGAGAGCGAATACGGCCAGGGCGACTACCTGATCCGGAACCTCGTCGGAGGCGACCCGGAGACGGGCAGCCTGCACGTCGCCGCGGAGCTCGAACCTCGCCAGATCGTGCAGTTCCACCTTCGCGATGCCCACACCGCGGATGCCGAGCTGACGGAGCGGCTGCAGCGCGTCGCGCGCGGGCCCACCCCCGCCGGCGCCCTGCTCTTCTCCTGCCTCGGCCGTGGACAGGGGCTCTACGGGCTTCCGGACCACGACTCGGAGCTGCTGCGCGAGCACGTGGGCGACGTTCCGGTCGGCGGATTCTTCTGCAACGGCGAGATCGGGCCGGTCGGCGGACGCACCTTCCTGCACGGGTACACGAGCGCCTTCGCCCTGTTCCACGCCGTCGACTGAAGCCGCGTCGCGCGGCGCGCCTGTGGTAGCGTGATTCGCATGGGAGAAGTGCTGGAGCTCGCGGAGCGCGCCTGGCAGGGCGAGCTCGAACAAACGCAGATCCACCCCGGCCGCGCGCTGGTCGGCTTCGAGGAGCTCGCGCCCGGCGTGGGCTTCATGTCCGCCTTCTCGAACGTCGCCGCCTTCGAGACGGGAGAGGGCCTGGTCTTCCTCGACACGAGCAGCTTCTTCCACGCTCGGAAGCTCCACGAGGCCATCCGCCACTGGAGCCCCGCACCGGTCCACACGGCGGTCTACACCCACGGGCACGTCGATCACGTGTTCGGCCTCGGTCCCTTCGAGGAGGAGGCCGCCGAGAAGGGCCTGCCCACCACCCGGGTGCTGGCCCACCACGCCTGTCCGGCTCGCTTCGAGCGCTACGTCCTGACCAACGGCTACAACGCGATCATCAACCAGCGACAGTTCGGATTCCCCCAGCCCGTCTTTCCGAAGGAATACCGGCAGCCGGACGAGACGGTCGGCGACGGCCACGTGATCCGTGTCGGCGACGTGACCTTCGAGCTCCTCCACGACAAGGGCGAGACCGACGACCATCTCTGGATCTGGGTGCCGGCCGAGAAGACGATCTACACCGGAGATCTGTTCATCTGGGCCTCGCCCAACTGCGGCAACCCGCAGAAGGTGCAGCGCTATCCCCGGGAGTGGGCCCACGCCCTCCGCCGCATGCAGGCGAAGGGGGCCGAGCGCCTGCTGCCGGGGCACGGTCCCCCGATCCTCGGGCGCGACCGGGTCTCGCAGGCTCTCGACGAGACGGCTCGGCTGCTCGAGACCCTGGTCGATCAGACGCTCGCGATGATGAACGAGGGCGCTCGCCTCGACGACGTGTTGCACGGGGTGCAGGCGCCGGAGGAGCTGCTGGCGCGACCCTACCTGCGCCCCAGCTACGACGATCCCCGCTTCATCGTGCGCAACCTGTGGCGACTCTACGGGGGCTGGTACGACGGAAACCCCGCGCACCTGAACCCCCCGCCCGACCGCGAGCTCGCCGCCGAGATCAGCGCCCTCGCCGGCGGCACGGCCGGCCTGTCCAAGCGCGCGCAGGCTCTGGCGGCGGAGGGTCAGCTCGAGCTCGCGAGCCAGCTTGCCGAGTGGGCGGTGCAGGCCTCCCCGGAGGACCGGAGCGCCCACGCGGTGCGCGCCGAGATCTACCGGGCGCGCGCCCAGGCGGAGACGAGCCTGATGGCGCAGGGGGTCTATCGCGCGGCGGCCCGCGACAGCGAGCCGGAAGACGGCTGAGGGTCAGGCGTCCTCGTCTCGCACGGGTCGGGCCCAGCGGCGGAAGCCACCTTCGCTGTTCAGCACCTGACCGGTGATCCACTCCGCCTGGTCTCCGCACAGCCACGCGACCAGGTTCGCGACGTCGTCCGTCGTGCCCCAACGCCCGGAGGGGAACATCTCCGCCACCACGGCGTGCTGTCGGGGACCGGCCCAGCCGCTGTCGGTCGGGCCGGGATTGATGCAGTTCACGGTGATCCCCTCGTCGGCCAGCGCGTCCGCGAGGCTGGCGGTCATCTGGTGGATGGCCCCCTTGCTGACTGCATAGGCGATCTCGCCCGCCATCGGTCCGATGTGCTGCCCGCTCGTGAAGTGGACGAAGCGACCGCCCGTCGGGCGATCCCTGCGATGCCTCGAGAAGCTCTGGGCCAACAGCACGGAGGCGCGGGCATTGACCTGCCAGCAGAGGTCCAGCTCTTCGACTGTCACGTCCCCGAAGCCCAGGTGTGAGCTGCGCGCGTGGTTCGCGATCAGCAGGTCGATGCCGCCGAAACGCGCCACCGTCTCCGCCGCCAAGGCGTCGGGCACCGTCGGATCCGAGAGGTCGGCCTCCCGGTAGTGGAAGCGGCCGTCACCCGGATCGAGCTGAGCGGCCAGGCCCGCACCGCCCCGCGCATCGGCCCCCCAGAGCATCTCCTCGTCATGGCCGGTCCAGCCGGTCGCGAGCACGGAGGCGCCGTCGGACAGCAGCCGGCGCACCAACGCCGCACCGATCCCCCGAGCACGCGACGCCCCGGTGACCAGCGCGACGCGACCGGCGAGGGGACCCGATCCGTTCTCGGCGGACGATTCGGGAAGGGAAGAAGAAAACCTGGACATAGCGGGGCGGCTCCTCGAGGGAGGGGAAGGGTCGGGACGACGTTCCGTGGCCCATCGCTACATCGCGGATCAGGCTACGGCGGACACGCCTCACTGTCCAGACGACGGGTCGCTCACGGGCCGAGCACCTGCAGCCGGTCCCGCGCCGCGAACCGGGCGCGCAGCGCCTGGGCGTCCTCGGCTCGGAAGCGGCGGTAGCCGCTCTCGCGTCCGGGCCGCCACCACAGCGGGTCGGTGCATTCCCAGCGCTGCTGGCGCAGGACCCGTTTCAGGATCTTGTTCGTCTCGGTGCTCGGCAGCTCGCGCGCGACCCGGACGTATCGCGGAGCCGACTTGGTGCCGAGATCGGGCTGGGCCTCGAGGAAGCGGGCGAAGCCGTCCGCATCGAAGTCCTCTCCCGGCTCGAGCACGAGTGCGGCCATGACCTGGTCGCCGACCTCCTCGTCCGGCACCCCGTAGACGGCCGCCAGCGAGATCGCCGGATGCCTCACCAGGATCCGCTCGACCGGGGCCGCCGCGAAGTTCTCGCCATCCACACGCAGCCAATCGAAGCCGCGGCCGGCGAAGTACAGGAAGCCGGCGGCGTCCCGGTAACCCAGGTCTCCGCTCCAGTAGATCGCATTGCGGGTGCGCTCGGCATTCGCCTCGACGTTCGCGTAGTAGCCTTCGAAGGTGGCCGCGGTCTGGGCGTTCGCGATCTCGCCGACTGCCTGCTCTGCGTTCACGAGCTGACCGTGCTCGTCGAAGATCGCACGCGGGCACTCCTCTCCCGTCTCGGGATCGAGCACGACGGTTCCGGGGATGCCGACGCCCAGCGCGCCCGGCGGCGTGTCCGGCGTCCGCTGGATCGAGATCGATCCCTCGGTCGAGCCGTAGGCGTCGATCACCTGGCAGTCGAAGCGCTTGGCGAAGCGCTGCAGGTCGTGCTCAGCCGCTTCGTTGCCGAAGGCCACCCGCAGGGGATTGTCGGCGTCGTCCGGGCGCTCGGGTGTCGCCAGGATGTAGGTCAGCGGCTTGCCGACGTAGTTGAAGAAGGTGATGCCGTGGCGCCGGACGTCGGGGAGGAAGCCGCTGGCCGAGAACCTGCGCCGCAGTGCCATGGTGGCGCCGACCGCCAGGGCGGGCGCCCAGCCGGCCATCAGCTGATTCGAGTGGAACATCGGCATCGCCTGGTAGCAGACGTCGTCGCGCCCGACGCCGCGAGTCTGGCTGACGGTCTCGCCGATCACCGCGAGGCGTGCCTGGGAGCAGATCGCGGCCTTCGGCTGGCCCGTCGAGCCCGAGGTGAAGATCAGCAGGTAGGGTGCGGTGGGATCGAGGGCGACGTCCGGATCGGGGGCTCCAGCGCGAGAGGCCACCTCGTCCCGCCATGACGCGGACTCGACGACGAGGATCCGGTCCGGAGCGAGACCGAGGTCCAGCCCCTCGAGGAGCGGAAGATGACGCTCCTCCGTCACGAGCAGCCCGGTGTCGGTGTGCCGGATGTCGCGCTCGAGCTCCGCGCCGCGCCGCGTCGGGTTGACCCCGACCAGCGTCGCTCCCGCCAGTGCCGCTGCGCCGAGCAGGAACGAGAACTCGGGCACGTTGTCGAGGAGCACCGCCACGTGGAAGGGTGCCGGGGCTGCCGGCCGCCGGTCGAGCAGCAGCCCCGCCCGTGCTCGGGAGGCGTCGACGTGTTCGCGCCAGCTGGTCTCGCGATCCTCGAAGCGCAGGGCGGGATGGTCGTCGTCGGCCCTCCTGCGCAGGAAGGCGCGAATGCTCGGCAGCTCCATCGGCTCCTCCCGTGTGCCGTCAGGCCTCGTTGGCGAGCCCGGGCAAGACCTTCTGGACGAACAGCTCGAGGCTCTCCCAGGCCTCTTCAGGCGGCGTTCCGCCACACAGTGGGTAGAGCGGAAAGGCCGCCCGGCGGCCATCGGCCCGGGCCCGGGCGATGGCCTCGTCGGGGGTCAGGATCTTGTAGAGCCCCTCCTCGCGCAGCGCCTCGACGCTGAGCGCCTCGGAGACGACCGCCGAATCCTGGCCGCGCTGCTGCCAGCCCCGATAGCTCAGCGCCTCGTGCAGGAGGTGGGGCCCGATCCGCGCCCAGCTGCGGTCGGGATCTTCGGAGATCCAGAACATCTCCCCCGTGCCCGGGGGATAGACCGCCGGAGCCGCCACGCCGAGCCGCTCGCACTCCGACAGGTAGAGCTCGACCATGGCGGCGTCGTTGTTCGCCGGCTGGTACGGCAGCCCTAGGCGGGCGGCGCGTCGGGCGCCGATCCGCGATTGCCCTCCGATCCAGAGCACGGGATGCGGCTTCGTGAACGGCGCGGGCGTGACCTGCACCGGCCGGCCCTCGAACTCGAAGCGCTCGCCGCGCCACGCTCGCAGCAGGACGTCGAGACAGTCATCGAAGCGGCGCCCGCGGCTCTCCCAGGGGACGCCGAACATCGCGTACTCGTCGGGCCGATAGCCGATCCCGGCGGTGATCCCGGTGCGTCCCCGGCTGAGGTTGTCGAGCACGACCAGATCCTCGGCGAGCTTCACCGGATCGTAGAGCGGCACGAGCAGCGCCGAGACGTGGATGCGGACGCGCTCGGTGCAGCCCGCCATCGCGCCCATCAGTGCGATCGGCGACGGCAGGAAGCCGTCGTCCACCCCGTGGTGCTCGGACAGGTTGATCGAGCGTGCGCCGTGCTCGTCGGCATGACGCGCCATCTCCAGAGCCGTGCGATAGAGCGCGTCCGGGGTCGCCGTTCCCGGCTCCCCGGTGCCCAGGAGCTTCACGGGGGCGCGCATGTCGAAGCGCAGGATCCAGGTGGTCATCGCGCTACTTCCCCTTCCAGGCGTAGGGTTTGCCTTCGAGGGCGGCGCGCATCGCGCCGGCCGCGTCCTCCGAGCGCATCGTCTCCTCGAAGGCCTCCTGTTCGAAGGCCAGGCCCTCCTCGAGACTGCGGTCGTGGGCGCCGTGGATGGCGCGCTTGGCGGCAGCCAGTGCAATCGGCGCACGGGACGCCAGGTCCTCGACGAAGGCCGCGACCTCGTCCGGGAAACGCTCGGATGCAAACACGCGATGCACGAGACCCAGCCCCAACGCCGCCTGGGGCGCGACCAGCGTGCCGTGGAGGATCAGGTCCAGCGCCCGGGCACTGCCGAGCAGCCGCGTCATGCGCTGGGTGCCCCCGGCACCGGGCAGGATGCCGACGGTCGTCTCCGGCAGCCCGAGCAGGAACGGGCCGTCCTCGGCCAGGCGGAAGTCGCAGGACAGGGCCAGCTCGAGCCCGCCACCCGCCGTCGATCCGTTGATCGCGGCCACGGTGATGAAGCGCTGCGCCTCGAGCGAGAGGCAGAGGCGGTGCAGGGCGTGCAGCTCCGAAGGCCCCTGTGCCGGCGGGCGGCCGCCGTCGCTCCGCTCGGAGGCTTCCGCGAGCTCGCCGACGTCGTAGTGGGCGATGAAGATCCCCTCTCCGCCCCCGGTGAGCACGAGGACCCGAACCGCCGGATCGCCGGCGAGCTGATCGACCAGGCGTTGGAGCTCGACGACTCCGGTGGCGGTGAGGGTGTGGCGCGGCGGGTTGGAGATCGTGCAGCGGACGATGCCGCCGTCCCGGTCGACGTCCAGGAAGCGCGAGCTCATCGCGAGACCTCACCGGTCCCGGTCTGCGTCTCCGCGTTGCGCGAGGCCGGAGTCTGCTGCAGGACGTGGAAGCGCACCTGCCCGCGCGACACCAGCTTGCCGTCGTCGCGCGTGATGCGAACTTCCCAGATCTCCGCGCTGCGACCCTGATGGAGCGGCACGCCTTCGGCGATCAGCTCGCCGTGGCTGTGGCTGCGCAGGAAGTCGGTGCTGTTCGAGACCCCGAGCACGCCGGCCGCCTGTCCCTTGCTCATCACCGATCGACCGGCTCCGTAGCTCGCGACGGTCTCGACGATGCTCGCATAGACCCCGCCGTGGAGGACCCCCATCGGCTGGTGATGTTGCGGTCCTGCGATGAGACGGGCCCGCACGCGGTTCTCGCCCCACTCCAGGATCTCGAGCCCGAGGGCCTGGGCCCAGGCATCGGTCGAAGGGAACTGCGGCGGCGGGGAGGATCCGCCGGAAATGGGGTCGGTCACTTGGCTCGCTCCTCGCGGGTCCACAGGGGCCCGCCTGGCGCCGGGGTCGCTGGGGCCGCACACCATAGAGCGGGCGCGGCGTCGGGTCAGGGCCCTCGCCGACGCGGCCTAGAGGAGCTGGGTGTCGGGCTCGAGGACCACGGTGTTCTCGATCGCACCCAGGCCGTCGATCTCGACGCGCACCACGTCTCCGGCCACGAGCCAGCGCGGCGGCTGCATCGCGCCGGCCACACCTCCGCAGGTTCCCGTCGAGATGACGTCGCCGGGCTCCAGGGTGAACGCGGTGCTGAGGTGCTCCACGATCTCGAAGCCGTCGAAGATCAGCTCCTTCGTGTTGGAGTGCTGGCGCAGCTCCCCGTTCACGAGGGTCCGGAGCGCGAGGCCCGCCGGCGAGCCGCCGATCTCGTCGACGCTGACCAGGGCCGGGCCGAGGGGGCAATGGGTGTCGAAGGACTTGCCCATCGTCATCGTGGGCGAGCGGCGCTGCCAGTCCCGCACCGACACGTCGTTCAGCACGAGATAGCCCGCGATGACTTCGTGGGCCCGCGCCTTCGGCACGTGGCGACAGCGTCTGCCGATCACGAAGGCGAGCTCGCCCTCGTAGTCGAGCTGGGACGATGCTTTCGGCAGATGGATCGGATCGAAGGGACCCGTGATCGAGGTCGACTGCTTATTGAAGACGATCGGCAGGGTCGGGGTCTCGCGGCCGGTCTCGGCGACGTGGTCCGCGTAGTTGAGGCCGACGGCCAGGATCTTCGGGGGCCGAGCGATCGGCGCCTCGAGTCGCGCTGCGGACAGCTCGACGCGGGGTCCGTCGAGACGCGACGCCTCTTCGAGGGCCCCCGCCTCCAGCACGGCGAGAAGCGTGGCGGGGAGGGCAGCGCCCGACAGATCGACGATCTCCTCGCCCTCGAGGCGTCCGAGCCGGGTCGATCCCCGATGGGTGAAGGTCACGAGCTTCATGAGGTCCCTCCTGGTGTCGGGCGCCGAGGATACATCGTGGAACGCCAGCACAGCGGTGGCACGAGCCCTGCCGGTCGGGCGATCCTCGCACCGCCGCATGGCGCAGCAGATCCACGGGAGGATGCATGGCGACCCAGGGAAGCGAACCGGAAGTCCTGGTGGTGGGGGCGGGCCCGGTCGGGCTCTTCACCTCCCTCCTGCTCTCGAGACTCGGAGTGGGGCACCGGCTCGTCGAACGGCGCAGCGATCTGCATCGCGCGCCCCAGGCCCACGTGGTGTCGAGCCGTACGCGCGAGATCTTCCGCGCCGCCGGCCTCGACGAGAGCGCGCTTCGTGCCATCGCGTCGCCGCCGGGCGACGTCGCATCGATCCGCTACGTCCACACCCTCGCCGGGCCGGACCTGGGCCAGCTCGACCTGGCCACACCCTCACAGATCCGGAAGACACTGGCCGCCACGCCGACGCCCATGGCGAACATCTCCCAGAACCGGCTGGAGCCGCTGCTCCGCGAGGCCGTGGAGAAGGCCGGCGTGCGCGTCGAGTTCGGTCTCACCTGCGAGGCCCTCGACGAGAACCCCGACGGCGTCCTGACCACCCTGCGCCCGACCGCAGGCGGAGACCCGGAGGCCGCCCGCTTCCGCTTCGTTCTCGCATGCGACGGTGCCGGCAGCCGACTGCGTCGGGCCCTGGGCATCGAGATGATCGGCCCGTCCGCACTCCAGCACTTCGCCATGGTCGACGTGCAGACTTGCCTCCGGGAGCTGGTCGGCGAGCGCACCGCCCTGCTCTATTGGCACCTCGACCCCCTGGAATCGGCCGTGGTCATCGCACACGATCTCGATGCGCGTGTGGTGTTCATGATGCCGATTGCCGAGGGCGCCGAGATCTCGAGCGATGAGGCCGAGCGGCGCGTCGCAGACGTCCTCGGGGCCGACCTTGCGTTCCGGGTGAACGGCGTCGACCGCTGGGTGATGACCGCCCAGGTCGCCGATCGCTACGGGGTGGGACGCGTGTTCCTGCTGGGCGATGCCGCCCACCGCTTTCCGCCGACCGGGGGCCTCGGCATGAACACCGGCATGGCGGATGCGTTCAATCTCGCGTGGAAGCTCGCGGCGGTCCTGCATGGCGCGGCCGAGCCCGCACTGCTCGACAGCTACGAGACCGAGCGGCGACCGAGCGCCCAGGCCAACTGCGACCAGAGCACTGCCAACTTCCGCAACATGGGGGCCATGGTCCGGGCGCTGGGCCTGCCCGACGGGGGCTCTCCCGCCGAACTCCGCGAGGCGGTGCGGAGCCTGCCGGAGGATCCCGCGCGGCAGGCCGCGCTCGATGCGGCGATCGCGGCGGAGGTCCCACACTACGACCTCTCGGGCCTCGACTGGGGGCAGGCCTACGAGCAGGGCGCCCTGTTGCCAGATGGAAGTCCTGCACCGCCGGAGCGGCCGACCGACGAGTACGTGCCGAGCTCCCGTCCCGGGGCGCGGTTGCCCCACGCCTGGCTCCAGCGCGATGGGGTGCCGATCTCGAGTCACGACCTGCCGGGCCTGGTCCGCCCGCTGCTGCTGCTCGGCCCGGCGGGAACGGTCTGGGAGCGGGCCGCGAGAGGGCTTCCGCTCGACGTGGCGAGCGTGGACGGCGAGGCGCTCGTCGATCCCGACGGAAGCTGGGCGACCCTCTCCGAGGTCGGGCCCTCGGGCGCGCTGCTGATCCGCCCGGATCGGCACGTCGCGTTCCGAGCCGCCGAGCCTCCTCCCGATCCTCGGGCCGCTCTCGTGCGGGCCCTCCACGCTATGTTCCTCCGCATCCCGGAGGAGAACGGATGACGGCGCCTTCCTTCCCCCAGACAGCGGCGGCCCGCGGCCGCGTCGCGCCGGCCAAGTTCGCGCACACCGTCCTGCGCACGACCCCGGAGCGCTTTCCGGCGCTGGTCGCCTGGTACAAGACGGTGCTCGAGTGCATGCCCGCGTTCGAGAATCCCTTCCTCAGCTTCATGACCTACGACGAGGAGCACCACCGCATCGCGATCGCGGCGCTGCCCGGCCTTCGCGACCGGCCCGCGAACGCGGTCGGCCTCGATCACCTGGCCTTCACGTATGCGGGTCTTCCCGAGCTGGTCCACACCTACGAGCGCCTGCGGAAGGAAGGCCTGGCTCCTTCGACCGCGATCCACCACGGTCCCACCCTCTCGCTCTACTACCTCGACCCGGACCGCAACCAGGTCGAACTGCTGATCGACGTCTTGACCACGCCCGAAGAACTCTCCCGGTTCTTCGAGTCGGGCCAGTTCGCGAGCAACCCGATCGGTGTGCTGTTCGACATGGACGAGCTCTGCAAGCGCTTCCACGCAGGTGACCCGGTCGAGGAGCTGATCCGGCCGATCGAGGGTCCTCTGCCGGGGCCGGACGCCTTTGCCGAGCACTAGGAGCCTTCCATGAGCACTCCCCTGACCGCTCCCGCCCACACCAGCGCCGGTCTGGACCTCGCGTGGGCCGGGCTGGGCGAGCCGGGCGACTGGTTCGACGCGGCGACCCGGTTCGCGATCGCCCGGGAGACGCGGGCCGCGCGGGCCTGCGGGCTCTGCGCGCGCCGCACGGCCTCGCTCTCGCCGCTCGCCGGCACAGAACGACACGAGCCCGGCGCCGGCCTGGAGCCCGCGGCGCTCGACGCGACCCACCGCATCACCAGCGACCCCGGTCGCCTGTCGGGCCTGTGGTACGAGCGGGCACTGGCCGAGGGGCTCTCTCCCGAGGAAGTGGTCGAGATCACGGGCGTCGTCGGCGTCGTGACGATCGCCGACACCCTGGCGCGGGGGCTCGGTCGACCCGAGCGGCCCCTGCCGACGCCCTCGGTGGGCGCGCCGGGCCGCCAGCCCGTACCGGGGGCTGTCGTCGACCCGGATCGGGCCTGGGTGCCGATGGTCGACCCGGAGCAGGCGGAGGGCGAGATCAAGCTCATGTACGAGATGGCGAAGGCCGGCCCGGGCTTCGTCTTCAACGTCGCTCGCGCCCTGACGGCGGTGCCCGTTGCCCTGCGCGGCTTCTTCTCCGCGTTCCTTCCCAACTACAACACGCATGGCCCCGTGTCCGCCGGCGGCCTCGACCGGGTGCAGGTCGAGCTGCTCGCCTCCTCGACGTCGGCCTTCAACGACTGTTTCTATTGAGCGGTCTCCCATGCGGGGCTGCTCCGGGCGAGCAGCGAGAGCGAGGGACGCGAGGTCGACGTGCGCATCGCCACGGGCGAGGCGAAGACCACGGATGGCGGGGTGCCGGGCGGCGCCGAGTTGCGTCGCCTGATGACGGCGATTCTCGGCGACCCGGAGGATCTCGGGGCGGCCCGAGCCGCCTGCGTGGAACACCTCGGCCCCGAGGCCGCGGCGCAGGCGGTCTCGCTGATCGCCAGCTTCGACGGGATCAACCGGGTCGCGGACGCCACCGGCATCCGGCTGGACCCCGAGACGGCCACGGGCGCGGGCGCACAGATCACCGAGATCCTGGGCTACGAGCAGCTGGCAGCAGCGCGCTCCTGAGCGGCTCGGCTACTCCCAGTCGAGCTGGAAGCGCTCGACGTAGGGCGCGAAGCGCGACTTCACGGCCTCCACGGTCAAGCCGAACTCCTCGAGGCCGTAGTCGTGGCTGCCGTGCCGGTCCTTGGGGTGTCCATCGACGTGGGCCTGCATCGGTCGGGCGGCAGCATCGGGAAGATCGAGGCCCGCCTCGGCGTAGACCCTGCGGACGGTCCCCATCGCGTCGGCCACGAAGTCGTCGTGGGTCACGTCGACGAAGCGAGCGGGGTCGAGCTGATCGCGTGCGGCGAGGCCCCGCTCGAGGGACGTCGCATAGAAGTCCATCACCTGGGGACCGAGCTCCTTCGGGTCGACGCCCTCCCGGGTGACCATCAGGGATCGGGTCATGCTGCAGACCGACGCGATCGCGCGCAGCGGCGTGCGATGGCTCCAGACGATCGCGACGTCCGGGAAGGTCTGGACCAGCTCACGGATCCCCCACATGTGAGCGGGCGCCTTCAGGAGCCAGCGCTCGCCGGGCCGCTGCCAGTCGAGGAGCTGCAGGATCTTCTTCTCGTAGGTGTAGATCGGGAACAGATCCTGCGCGCGGTACCAGGACGCATACGGCTCCATGAAGATCTCGATGCCCAGCTGCACGCCGCCCAGGGCGTAGGCATGGATCAGCACGCACTCCTCGGGCGTGTCCGCGCTGGCGAAGTGGATCTTCGTGAAGTCGGGGTTCTTCTCGCGCCCCTTCGCGTAGTAGGCCTCGAGCATGTCGCGCCGCGGATCCGCTGCGTCCCGTTGCTCCACGGAGAAGTGCTCGTGGGGGAACGGGAACTGGGTCTCCCAGAGGCGGAGCGGACGGGCGGCGGGGTCCGCGGCCAGCAGGTTGAAGAGCGCGGAGGTGCCCGAGCGCGGCAGCCCGGTCAGCACCACCGGATGCGGAACCGGGCGTTCGAGCACCTCGGGGTGCCGCCTCCAGGCGGCTTCGAGCTGCAGGCGCGTCGAGAGCAGGCTCACCAGCCTGCGGTGGTTCCGCTTGCGGCCCTTCTCGGAGAAGGGATGCCCGGTGTAGGTCTCGATCAACGCGCGCAGGCCGGGCCGGAAGCTCTCGTCCCCGAGGTCGTCCAGACCCGTGGCTTCGCGGGCCTCGGCGATCAGTCGCTCTTCGTCCAGGGCGAAGGGATCCGTCAACGGGCCAGCTCCTCGCGCAGCTCGGAGAGCTTGACCAACCGGCATCGGGGTTCGGGGTGCTCCTTGGCGCGGATCCAGCGCCAGCACATCGTGCCCTCGACGTGGCCACAGGGATCGAGCCAGTTGTCGCAGCCCGGATCCTCGTGGGCGACGACGACGCGCACCGAGCCGTCCGCGAGGGTCACCGCGGTGCCCTTGTTCACGTGGATGTCGTGGTAGCGGTAGTCCAGGGACTCGAGCCAGTAGTTGGCGAGCTGGAAGTTCCAGTAGTCGCACTCCGGCGGCGTCGCCTCGATCACCAGCGCCTCGTCCGGCTGGATGCGGAACGCGGAGTGGTAGTAGGCGATGTTCGGATCGCCCCCTGCGGCGAAGGCCTTCTCGTGGGGAAAGCGCGGCAGCTCGTTCACGTGGGCCTGGAAGCCGTCGGCCCAGCTCTTGAAGAGCCCGGAGCAGCCCATCACGAAGCGCGCGGCGCCCTGCAGCATGCGATCGAGGCGTGCCGGCTCGAGGGGCCGGGGCGTCCCGGGACCGTCGGTGCGTTCGATCTGCACGCTGGCCAGCACCTCGCTGCGCGCGTGGATCCGCGTCTGGCGGATCTGCACCATCCGCGTCTCCGGCTTCATCGGCAGCCAGTTCACGCCCGGCCCGGGGTCCTTGCTCGAGAGGTGGATCGCGAAGCTGCCGTCCGCCTCGATCCGCATGTCCTTGGCCTCGAGGTAGCCGGTGGTGTCCAGGCTGCCGGTCGCGCCGTAGTTGCCCGCCTGCGTCCCGAAGCCCAGGTAGTAGACGGTCCCGCGCTGGCCCGTGATCCGGTACTCGTAGGTGCCGTTGACCGGCGCGTTGAGGTAGACGTTGTCCGGGTTGTCCATCCCCATCTTGATCGTGGGCCCGGTGGTCTGCTGAAAGCTCGGGGCCTGGGCGTCCGACGCCTCGACGAAGGTGTCGAGCGCCGCGCGGGTCAGCCGTGACAGGTAGCGCCAGCCCTCGGCCCGGACGAGCGGATCGCTCGGCGTGTCGTCGGCCAGCACCGCCGCACCCGCCGCCTTGAGGGTGTCGCAGAACTCCTCCCAGCTGCGGCCATCGACGACCCGTTCGAGGGCCTTCGCTTCGTCCTGGCTCATGGTCTGGCGCTCCTTCACGAGGGCCGGCCAGTCTACCCGAAGCCGCTCCGCAGCCGCGAGGCGAAGGATGGGCGGACGACGTCTAGATCTCGAGGACCGTGCGGATGCCCCGGCTGGCGCGCATGTCGTCGAGGGCGGCGTTCACGTCGGCCAGCGGCCGTCGGCCGGTGATCAGCGACTCGAGGTCGAGGCGCCCCGCCTGCCAGAGCCCGATCAGCCGCGGAACCTCGAACAGCGAGTTGCTGCTGCCGAGCAGGCAGCCCATCACCCGCTTCGCGCTGACGGTCAGCAGCGCGGCCGGCGAGAGGTGGATCCCCTGATCGATCGGGGGAGCGCCGACGCAGACGATGGTGCCGCCGTTGCGGGCGGCGTGATAGCCCGCCTCGACCAGGGAGGCGAGGCCGGCGGTCTCGAAGGCGTAGTCCACGCCGATGCCCCCGGTCAGATCGCGCGTCGCCGTGATGACGTCGTCCTTCGCGGGGTCGAGCTGGTGGGTCGCGCCGAAGTGCTTCGCGGCTTCGCGCCGCTCGGCCACCGGATCGGAGACGATGATCTGCGCGGCCGCCGCGAGCCGCGCGCCCTGCACGACCGAGAGCCCGATGCCGCCGAGGCCGAGCACGAGCACGGTGGCCCCCTCCGCGACCTCAGCCGTGTTGAGGACGGCGCCGACGCCCGTCTGCACGGCGCAGCCGATCACACAGGCCACCTCAAGCGGAACCTCTTCCGGAATCCGGATGGCGCCCGTGGCCTGGGTGACCGTGTATTCGGCGAAGCCCGCGACGTTGAGGCCCCGAAAGACGGGTTCTCCGTCGCGCGTGAGACCCGTGCTGCCGTCGGGGAAGGTGTTGGTCATGATGCCCGTCGAGTTGACGCACAGGCTCCACTCGGCGCGAACACACCAGTAGCAGGCGCCGCAGGGCGGACACGGCGTCAGCACGACCTGATCCCCCGGCGCGTGGGTCGTGACGCCGGGCCCTACCTCCTCGACGACGCCCGCCGCCTCGTGGCCGAGCACGAGCGGCAGCCCCCCGGGCACGGCGCCGTCCACCACCGTCAGATCCGAGTGACAGATGCCGCAGTGGCGGACGCGGACCTTCACCTCGCCGGGCCGCGGGTCGCGGATCTGGAGGTCGTCCACGACTTCGAGCGGGCTGCCGGGCCGGGTGAGAAGTGCGGCGCGCATGAAGGACTCCTGGGAACGGGTGGGAGGCGGATTCTAACGCGGATGGAGCGGCGCCGATGGGGAGTCCCGCCCGCCCGCGGTAGGATCGCGCTCGAGGAGTGCCATGAGCCAAGGAACCGACCTGCGGGCGGCCGAGATCCGTCGACGCCTCGACCATCCGGTGATCGATTCGGATGGTCACGACATCGAGTACCTGCCGCTGGTTCGCGAGCACCTGCGCGAGGTGGCGGGGCAGTCCGCGGTCGACGGCTTCGAGCCGATGGTGCGCGGTGCCGAGCTGAGCCGCGGGCTGAGCTTCGCGCAACGACGCGAGCTCGGGCTGATGCGCATCCCCTGGTGGGCGCTGCCGACGCGCAACACCCGCGACCGGGCCACGGCCATGCTGCCGCGCCTGCTGCACGAGCGCATGGACGAGCTCGGATTCGACTTCGCCGTCGTCTATCCGACCTACGGGTTGATGGCGATGTCGGTCGACGTGGACGAGGTGCGCCAGGCCGTCTGCCGGGCCTTCAACCGCTACCACGCCGAGGTCTTCGAGGGGCTCTCCGATCGCCTCACGCCCGTCGCCGTGATCCCGATGCACTCGCCCGCGGAGGCGCTCGAGGAGCTGGACCACGCCGTCGGATCGCTCGGGTTCAAGGCGGTGCTGATCGCCGGCCACGTGCTGCGCCCGTTCGGCGACGGTCCTTCGAGGATGGCGCGCTGGCTCGACACCTTCGGCCCCGAGAGCCCCCACGACTACGACCCGGTCTGGCAACGCTGCCAGGAGCTGGGTGTGGCGCCCACCTTCCATTCCAGTGGCATGGGCTGGGGAAGCCGCGCCTCCCTGGACAGCTACGTCTTCAACCACCTGGGGAACTTCGCCGCCGCAGGAGAGGCGATCTGTCGTTCCTTGTTCCTGTCGGGAGTCCCCTGGCGTTTTCCGGACCTGCGTTTCGCCTTCCTCGAAGGAGGTGTCGGCTGGGCCCGGAACCTCTTCGCCGACCTGGTCGGACATTGGGAGAAGCGCAACCGCGACGCGCTCCCCCTCTACGACCCGGAGGCCCTGGATCGCGGGGCCCTGGCCGACCTGTTCGGGCGCTACGGGTCGAAGCGTGTGCTCGAGCGCGCCGACCAGCTCGACCGGAGTCTGCACCTGCTGTCCGAGCCCGACGAGCCGGTCGGGCAGCGCGACGAGTTCGCCGCCTGCCGGATCGAGAGCCCCGACGACATCCGTCGCGTGTTCAGCGAGAAGTTCTTCTTCGGCTGCGAGGCCGACGACCCCATGAACGCGTCGGCCTACGACACGCGGAGCACACCGCTCGGCGCCCGGCTCCACGCCGTCTTCAGCTCGGACATCGGTCACTGGGACGTGCCGGACATGGCCGGCGTGCTCCCGGAGGCGCACGAGCTGCTCGAGCGGGGACTGCTCTCCGAGCGGGACTTCCGCGACTTCGTCTTCGAATCCCCGCGCTCCCTCTGGTGCCATGGCAACCCGGACTTCTTCGCGGGCACGGCCCTGGAGAAGGATGCCGGGACGAGGCCCCGATGAGGGTGATGGTCACCGGCGGTACGGGTTTCACGGGCTCCCACTCGGTGCGCGCCCTCCAGGAGGCGGGACACGACATCTGCCTCCTGGTGCGCGACCCCGACAAGGTGAAGCGGGTCTACGAGCCATTGGGGGTGTCGATCGACGACATCGTCGTGGGCGACATGGAGGATCCGGGACCCGTCGGGGAGGCGCTCTCCGGCTGCGATGCGGTCCTGCACGCGGCCGCGATGGTGGACCTGAAGGCGAGCCAGGCGCGCGCGGTGATCGAGACCAACCGGGCGGGCGTCGAGAACGTCGTCGGCCAGGCCGCCGAGCGGGGCCTCGAGCGCATCGTCTACGTCTCGAGCCTGTCCATCTTCTTCCACCCAGGCTGCCCTCCCCTCCATCCCGATCTGCCCATTCCGCCGGCAAGCACGGCGTACGGGGAGTCGAAGGCCGCGGCGGAGGTCTACGTGCGTTCGCTGCAGGAGAGGGGCGCGCCCATCCACGTCACCTACCCCGTCGGGATCATCGGTCCCGACGATCCGGGCATGAGCGACGCAAACCATGCGGTGTACTCGTGGTTCCGCGATCTCACCCTGAGGACCTCCAGCGGCTTCCAGATCGTCGACGTCCGGGACGTCGCCGAGCTGCACCGTCTGCTGATCGAGCACCGCGGACGTCCGGGCCGCTTCGCTGCCGCGGGCGAGATGCTGGCCTGGAACGACATCCCCGAGTTCATCTCGTCCCTGACCGGCACGCGGATCCGTGCCCTGACCATCCCGGGGCCGATGCTGCGCGTGCTCGGCCGGATCGGGGACCGCGTCAAGGGTGTGGTCGACTTCAACTTTCCGCTGACCCGCGATTCGATGTGCTTCGCGACCCAGTGGCCCGGCACGGAGGATCCGACCGCGAGCCGGTCCCTGGGTCTGCGCTTTCGACCGGTTCGCGAGACCTATGTCGACACGCTCCGCTGGATGCAGCGCGCCGGCCATCTTTCCGCCGAGCAGATCGGACGGCTGGCCGACGCCAGAGCCCCGCGCCGGCCGGCCGGTCGACTCGGGAGCCGGCCTGGGGCGTAGACCCGAGGGCAGCATCGGGCGCATCCCTCAACCGGAGGCCCCGGAGCCCTCAGGGGCCCGATCCTGCCTGTGGACACGTCAAGCCGCCCTGCGCCGAGTCCGAAGACGTTCCATGGCCCCCTTGCCGCGGGGCCGCGAACGAGGGGGCCGTGGACGAGCAGCCGCACAAAGGCGCGCGCGTGCTGGTGATCGACGACGATGCCGCCGTCCGAAGGTCGCTCGTCCGCGGGCTCGAACGCGACGGCCTCGAAGCGGTCGCGGCATCGGGTGGAGAGGCCGGCCTTGCTTCCTTCGACGAGGCGGCGCCGCAGCTGGTCCTGCTCGACGTGCAGATGCCGGGGCAGAGCGGCTTCGAGGTGTGCCGGAGCATTCGCGCGCGACCTGGAGGCGCCGAGGTGCCGGTCGTGATGATGACCGGCATGGACGACACCGCCGCGATCCAGGAGGCCTACGAAGCGGGCGCCACGGACTTCGTGACCAAGCCGCTGCCCTGGCTGATCCTCTCCCATCGGCTCCGCTACCTGCTTCGCGCCGCGCACACGCTCCGCGAGCTGCGCGCAAGCGAGGAGCGGCTCGCCACGGCCCAGAACCTGGCGTCGATCGGGAGCTGGGAGCTCGACATGGACGGGAGCTTCCGGGGCTCCCAGGTGCTGTGGGAGATTCTCGGGCTCGACGACAGCACCGAGGCTCCCACTCTGGCCACTCTCGGCCAGTGCATCCATCCGGACGATCTCGATACGCTGCGCGAAGCGGTGCGACATTGCCGGGAGAGCGGACGACCCACCCGATGCGACCATCGCGTGATCCGGCCCGACGGCGCCGAGCGCATGCTGCACTGCCAGATCCACATGGCTGCCGCCCCCGACTGAAGCGCGACCCGGATCGTGGGAGTCTCGCAGGATCTGACCGAGCGCAAGCGGACCGAGGAGCAGGTCCGCTTCCTCTCCTCCCATGATCCGCTCACGAGCCTCGGCAACCGGCGCCTGTTCCGGGAGCGCCTGGACCTCGCGCTGCGCC
>JAJDAR010000315.1 GCA_029261775.1 Deltaproteobacteria bacterium | reverse complement strand
GAGCGGATGGAGTCGTGGAAGACGGTCCCCTCGAGGATGCCGAGGAGGTCCTCGGCGAACACCAGCGCCATCACCTCGTCTGCGCTGAAGGGTGCGTCGGAGAGCTCGAAGGTCTCGTAGAGGCGGTAGAAGACGCGTCGGTCGCGCTTCTCGCTGGTGACGGGGAAGCCCGCGTACATCAGCGCATCCAGATCGCGGTAGACCGTGCGCCGATGGACCTCGAGGTCGGAAGCCAGCTCGTCGAGGGCGACGCCGTAGCGGCTGCGGGCCAGCCGCTGGATCAACCGCCACTGTCGTGCGAGCTGTTCGCCCCGCAACCGCTCCCCGGGCGGCGCGTGGGCGCCGCGGCTCCCTACGCGTTGACGCGCTCCACATACTGGCCCGTGCGCGTGTCGACCCGCACGGACTCCCCCTCCTTGATGAAGAGGGGCACCTGGACGACCGCCCCGGTCTCCAGGGTGGCCGGCTTGGTCGCACCCGATGCCGTGTCGCCCTTCAGGCCCGGATCGGTCTGGGTGATCTCGGCGATCACGAACTGGGGAAGGTCGATGTTGATCGGAGCGCCCTTGTAGAGCACGACCCCGACCTCGGCGTTCTCCTTCAGGAACTTCACGGCGTCGCCCACCTGCTCGATCGGGATGGACATCTGCTCGAAGCTCTCGTTGTCCATGAAGACCAGGCTGTCGCCGTCCTGATAGAGGTACTGCATCTTGCGGTCCTCGACGTCCGCCTCCTGCACCTTCTCTCCGGAGCGGAACGTCTTGTCGAGCATCCGGCCGGTCCGCAGGTTCTTCATCTTGGTGCGGACGAACGCGCCACCTTTTCCCGGCTTCACGTGCTGGAAGTAGGTCATCACGAAGGGCTCGCCATCCATCTCGAGCTTGAGCCCGTTCTTGAAGTTCGACGTGTCCACGGCCATAAGAGCTTGGATCTCCAGAGGATTCGGGCGCGAGAGGATAGCGGCCCGGCCCGCGCCGGCTAGACGGGGCCGGTTTCGTGGGTGGCCGCGCTGCGCAGCGCATCGACCATGCCCTGCAGGCGCTCGCGAAGGTCCTGGGCCACCTCCCGGGGCTCCGCGTAGCGGAGGGTGTCGGGCTCGATCGGCGGCCCGTAGGCGATCCGGTAGCGGACGGGAAGCGGGATGAGGCCGAGGGGGCCGAGCCAGGGGAAGGTCGGTGTGATGGGGAAGGTGGGCAGGTGCATGCGCCGCGCCAGCGCCGGCAGCTCGGCCAGCAGGGGCGCCTGGCTCTCGGGTCCGATCAGGGCGACGGGAACGATCGGCACCTCCGCGCGCAGGGCCTCCTCGACGAAGCCCGGGTGGAAGGGCTCGAGGTGGAAGCGGCTCAGGAAGTTCTTGCGGATGCCCAGCATGCCCTCCGGAAAGACCAGGACGCACTCGCCAGCCGCCAGCAGGCCTCGAAAGTTCTCGCGGGTGCCGACCACCTGTCCCAGCGCCTCGAAGCCGCCGCGGATGCCAGGGAGGTCGCGGACCCAGCGATCCACGAGGGCACGCATCAGGCGCCCGCTGTGGCGAAGCCCGTCGACGATCAGCATGGCGCCGTCGAAGGGCAGGAGCCCGCCGTGATTGGCGACCAGCACAGCCGCACCCTGGGCCGGCAGGTGCTCGTGACCCTGGCTGCGCACCCGGAACCAGTGCTCGTAGAGCCACTCGGCGTAGGGGCGGACCTGCTCGACCCGCGCCGGGTCGAGCCCGAAGGCGTCAGCCGGCGCGGAGCCCGAGGCGTCGGCCGCCGCGGAGCGCGTTCGCCGCAGCAGGCCCTGGGCCCGAAGCCGTTCCCGCAGGCCGTCGAGTGCTTCCTCCCACAGCGCCTCGGGTCGGTCGGGATCGCGGAGCATGCCCTCCACGAGCTCGTCGAGCGGATCCCCGGGTGCCATGGACCCGAAGGTAGGGCCGGGCCTCCCGACGGAACAGGTCTTTCGGGATACCCTGCGGCCTCGGCTCCCGTCACCGTGAGGTTCCTTCATGTCCCGCATCGTCGCCGCCGTCGGCCTGGTCGTCGCCGCGCTCCTGGTCCTCCTCTACCTCGCCGGCATCGGAGCCTGGGTCCCCGCGCCCGACGGAGGGGAGCCCCAGGCGCGGCCCGCCGCCGCCAGCGTCGTCGCGGCCCGGACCGAGAGCGTGCGGGCCGGAGCCGCCGAGCTCGGGGTGGCCCGGCCGAAGCAGATCCTGTTCGGCGACCTGCACGTGCACACGACCTTCTCCTTCGACGCCTTCCAGCTGAGCCTGCCGATGGCCGGCGGCGACGGCGCGCATCCGGTCGCCGACGCATGCGACTTCGCGCGGCATTGCGCCTCTCTGGACTTCTGGTCGATCAACGATCACGCGGTCACCCTCACGCCGCGCCGTTGGTCGGAGACGGTGGACACGATCCGCCAGTGCAATGCGCTCGCCGCCGACCCTGCCAATCCCGACACCGTCGCGTTCCTCGGCTGGGAGTGGACCCAGGTCGGCTTCACGCCGGAGACGCACTACGGTCACAAGAACGTCATCCTCCGCGATCTCGGAGACGATGCGATTCCCGCGCGACCGATCAGTGCAGGTCTCCCGGTCGGAGCCCCGGAGCTCGAGAGCGTGGCGCCTTCGCCCTTCCTCGTGGGGGCCATGGCGCTTTCCGAGTGGAGCACCGGCGGGCCGGAGCTGGCTCGCTACCTGGAGGAGACGGCCGGCATCCGCGATTGCCCTGCGGACCAGCCGGTGCGCGAGCTGCCGACCGACTGCCGCGAGGTGGCGCAGACCCCGAAGACCCTCTTCAGCAAGCTGGACGAGTGGGGTCTCGAGACGATGGTGATCCCGCATGGCACGACCTGGGGCTTCTACACGCCCCCTGGCTCGGCCTGGGACAAGCAGCTCGCCGCCGGCATGCACGATCCGGAGCGGCAGTCGATCATCGAGGTGATGTCGGGCCACGGCAACTCCGAGGAGTACCGGCCCTATCGCGAGGTCCTGCTCCACGAGGACGGCAGCCGCAGCTGCCCGGAGCCCCACGAGGGTCACCTGCCGTCCTGCTGGCGCGCCGGAGAGATCATCGAGGCACGCTGTGGTGCCGAGGGTCTCGCAGTGGAGGAGTGCGCGGCACGCGCAGCGACCGCGCGGCAGTACTTCGTGGACGCGGACCGCAACGGGGGGGCGACCGTGGTGCCGGGCGCGACGCCTGCCGACTGGCAGGATGCGGGCCAGTGCCGCGACTGCTTCCAACCCTCGTTCAACTACCGCCCGCGGAGCTCGGTCCAGTACATCCTGTCGCTCGCGCGCCCGGAGCTTGCCGACGAGGGGGCCGACCGTTTCCGCTTCGGCTTCATCGCCTCGAGCGACAACCATTCGGCGCGACCCGGGACCGGCTACAAGGAGGTCTCGCGCTCCGAGTTCACGGAAGCCCGGTTCGGCAACTTCGTCGACACGCCGCTCGGCGCGACGCCCTCTCGCGAACCGGTCGCCCAGGCAGAGCCCATGACGGACGAGTTCTCGAGCGCGGTGTTCTCGATCTTCGAGACGGAGCGCGGCGCTTCGTTCTTCCTGAACGGGGGTCTCGCCGCCGTCCACAGCGAGGGGCGCAGCCGCGAGGAGATCTGGGACGCGATGCAGCGCAAGGAGGTCTACGGGACCAGCGGCCCGCGCATGCTCCTCTGGTTCGACCTCGTGAACGGGCCGGGCGGGCAGCGCCGGCCGATGGGCAGTCAGGTGTCGCTCGCAGAACCGCCGATCTTCCAGGTGCGCGCGGTCGGCTCCTTCGAGCAGAAGCCCGGCTGCCCGGCCGACGCCAGCGACGCGCTGGACCCGGATCGGTTGGCGCGGCTCTGTCAGGGCGAGTGCTACCACCCCTCCGATCGCCGTCGCGAGATCACCCGTCTCGAGGTCGTCCGCATCCGCCCCCAGCGCGAGCCGGGCGAGGACGTGACCCCGCTGATCGAGGACCCGTGGCGCACCTTCGCCTGCCGCGGCGACGCCTCGGGCTGCCAGGCCGCGTTCACCGATCCGGACTTCCACAAGGCCGGCCGCGACGCCCTGTACTACGTGCGCGCCATCGAGGCCCCGAGCCCCGCGGTCGGGGCCGATCCGCTCGGCTGCAGCCGCGACGAGAGCGGTCGCTGCACCTCCGTGGACCTCTGCTCCCAACGCCCCGCGGACGACGACTGCCTGGCGGAGACCGAGGAGCGCGCCTGGTCCTCGCCCATCTTCCTCGAGGCCGCCTCCCCGGAGTAGGATGAGGCGGGCCCCCAGGGCTCGCGCCCGGGCGACGGGGCTCGAACGCAGAAGGGGCACCCCAGGCGGGATGCCCCTTCGATCCTTTGAGCGCGCCCGACTAGCCCTTGGCGGCTGCCACGGCGGCGGTCAGGGCGGGAACGATCTCGAACAGATCCGCGACCACGCCGAGCTGCGCGACCTCGAAGATCGGCGCGTCGGGGTCCTTGTTGATCGCGATGATGAAGTTCGAGCCCTTCATCCCGACGAGGTGCTGGATGGCGCCACTGATGCCGCAGGCGATGTAGAGCTTCGGCGTCACGACCTGGCCGGAGGATCCGACCTGGTACTGATGGGGCAGCCAGCCGGCATCCACCACCGGGCGGGAGGCGCCCATGGCGCCACCGAGCGCGTCGGCGAGGGGCTGGATGACCTCGGTGAACTTCTCGGGATCACCGACGCCGCGGCCGCCCGAGACGATGACCGAGGCCTTGGTCAGGTCGACGCCCTTCGACTCGGCCACCTTGACCTCGATGAACTTGGCCCGGGCGCCACTCGTGTCCACGGTCAGCGCCTCGGTCGAGCCCTCGCTCGAGCCGTCGAAGGCCGCGAGGGCGCCCGGCTGCACCGAGACGATGGCCTTGTCGCCCTCCACCTTGACCCGGGCATCGAGCTTGCCGTTGAAGATCCGGCGGATGTAGGCGCCGTCCTGGAAGTCGAAGGCGTCCGAGACGAACGCGACGTCGAGCGCAGCGGCGATCCGCGGTGCGACGTCCCAGCCGGAAGGCGTGTTGGAGATCAGCACGACGTCGGCGCCGGAAGCGTCGATCCCCGCGCGGATCGCCGCGGCGTAGCCGTCCACGTTGTAGTTGGCGAGCGACGCGTCGTCGGCGACGTAGACCGTGCCGCCGCCCTTCTTGGCGAAGCTCTCTGCCTCGCCGGCCACGCCACTGCCGATCACCAGGCTCTTGATGTCGCCGCCGATCTTCTGGGCGAAGCTGACGAGCTCGTAGCTCGCCTCGCGGATCGCGCCGTCCTTCAGCTCTGTCACGATGAGGATGTTGCCCATCGGTGTCTCCTTTCGTGGAACCTCCTAGAGGAGGCCCAGCTCCTTGATCTTGGCGACGAGCTGGGTCACGACCTCGTCGGTCGAGCCCTCGACGATCTCGGCGCCTTCGCCCTTCACCGGGGCGAAGATCTTCTCGATGTGGGTCTTGGCTGCGCCGGCGCCGACGTTTCCGGCGAGGCCGAGGTCGCCCGCGCCCTTCACGTCGATCGGCTTCTTCTTCGCCGCCATGATGCCCTTGAGCGATGCGTAGCGGACCTGGTTCAGGCCGGACTGCACCGCGATCAGGCAGGGCTTCGGCAGCTCCACGACCTCGAGGGCCCCGCCTTCGAGCTCGCGTTCGACCTTGTAGCCGTCGCCGCTGGCCTCGACGCTCATCACGGCCGTCGCGCTGGGGATGCCCATCAGCTCAGCGAGCATCGGAGCCACCGCCGCGGTGTTGCCGTCGTCGGACATGAGGCCCATGAGCACGAGGTCGGGGCTCTCCTCCTTGCCGACAGCCGCCAGCAGCTTGGAGATGACGAGCGCATCCGAGCCGTCGATCTCGGTGTCCTTCACGTGGACCGCCCGATCGGCTCCCATTCCGAGCGCGGTGCGCAGCGCCTGCGTCACGCGATCGGGGCCGATGGACACGACGACCACCTCGGCCTCGCCGGCATCCTTGATGCGCAGCGCCTCCTCGAGAGCGAAGGTGTCGTAGCTGTTGATCTCGAACTTGATGCCGTCCTCTTTGATCCAGGTGCCCGCGCCGTCGATGTCGAGGCGGGCATCCTGGTGCGGCACCTGCTTGAGGCAGACCAGGATCTTCATGGGGACCTTGTCTCCGATGTCATCGACCAAAGGCGGCCGAGAGGAACCATGAGGGGTTGGCCCGAGACGCACGGGTTCCCAAGGGGAGGGGCTCTCGAGCGGGGCGGACGGTAACGGAGGGCGTGCTGCTTTTCAAGCGCGGCCATGGCCGAAAGTGACCCGGATTCAGGGGCTTACGACGACGTGGGTGCGTCCGGGCGCGCCGCTGCCGCGCGCGCGTCCAGGGCGGCGCGGATGCGGGCGTGCTCGACCTCGCTCAAGCGGAAGCGCGAGAAGATCAGCGCCCCAACCGAGTACAGCACGAGCGGCGCCCCGCCCATCAGCAGCAGCATCGCCTCCTTCACGGTCGCGGGCTGCTCCGCCAGCTCCCGGTCGAAGCCGGCCCACTCGAGGGCGAGCCCGGTCGTCCCGATCATGATCGCGCCACCCACCTTCCCCACGAAGCTCCACGCCGCGAAGTAGGCGCC
The DNA here is from genome assembly GCA_029261775.1 of Deltaproteobacteria bacterium. Lineage (GTDB taxonomy): Bacteria > Myxococcota_A > UBA9160 > UBA9160 > UBA6930. Next base: position 1,241 of record JAJDAR010000315.1, on the reverse strand, counting down.
TTCCTTGCGCTCGCCAGTGCGGTGCTCGTCCACGTCGACCAGGTCGGCCTTGAGGGCCTGCCCCAGGGTGGCGCCGCACGCGCCTCCGGTACCGGCGAGCAGGGACGACAGGGCCATCAGCGGCCAGTCGCCCTCGCCGACGAAGAGCAGCATCCCGAAGCCGAAGCCCGTCATCAGCATCGCCACGAGCCACAGGCGGCGCTTCTCGTGGCGTCGCCCGAGGGCGACCCAGAGCGGGATGCCTGCCAGGGTGCAACCGGTGTAGACCATCAGCATGGCGGAGGTCGCGTCGGGCATCTTCATCACGTACTGCAGGACGAAAGGGACGAGCACGCCGATCGCGCCGGTCCCCATGGACTCGACGAAGTAGACGAAGAGCAGCAGACGCGCGTCGGGATTGCCCCAGACGTCGGCCACGGCCCGGAACGCATTGCGCGGCCCTCGACCCTGGTAGTCGGCTCGTTCGCCGGGCATCGCGCGGACGGCGAGCAGCATGACCACGATCGTCAGTGCGCCCATCCCGAGCGCGAGCGCCTCCGTGGCCTGCTGGCCGCCCTTGCGGACCACCGACACACCGAGCGTGTAGGCGGCCACCATCGAGAGCACCCGCACGAACTGGCGCGCGCCGAAGACGCGGTTCCGGACCTGCGCGCTCTGGCTGAGTTCGGCACCCAGCGCCATGTGGGGGACTTCGAACGCCGTGTAGGCCGTGTAGAAGCCGAAGACACCGACCGCGATCCAGGCCTCGAGCTGCCAGCCCTCGAGAGAGGCCGGCGGCGCGAAGAGCATCCAGGAGAGCAGGGCGATCGGCACCGAGGAGCCGAGCAGCCAGGGCCGTCGCCGCCCGAGGCGGCTCCGGGTGCGATCCGAGAGGAAGCCGGCCATCGGGTCGGAGACGCCGTCCCAGATCTTCGAGACGAGGAAGATCATGCCGACCACCCCCGGCGACGCACCGAGGATGACCGTGGCGAAGTAGAGGTACATCACCACGACGAGGTTGTAGATGAACGACGGCGCGAAGCCGGCGACCGCATAAGCCGCGAGAGGAACCCCGCCCGGCCCCGAAGCCCCGGCCCTCACAGCAACCCAACCCGGACCAGGAGCGCGGACAAGCGCGGAAACCAGAGCGTAAACAAGAGCGGGGACGTGGGTTTGAATTTTTGACCCACGGGGCCGGACGCCCCCCCGCCCGGGGGGGGGCGGGGCGACACAGAAACGAACCAACCCCCAGGCACCGTCCC
>JAJDAR010000314.1 GCA_029261775.1 Deltaproteobacteria bacterium | reverse complement strand
CAGCAGGAACACGTCGCCCAGGTGCTCCGAGATCACCGGGTCGCCGCCGGTCAGCTCCGAGGCTCGCAGCAGCTCCTCCTTGGCGCGCTCGATCAGGCCCCTCGCGGCTTCGTGGCGGCCCGCCTCGACCAGCGGCCGGGCCCGCATGTAGTAGATCCATCCGAGGCTGTCGGTGATGTAGCCGTCCTCGGGCCGCTGCTCGAGGGCGCGCTGGATCATGGCCTCGGCCTCCTCCAGCTTCTCGCCGCGCTCGGCGAGCGTGTAGCCGACGTAGTTCAGGGCGCCGGCGTGGTCCGGGTCGAGGGCCAGCACCGACTCCATCGTGCGCAGGGCCTGATCGACGTTCTTGGCCTCGCCGTGGATGATGCCGATGTTGTAGAGCACGTCCGCGTCGCCGCGGCTCTCCTCGAGCAGCGACTCGAGGAACACGAGGGCGCCGGCGACGTCACCCGACTTGGCGCGGAGGCTCGCCAGGTAGAGATCCAGGGGCCGGCTCGGATCGGCCGCCCGCGCCTCCTCGACGTAGAGGATCGCCGTCTCGAGCTGGCCGTCGGCCTCGGCCAGGCTGGCGAGCTGGGTACGCGCCTCGCTGAAGCGCGGGTGGCTGGGTCCGATCCGACGGAAGGTCTCGGTGGCGGCGACGTCGTCGCCCGCCCGCTGCAGCGAGACGGCGAGGAAGTAGATCACCTCCTCCTGCCGCGGCTCGAGGGAGAGGGCCCGGCGAAAGCGCTCTGCCGCCTTGTCGAACTCGCGCTGCTCGAAGTCGAGGAAGCCGAGGCGCAGCAGCGTCCGCACGTCCGTGGGGTTCAGTCCCTCGACCCGCTCCAGGGTGGCGCGCGCCTGGTCATTGCGTCCGAGGCCCAGCTCGGCGTCGGCCTTGGCGAGCAGCGTGGCCTCGTGGTCGGGATGCTCGCCCAGGATCTCGCGGTACACCGCGATCTCGCCCTCGCGATCTCCGCGCTCCCTGCGATCGCGGGCGATCGCCCCGAACAAGGCAAGCTCTCCGGGATGGCGGATCAGTCCGCGCCGCAGCACGGCCTCGGACTCTTCCGGCCGGCCGAGCTCCCGCTCCGCGTCGGCCAGGGCCAGGAAGCTGCGCAGCGAGTCGGGCTCGTGGTCGACCATCCAGAGCGCCACGTCGCGGGCGTCCTCGTGGCGGTCGACCTCGGAGAGGATGCCGTAGAGGAGGATGGCCGCCTCCATGCTGCTCGGCGCATCGGCCTCGTCGCGCAGCACCCGCTCGGCACTCTCGACGTCGCGACGGAAGCGGTAGAGGGTGCCCAGGAAGAGCCGCACGCCGCGATCCTCGGGATCGTGCTCGAGCGCGCTCTCGGCGTGGACGAGGGCCAGATCGAGATCGTTTTGGCGGGCCGCGAGCTCGGCGACGCGCCGGTGCAGGAAGGGCGATGCGGGATCCACCTCGAGGGCCCGCTGGTAGGCGCCCATCGCCTCGGCCAGGCGCCCCTCGGCCTCGAGCTCATGGGCCACGAGCACCTGGAACTCCGGGGGTCCGGCGACCGGGATGGGGACATCGTGATTCGCCGCGGTCCGGGCCGGCACGGGCGCACCCGGGCCGCGCCATTGCGCACAGCCGGCCGACGCGAGAGCCAGGGCGATCGCGAGGAGGCTCGCCGCGAGGCGGGGCGCATCGCTCACGTGCCGGGGATCCGAGTCATCCCAAGGCCTGATCATCCACGTCCCATCGGCCGGTCCAAGCGCGGGACTGAGTTCGCACTCAGCCCTTCGGCGCGTCCAGGTATCCCTTCTCCTCGAGGAAGGCGACCACCTGGGCCACGCTCTCCTCGACGGTTTGACTCTGGGTCGGAACCACCAGTTCCGGCTTCTCGGGCTCCTCGTAGGGCGCGGAGATTCCGGTGAACTCGGGGATCTCACCGGCCCGGGCCTTCTTGTAGAGCCCCTTGGGGTCCCGGCCTTCACAGGTCTCGACGTCCGCCTCGATGTAGACCTCGAGGAAATCGCCGGCCTCGAAGAGCTCGCGGGCCGAATCCCGGTCTGCGCGATACGGCGAGATGAACGACGTGAAGACGAGCACCCCCGACTCGGTGAAGAGCTTCGCCACCTCGCCGATCCGGCGGATGTTCTCCGTCCGGTCCTCGGGAGAGAACCCCAGGTTCTTGTTCAATCCATGGCGCACGTTGTCGCCGTCGAGCACGTAGGCGAGGCGACCGCGCTTCAGCAGCTCGGCCTCCGCTGCGACGGCGATCGTCGACTTGCCCGAGCCGGACAGACCCGTGAACCAGACCGTGGCGCCCTTCTGTCCCAGCAGCTTCTCGCGATCGGCGCGACCGATCGCACCTCCGTGCCAGGTGATGTTGGTCGCCTTCTGCTCTGCCATGCCGATGCCGTCTCCTGCGGGGTTCGTTTCCGGGACGCTGATCCTAGCGGACCCCGACGGGGCGGTCCTCGCAGGATCCCCTGCCGCGGGGGGCCACGAGGCCTGCGCTCAAGCCCCGCACAGTGCCCTCGCCTCCTCTCCGATGCGTTCGGCCGCGCGGTCCACCTCCTGCTCCGTCGTGAAGCGTCCCAGCCCGATGCGCACCGAGCAGGCAACCCGCTCGGGCTCGAGCCCGAGGGCGATCAGCACGTGGCTGGGCTCCGGACGGGCCGAGCTGCAGGCCGAGCCGGTCGAGAACGAGAGGTCCGGCAGCGCGGCGATCAGGGCGTCGGCCCGCGCGCCCGGCAACGCCACGTTCAGGTTGCCCGCGAGCCGCCGGGTCGGGTGACCGTTGATCTCGAGCTGGGGGACGCGCGCCCGCAGTCCGCTGAGCAGTCGCTCGCGCAGCTTCGCGAGGCGCGCGGCCTCCTCGTCCCGCTCCGCGGTCGCCAACGCCAGGGCGCGGGCCAGGCCCGCGATGAGCGGCACGGGCAGGGTGCCGCTGCGCAAGCCCTGCTCGTGTCCCCCACCGAACTGCAGGGGCGCGAGCTGGATCCGCCGCCCGGCCTTGCGTCGCCGCATGAACAGGAGGCCGACGCCCTTGGGGCCGTAGAGCTTGTGCGCGGACACCGAGACCAGGTCGAGGCCGAGCGCGTCCACGTCGAGTGGGATCTTGCCGGCGGCCTGTGCCGCATCGCTGTGGAGCAGGACGCCCCTTTCGGCGCACAGGGCGCCGATCTCGGCCAGCGGCTGCAGCACGCCGATCTCGTTGTTGGCCGCCATCACGGACACGATCACCGTGTCGTCGTCCAGGGCCGCCGCGAGCGCCTCCGGATCGAGCAGCCCTTCTCCGTCGACGGGCAGCCGGGTGACCCGCGCCCCACGACGCTCGAGCTCCGTGCACGGATCCAGCACCGCGGGATGCTCGGTCGCGACGGTGATCACGTGCGGGCGCTCTCGCCCGCTCGCGGCGACGGCACCCAGCAGCGCGAGGTTGTTGCTCTCGGTCGCTCCGCTGGTGAAGACGATCTCCCGCGGCTCCCCCGAGCCGAGCAGCTCGGCGAGCTCCTCGCGTGCGAGCTCGACGACCGCCTCCGCTCGCCAGCCGTGCGCGTGGGTATGGCTGGCCGCGTTGCCGAAGTCTTCGGTGAACAGCGGCGCCATCACCTCCATCACGCGCGGGTCGACCGGCGTGGTGGCGTGGTGGTCGAGATAGATCGGCCGCTTGCCGGGGATCGCGTTGGCCAGAGCGGAGCTCCGCGGACGCGTCAGGCGCCGAAGGACTGGCCGCACCCGCAGGTGGTCTTGGCGTTCGGGTTCTCGATCTTGAAGCCGGACTCCATCAGGGAGTCGACGTAGTCGAGAGCGGTGCCGACGAGGTAGAGCGCACTCTTCTCGTCCACCACCACGCGCACCCCGTTCTCCTCGATCTGGGTGTCGCCGTCCTTCTGCTGATCGTCGAAGGCCAGCTGGTATTGCAGGCCGGAGCAGCCGCCACCGACGACCTTCATGCGCAAGGCGTGGGTCTCGGTCTTGCCTTCGGTGTCGAGCAGGCGCTTGATCTGCTGGGCAGCGGATTCGGTGATGTCGACGATGGCCATGTGGGGGTCCTTCGAAGGGCGAGGCGAAGTTGGATTCTAGCGGATCCCATATATCGGACCATCCTGGTCCTCAATCAAGTCCTGACTTCAACCCCCGGGGGAGAGGGGTCGGGGTCAGTCCTGCCGCCCGGAATCCGCAGCGGGCCTGCCGGCCGGAACCAGCAGCAGGAAGATCTCCCGGTTGCCCTTCGGGCCGGACAGCCGGCTCTCGGCGCGGCCGCGATCCTCGTAGCCGAGCAGGCGGGCCGCCGCCTCCACCGCGTCGACGGCCGCGTGCCGCAGCGCGTCCTCGCGCACCACGCCTCCCTTGCCGACCTGCCCCGGCTCCAGCTCGAACTGCGGCTTGACCATCACCAGCACGGGTGCGCCGGGCGCCAGCTCGGGGAGCCTCGGCAGGAGATGACGGGCGGAGATGAAGGACACGTCGATCGTGACCAGACTCGGGACCGCGGGCAGGGCCGCCACCTCGAGGTGGCGCGCATTCGTGCGCTCCAGCACGTGGACCCTCGGATCCTCGCGCAGTCTCAGATCGAGCTGGCCGTAGCCCACGTCCACCGCCACGACCTCGCGGGCGCCGGCCTGGAGCAGACAGTCCGTGAAGCCGCCGGTCGAGGCGCCGAGATCGAGCACGATCTGGCCGGCCGGGTCGACACCCAGGTCCTCGAGGGCGCCCGCCAGCTTCTCGCCGCCGCGACTCACGAAGCGCCGCGGCTCGCCCCGCACGCGGATGGCCGCGTCCCCGGCGACTCTCGTCCCCGGCTTGTCGATAGGGGTGTCGTCGACCAGGACCTGGCCGAGCCGGATCAGGGCCTGGGCGCGGCTCCGCGATGCGGCGAGGCCGAGCTCGAGGACCCGCTCGTCGAGCCGCGCGCGGGGCAGCTTCGGTGCGTCCGCCTCGCGTGCACGCGGAGCCCCCGATGCGTCCGCCTCGCGACCCGCGCGACCTTTCGGGCGGCGGCCGCCCTCGCTCAGGAAGCGTCCTTCTGCAGGAGGTCGCGGACGGCCCGCGCGATGCCCTCGCAGTCGAGACCCAGCGCGGCCTTCTGGGCGTCCGGGTCGCCGTGCTCGACCAGGTGATCGGGCACGGCCAGGCAGCGGGTGCGCACCTCCGCGCCGGCCGCGGAGAGGGCCTCGAGCACCGCCCCGCCGAAGCCGCCCATGCCCGCGTGCTCCTCGACGGTCACGACGACGCCAGTCCGCCTGGCGAGCGCGACGATGCGCGACGCGTCGAGCGGCTTGACGAAGCGGGCGTTCACCACGGAGACGGCGATGCCGTCCGCGGCGAGCTCGTCCGCAGCCTCCTCGGCCGCGTGCACCATCACGCCATACGCCACGATGACCGCATCGTCGCCGTCCCGCAGCAGCTCGGCCTCACCCAGCGGGAGCGGCTTCAGCTCGGGATCCATCGGCACCCCGAAGCCCGAGCCGCGGGGGTAGCGGATGGCCGCGGGGCCTTCGTACTCGACCGCCGTCCGCAGCATGTGCTGCAGCTCGTTCTCGTCCTTCGGCGCCATGCAGACGATGTTCGGCAGGGTCCGCAGGTAGGCGATGTCGTACATGCCCTGATGCGTTCCGCCGTCGCCACCGACCAGGCCGGCCCGGTCCATCGCCAACGTGACGTCGAGGTTCTGGATGCAGACGTCGTGCACCACCTGGTCGTAGGCGCGCTGGAGGAAGGTCGAGTAGATCGCCGCGACCGGCTTCATCCCCTCGCTCGCCAGGCCCGCCGCGAACGTGATGGCATGCTGCTCCGCGATCCCCACGTCGTAGAAGCGCTTGGGGAACTCCTTCTTGAAGAGGTCGAGGCTGGTCCCATCGGCCATCGCGGCGGTGATGCCGACGATGCGCGGGTCCTCCCGGGCGAGGCGGATCAGGGTCTGGGCGAAGACCTTCTGATACTTGGGCGGGCCCGGCTTCGACGGGGCGAACTTGCCGCTCTCGATGTCGAAGGCGCCGACCCCGTGATACTTGAAGGGATCGTTCTGGGCGGGCTGGTAGCCGTAGCCCTTGGCGGTGAGCGCGTGCACCAGGATCGGGCCGTCGCCGGCGGCCAGCATCGCCTTCACGTTCTCGAAGGTCTCGAGCACCACGTCCATGCGGTGGGCCTGGATCGGTCCCACGTACTTGAAGCCCAGCGCTTCGAAGAGCAGACCGGGCGAAAAGAAGACCTTGAGCGACTCCTCGGCCTTCTGTGCCCAGTGCAGCATGTCGCCGGGGAGCGAGGTGAGGAACTCCTTCGCCCAGCCCTTCATGCGCCTCACCATCGGCGCCGAGAGCTTGCGCGAGAGATAGGAGGACATGGCGCCGACGTTGGGTGAGATCGACATCTCGTTGTCGTTCAGCACCACGACCAGGTTCTTCTGCCGCAGGTCGCCGGCGTGGTTCAGGGCCTCGAAGGCCATGCCGGCGGTCATGCCGCCGTCGCCGATCAGCGCGATCGCGCAATGATCCTTGCCCTGGTGCTCGAAGGCCCGGGCCATCCCGAGCGCCGCCGAGATGGAGGTGCCGGCATGGCCGGCCCCGAAGTGATCGAAGGGCGACTCGGCACGACGCAGGAACTTGGCGATGCCGCCATCCTTGCCGATCCGGGAGAAACCGCCTCGGCGGCCGGTCAGCATCTTGTGGGCATAGCCCTGGTGGCCGACGTCGAGCACCAGGCGGTCGTCCGGCGTGTCGAAGGCGTAGTGGATGCCGGTCAGGAGCTCGACGGCGCCGAGGCTGCTGGCCAGGTGCCCGCCGGTCTGGGAGACCGTGCGCAGGATCTCGGCCCGGAGCTCCTCGGCGACCTGCGCCGCCTGCTCGCGGGTGAGCTTCCGGAGATCCGCCGGGCACTGGATGTCCGCCAGCAGTCCGCCTTGCTCGCCCTTCGGCTCCTTTGCCGGACCCTGGTCGCTCATCGATGCCTCCGAACCATGACAGGACCGCTCATCGATCCCGTGCAGATCGCGACGCGACCCCTCATCGATCCCGCCGGACTGCGAAACGTGCCAGCTTGCGTAGCGTGTCGGCGCCTTCCCCGAGCTCGGCGATCCGGGAGAGGGCTCCCTCGAGCAGGCTCTCCGCCCGGTGGCGCGCCCCTTCGCAACCCAGAACCCTAACGGAAGAGCACGGTTCGTCGCCCTCCTCGGCGTCCAGCAGGTCGTCTGCGATCTGGAAAGCGATGCCGAGCTCGAGCCCGAACGCCTGCAGGTCCTCGAGCGCCCTGGCGCCGGCCCCCGCGAAACCGGCGCCGAGCGTACAGGAGGCGGCGATCAGGGCGGCGGACTTCCGCAGGTGCACCCCCTCGACGCGGGCCGCTTCGTCGGCTCCGCCGGACGAGAAGGCCAGGTCGAGCACCTGCCCGCCGACCAGGTTCCGCGACCCCGCGGCGCGGGCGAGGTCGGCCACCGCACCCTGGACCACCGCCGGTGCCGCCCGAGCACCGGCCAGGACCTCGAAGGCCAGGGCCTGGAGCGCATCGCCCGCGAGCAGCGCATTGGCCTCGCCGAAGGCCACGTGGACGGTCGGCAGCCCGCGGCGCTCGTCGTCGTCGTCCATGCACGGCAGGTCGTCATGGACGAGCGAGTAGCTGTGGACGAGCTCGACGGCCGCTGCGGCGGGCAGGGCCGCCTCGGCGGCGCCGCCGAACGCCTCGCACGCCGCCACGGCCAGGGCCGGCCGCAGCCGCTTGCCCCCGGGCAGGACCAGATGGCGCATGGCGCCGTGAAGCTCGGCGGGCGCCTCGTCCGCCAGTGGGAGCACGCGGTCGAGGACCGGATCGACGAGCCCCTTCACGCGATCGAGATGGCGTCGCGCCGCGGCCTCGGTCGTCTCGTGCAGGGAGGAGACGGCCTCGCTCACTCGACCGCGCCCGTGTCGAGGGGCTCCGCGCGCAGCTCGCCATCCTCGTCCACGAGCACCTCGATGCGCCGCTCGGCATCGTCGAGCTGGCCGGAGCAACGCCGCGAGAGGGAGACGCCCTCCTCGAAGGCCGCCAACGAGGCCTCCAAACCGAGCTCCCCGGACTCGAGCTCGTCGACGATCTGCTCGAGGCGCGCCAGGGCCTCCTCGAAGCTCGGCTCCTCCTGCGACGCGCGGCGGGTCATCGCGGAGACCCTATCAAACCCCAACCAGGCCGCAGGGTTGGCCCGCGAGGCTGCGAAGCCGCCTGAAGCCTCGGCGGCGGCTCCTCGGCCGCCAACGACCGCCTTCCTCGAGGACGGGCATCAATCATCGTCTTCCACGACCTCGGCGCGCAGGCGACCCTCTCCGAGCTGGACGTCGAGGGCATCGCCGACCGAGACGTCCGCGGCGCGGCGCAGGATCGAGCCCGTCGGTCCGCGCACGATCGAGAAGCCGCGCGCCAGCACGGCGAGCGGGGAGAGCGCTTGCAGGCGACCGGCCTGGGTCGCCAGCCGCGCGCGCCGCCCCCCGAGCAGCTCCGGACCGATGCGCGCCAGCCGACGGGTCAGCGCAGCCGGGCGATCGCCGGGTACGAGCTGCGCGGCGCGCAGCTGCAGCCGCGCCCGGGCCGCGTCGAGCTCTGTCCTCAGCTGGGCCTGGCGGCGGCGGAGCCCGCGTTGCAGGCCGCGGCGGGCAGCCTGCAGGCTCTCGCGCTGGCGGGCCAGACGGGCGCGCGGCGAGTGGGCGTGCAGCCGATCGGTCAGCCGGTCCAGCCCGACCGCCTGGCGTTCGACGACGTGAAGCAGCGCGCTACGCAGACGCCCGCCCTCGCGCCCCAGACGCTCGCGCACCGGGCCGAGGTCCGGCACCGCCAGCTCCGCCGCCGCAGAGGGCGTCGGCGCCCGGGCGTCGGCGGCGAGATCGGCGATCGTCAGGTCGATCTCGTGGCCGACGCCTGCGATCACGGGCCTGGCACTCGCCCGGATGGCCCGTGCGACGCGCTCCGAGTTGAAGGCCACGAGATCCTCGAGCGCGCCACCGCCGCGTACGAGCAGGATGACGTCGACGTCCTCGAGCCGTCCGAGGGAGCGCACTGCCGCCTCGATCTCCGCCTCGGCGCCGTCGCCCTGGACACGCGTCGGCGCCAGGACCAGCGGGATGCCCGGCGCGCGACGCCCGGTCACCTCGATCACGTCGTGAAGCGCAGCCCCGGCCGGCGAGGTGACGATCCCGATCCGCCGCGGCCAGCCCGGCAGGGCCCGCTTGAGCCCCGCATCGAAGAGCCCCTCCGCTGCCAGGCGGTCGCGGAGCTGCTCGAAGGCGAGCTGCAGCGCCCCCTGGCCGCGCGGCTCCAGGCTGCGGACGATCAGCTGCACGTCCCCGCGCGGCTCGTAGAAGCTGAGCTCGGCGCCCACGACCACTTCGAGACCGTCCTCGGGATCGAATGGGATGCGTGCGAGGTTGCCGCGAAAGAGCACCGCGCGAAGCTGTGCCGCCTCGTCCTTCAGCGTGAAGTAGCAGTGCCCGGAGCGCGCGCGGAAGAGGTCAGCGATCTCTCCGACGACGTGGACATGGCCGACCTCGTCCTCGAGCAGGCCCTTGATCCCGGCCGCCAGGTCGCGGACGCGAAACACACGGGGTGCGGGGCTTGCGGTCCCGGCGTCGGGTCGGGGGCGATCCATGCCGCGATCCTTCTCGCTCGAACGACGGGGTGGGGCTGGGCGGGGACGAGTGCCGTGAAGCAGGACGCCGGCCCGCCCTAGGGCTTGGCCTCTGCGGCCCGGATCGGAGGCTCTTCCTCGGCGGCCTCGAGCCCCTTGGCCTGCGCCGTCCGGAGCCGGTCGAAGTAGGTCCAGCTCTTCAGCACTTCGAGCGCACGCGTCAGCTGGAGGTCGCCGCCTTCGTCCTCGCCGGGTGTCTCTTCCTCACTCGGCTCGGTCTCTTTTTCCTCAGTTTTCTCAGGGGTTGCGTCCTTCTGGGTGAAGTGACCCTCGAGGTCCTTCTCGCGCAGCTTGCGGCGCGCGACGCTGGTCTTGGACAGCTCGCGTTCGACCGCGATGTCGGGCGCGATGCCGACCTCCTGGATCGATCGGCCCGCCGGTGTGTAGTAGAGGGCGGTCGTCAGACGCAGCCCGGAGCGATCCTGCAGGGGGTACACCGTCTGCACCGAGCCCTTCCCGAAGGTGTTGCTGCCCAGCACCAGGGCCCGATGGTGATCCTGCAGCGCTCCAGCCACGATCTCGGACGCGCTCGCGCTGCCGGCATTGACCAGCACGACCATGGGATACGTGCCCTCGCCACTCGGCTGGGCCCGGAACTCCTGCTGCTGGCTCTCGACGCGGCCCTTGGTGTAGACGATCAGCCCGTCGGTCACCCAGGCGTCTGCGACCCGGACGGCCTGGTCGAGCAAGCCGCCGGGGTTGTCGCGCAGGTCCAGCACGAGGCCGCGCAGGGGCCCATCCGCCTCCGCGTGGAGCCGCTTCAGGTGCCGTTCCAGATCCCGCGCGGTGCGCTCCTGGAAGGAACGGATGCGGATGTAGCCGTAGCCGGGCTCCAGCGAACGGCCGTCCACGGACACGACCTTCACCACGTCCCGGCGGATCGTGTAGGGCTCGGGGTTCTCGAAGCCCTCGCGGAAGATGCGGATCGTGATCGTCGTGCCGCGCTTGCCCCGCATCAGTGCGACGGCGTCCTGAAGCTCCATCCCCTTGGTGGTCCGGCAGGGCTCGGGCCAGTCCTTCGGCGGCTCGGTCGGGCAGATGCCGACGATCTGATCCTGGGCGCGGATGCCGGCGCGGTAGGCGGGCGTCCCTTCGATCGGCGAGACGACCTCGATGTAGCCGTCGCGCCGCTTGCTGATCTCGATGCCCAGACCGTGGAACTCGCCCTTGGTGTCGATCTGCATCTCCTCGTGCTGCCGCGTGTCGAGGTACGAGGAGTGCGGATCGAGCTCGGCGAGCATGCCCCGGACGGCGCCGCGAATGAGGTCCGCCTCGTCGACCTTCTCGACGTAGTTGTCCCGCACGATCCGCAGGACCGAGGAGAAGAGGCTCAGGTCCTCGTAGCGGGTGGCGGCAGACGTGACGGTCCCGAGGGCGAGGGTCACGATCAGGGCGGCCGTCAAGGTTCCGGCGAAGAAGCCCACCAGGAAGCGTTGCTGGATTCGGCGCATCGGGGCTCCTGCAAGCAAGGGGAACCGGCGGAGTCTAGCAACGGCGCGGCGAACGCCGATCGTGTCTCCCGGCCGCCAGGAGCCCCTCACAGGGGCGGCGGGAGCCGAAGCCAGTCCTGGGGATCGAGGGCCTCCGGTCCCTGGCGGATCTCGAAGTAGAGGATCGGTCCGGTGAGCGAGCCGGTCTCCCCGGCGCTTCCGATCCGGTCGCCCGCCGCGACGGGCGCGCCGACCTCGACGGCGATCTCGTCGAGATGCCCGGACACCGTGAAGTAGTCGCCCCCGTGATCGACGATCACCATGCGCCCGTAGCCGCGGAACCAGTCGGCGAAGCGGACGGTGCCGGCGGCCACGGCGTAGACCGGATCCCCCAGCACGACGTCGAAGTCCACGCCCTTGCGGAAGGTCTGGGTGCGGTACTCGTCGTCGATCACGCGCCCGAAGGTCCTCGAGATCCCGCCGGCGACCGGCGGATCGAGCCGGCCCCGGGCGGCCGCGAACCCGCTGTCCTGCGAGGGTCCGGCATCGCGCCGGATCTCGTCGAGGGTGGACTCGAGCTCCCGAGCCGCGGCCGTGAGCTCGTTCAGGAGGGCACGCTCGCGGGCCCGATCCTGCCGCACGCGCAGCAACAGATCGCGCTTGCTGCGCCTCTCCTGCTCGAGCTGCGCCGAGCGTTCCTCGAGGCGCTTGCGGGCCGCCAGCTGCTGGCCGGCCGCCTCGCGCGCGCCGGCCCTCGCCGTCTCGAGCGCCTCGCGCTCGCGCGCCGAGCGCCGGAGCAGACGGTCGTCGTGGTCGACCAGCATCTGCACCGCCTGCACGCGAGCCACGCGATCCGCCAGCGACCCCTCGCTGAAGATCCAGCGCAGGGGACCGACCTCGCCGGCCTTGTAGAGTGCGACGGCCCGCCGGGCGAGGGTCACCCGGGTGGCGGCGATCTTCTTCTCGAGCCCGGCGGCCTCGGCCGTCAAGCGCCGCTCTTCGCGTTGCGCCGCCCGGGCCTCTTCTGCAGCACGCGACGCATCGGCCCGCAGCGCGCGTGCCGCGCGATCGACTGCCTCGATCGCCTCGAACAGCCCGTGCTCCTGTCGTTCGTAGGCGGAGAGCTGCGCCTCCCGCTCGGCGATCGCGCGCTTCAGCTCCTCGAGATCCGGCGCTTCTTCGGCACGGGCAGGGGCCGCGATCACGACTGCGACGAGCGCCGCCCCGGCGAGCGCGCCGATCCTCACCCGTCCAGCCTCCCCTGCAGAAAGGCGGCGCCGGAGCCGATCATCCCGAGCGCCGCGCCCGCGGTAACCAGGCCCAGGCAGGCCGAAGCCGGCAGGAAGGCCGGGGTGACGTCCCCGAGCACCAGCTCCAGGCTGGCGCCGAGCACCGGCACGAACGCGTGGAACGAGAGCCAGAGCAGGGCGACGCCGAGCCCGCCTCCGACCACCCCCTGCACCAGACCCTCGAGCAGGTAGGGCACCGCCACGAAGGTCCGGCTCGCCCCGACGAGGCGCAGGATCTCGACCTCCTCACGGCGCGCATACAGCGCGAGCCGGATCGTGTTGGTGACGATCACGAGGGTCGCCAGCAACAGCACGCCGCCGATGGCCAGCGCCAGGTTGCGCACCAGGGAGACGGCACGCGCGTAGCCCGCGACCCAGTCCGCGCCGTAGCCCAGCTCCGCGATGCCGGGCGCGCCACCGAGGGCCGCGGCGAGCCGGTCGAGGCCCGCGGCGCTGCGGTGCTCCGGGGCGAGAACGATCTCGAGCGAGGCAGGGAGCGGGTTCTCGTCGAGTCCATCGACGAGGGCGGCGCGCCCGACCGCGCTCGCGCGGAAGCGCTCCAGCGCCTGCTCCTTGGTCACGGTCACCACCCGCTCGACGCCGGGCGCCGTTCCGGCGCGCTCGCCCAGGGCCGCGAGCTCGGCGCTCGAGAGCCCGTCCTCGAGGTAGGCGGTCACCCGGAACTCCTCGCCGAAACGGTCCAGGATGCGCTCCATGTTGGTCAGCAGCAGGCTGAACGAGCCGACGAGCAGCAGGCACAGGGCGATCGTCAGGATCGCCACCGCCGCCGTGATCGGCGTGGCCCGGAGGCCAGCGGCCGAGGTCCGCAGGACGTAGCCGAGGCGCGCCCGGAGCCCCTCCATCAGACCCTCGGCCTGCGCAGCGTCTGGTCCTCGACCAGCTCCCCTCCCTCGAGCCGGACGGCGCGCCGCCCGTAGCGCTCGACCAGCGAGTGATCGTGGGTCGCCACGAACACCGCCGTCCCGCGCGACGCCGCATCCGCGATCAGGTCCATGATCTCGAGGGTCAGCTCCGGGTCCAGGTTGCCGGTGGGCTCGTCGGCGAGCAGGATCTCGGGCTCGTTGACGAGGGCCCGAGCGATCGCGAGCCGCTGCTGCTCCCCTCCCGAGAGG
>JAJDAR010000313.1 GCA_029261775.1 Deltaproteobacteria bacterium | reverse complement strand
GGCCGGCCGCCGCGGTGGCGAAGAAGCGGCGGGCGAGGGGCAGGACGTCAGCGCGCCGCTCGCGCAGCGGCGGCAGATGGATCGGGACGACGGCGAGGCGGAAGTACAGGTCCTCGCGAAAGCGCCCGGCCTCGACCTCGGTCGGGAGGTCGCGATTGGTGGCGGCGACCACGCGGGTGTCGAAGCCGTGCTCGGTCTCGCCTCCGACCCGCACCAGACGACGCTCCTGGAGCACCCGCAACAGCTTGGCCTGGAACTCGAGCGAAACCTCTCCGATCTCGTCGAGAAAGAGCGTGCCGTGGTTCGCACGTTCGAAGAGCCCCTCCCTCGAGCGCTCGGCGCCGGTGAAAGCCCCCTTCTCGTGACCGAAGAGCTCGCTCTCGAGCAGCCCGGCTGCCAGGGACTTGCAGTTCACCGCGACGAAGGGCCCGCCGACCCGGTCCGACAATACGTGGAGGGCCCGGGCCACCCGCTCCTTTCCCGTCCCGCTCTCGCCGGTGACGAGCACGGTGGCGCTGCTCCGGGCCGCCCGGCGCACGATGCTCAGGATGTCCCGCATCGCCTCGCTCTCGGCGACGATGGCCTCGGGTCCCTGCTCGCGGTCGAGCTCGGCGCGGAGATGGCGGTTCTCGCGGCGGAGCCGGGTGTGGTCGAGGGCCCGGGCCACGAGCGCGCGCAGCGCCGCGTTGTCGAAGGGCTTCTCGACGTAGTCGAAGGCGCCGAGCTGCACCGCCCGGACGGCGGTCTCGATGGTCGCGTGCGCGGTCAGCACCACGACGGGCAGGTCGGGATCCTTCTCGCGGAGCTGCTCGAGCACCGCGATGCCGTCGAGACCGGGCATGCGCAAGTCGGTCAGCAGCAGGTCGAAGCGCTCGGCGGTGAGGACGGCCAGGGCTTCTTCGGGTGCGTCGAAGCCCCGAACCTCGTAGCCCGCGCGCTCGAGGATCATCTCGAGGATGTCCACCATGCGTCGCTCGTCGTCGAGGATGGCGATGCGGGGTGTCACGGGAGGCTCGGGGTCACGCGGCGGCCCGTTCGCGCGGCAGCTGCCAGGGGAGGCGAAGCTCGAAGCAGGCCCCGCGGCCGTTCGGGCCGGCTCCGGCGCCCTCCAGGAAGCGCAGCGTGCCGCCATGGGCTCGCGCGATCTGTCCGGCCATCGCCAGACCGAGGCCCGTGCCGCGGGCCTTGGTGGTGAAGAAGGGCTCGAACAGATGCCCGCGGTCCTGCTCGGCGACGCCGGGGCCGTCGTCGGCGACCCGGATCGACCAGCCCTCGGGATCCCGATGGCCGCGGAGCTGGATGTGCCGGGTTCCGTCGGCCTCGGAGGCATTGGTCACGAGGCAGAGCAGCACCTGGCTGATCAGATCGGGATCGACTCGAACCCGCGACGGCGCCAGCGGCGCGAGCTCGGCCGAGACCTCGACCCGGCGCACGTCCAGCCCGGGCCGGGCCAGGGCGAGTGCACGATCGACGAGCGGCTCGAGGTCGGCCTCGGTGGGCTCGACGTGGCTGGGTCGCGCGAACGCCAGGAGCGCGGTGATCAGTCCGTTCAAGCGATCGGCCTCGTCCACGACGAAGCTACAGGCACGGTGCGCATCCGCTTCCGGTGCGAACTGCTCCTGCACCATCGCCGCCGAGGCGCGCATGACCCCGAGCGGATTGCGCACCTCGTGGGCGATGCCGGCAGCCAGCCGCCCGATCGCGGCGAGCTTCTCGTTCTCGAAGACCTCCTGTCGCGTTGCCGCGAGCTCCGTCGCGGCCGCTCGCTCGCGGCGACGGGCCCGCAGCAGCGCGCCGGCCAGGCCCCCGACGAGCGCCAGGTTGAAGGCGAAGACCAGCCCGACCAGCAGGCTCGCGTCGCGACCCGCCACCTGCATGTCCACGCCCAGCCCGACGAGGAGGGCGGTGTCGCCGAGGCCCAGGGCAGCCCCGGCGGCGGCGCCCCAGAGATCGAAGCGGCGGTCGGTGGACACGAAGCTCATCCTAGCAGCGGGACGCAAGCCCCATGCCGAGCCAGGGCGACACCGGGTCGTGCGCCAGGAGGCCCGCCGTTGCGGACCCGCGCGCCGGCGTTGCAGCCCTGCAACACGGCGCCGCCGGCGAGCCGGGAGCTGCCGCCGCGGCGTGGCACGCGCCTTGCTCTCACCCACGACAAGCGCCCGAAGGAGGAACCACCATGCGCCGTCTCATCGCCCTCGACCTCGTTCTCACTGCCTTCCTGGCCATGACCGCCTACGCGGTCTGGACCCACGGCTACGTGGGGTTCTTCGAGGCCATGGCCGCCAACGCGGCCACCCAGCTCGCGATGCTCGACCTGACGATCGTGCTCGGCCTGTTCGCGCTCTGGCAGTGGCGGGACGCGCGTGAGCGCTCGCTGCCGTTCTGGCCCTACGCCGGCGTCGCGCTGCTGTTCGGCGCGGCCGGGCCCCTGGCCTACCTGTTCCACCGCGAGCTGCGCGAGGTGCTGGCCGCTCGCGCTGCGCGCGCCGAGGGAGCCCGCGAGGCCCTCGCCTAGCTCGCCGCAGGATGGCACCCGTCAGCGCCCGGCGGACGGGTGCCGTCGGCGGCGAAGCTTGCCCGACGGCGGTCATCTGGCCTACCGCTTCTGCGGCGGGCCGATCGCAGGGTCCGCGGGAGGACTCCGTGACGCCGGAAGACTGCGTCGAGATCGAGGCCATCAAGCAGCTGAAGGCACGCTACTTCCGCTTCCTCGACCAGAAGCGATGGGAGGAGTGGGGCCAGCTCTTCAGCGAGGACGCCGAGCTCGACACGACCCAGGAGGCTCCGGACGCCAGGGCTTCGGGCCGGGACGCGATCGTCGCACTCGTGAGCGGCGCCGTCGGGCAGGCGGTCACCGTCCACCACGGGCACATGCCCGAGATCGAGCTGCTGGCCGAGGGGCGGGCCCGGGGCACCTGGGCGATGGAGGACCACCTGGAGTTTCCGGGCGATCCGCCGACACTCGTGATCCACGGCCGCGGCCACTATCACGAGGAGTACGAGAAGGGCAGCGACGGTGTCTGGCGGATCCGCTCGCTCACCCTGCGCAGGCTCTGGGTGCAGCACAACGGCCGGCGCACTTTCCCCGCTCCTGGCTGAGCGGCGGACCCTCAGCTGCCGGCGGGTGCGAAGACCAGGAAGCTCTGCCGATCCAGGAAGCTGTGGTCTGCGTCGAGGGCGTAACCGGCGGCATCGAAGGCGTCGACGATCGCCTGCTTGTCCGTGCTGTGGTCCCCGAGCAGCGAGAAGCCGTCCCTCGGTGCGTACTCGACGATCGCGATCCGGCCGCCGGCGCGAAGGCTCGTGCGCAGGGTCCGGAAGTACGTCGGCGGGTCTGGAAGGTGATGGAAGGTGTTGCAGACGAACACCCAGTCCACGGGCTCGGGCAGCCCGGGGTCCTCGGGGTCGGCGAGGACGGTCACGACGTTCTCGCGCCCCTCGGAGGCGGCGCGCTCCGCGAGGTAGCTCGTCATGTCGGCGTCCACGTCCACGGCGAAGACCCGGCCCTGGGGCACTGCGTCCGCCAGTCGGAACGTGAAGTAGCCGCCGCCCGCACCGATGTCCGCCACCACGGCGTCCGGTGCGAGGGCCAGCTGTTGGACGACCCGGTCCGGCTGCTGCCAGCTGTCGCGGTCGCCGCCTTCGTAGGCGCGGCGCTTGAGCCAGGCGCAGCCGGGGGCGAGGCTGGTGAGCAGGAACAGGGCCGCGAGCAGTGCGAACGCAGAGCGGGTTCCGCCGCGGGCCCTCAAGCCGGTCGCCTCTGGTTCAGCTCGCGGGTGTTCTCGTTCATGATCCGCCGCACCTCAGCCGGCTCGAAGCCGTCGAGCTCGCCGAGATAGTCCAGGGGCTGTGGCATGCCCTCGATGTGGGGCCAGTCCGAGCCGAAGATCACCCGCTCGGGTCCCATCAGGTGGACGACCTCGCGCACGTCGTCCTCCCAGAACGGGTTGATCCAGACGTGCTCCTGGAAGAGTGCCGCGGGGTCCTCGGCGTAGTACCCGGGCATCTTGTCCGCGCTCTGCTTGAGCTTGCGGAAGAGATCGGACAGGAACCCGGAGCCGTTCTCGACGGAGGCGATGCGCAGGTTCGGGAAGCGCTCGTACATGCGGCCGAAGGACATGGTGATGAGCCAGTCGTAGGCGGCCCGCTCGATGTTGAAGGTCTTGACCGAGGGCGCCCAGCCGCCCCCGTCGAAGCTGGCACCGAAGCCGTCGCGGGTGTAGCCCTGGCTCGAGTAACCGCTGTCGCCCGCGTGCACGACCGTGGTGATGCCGGCCTCGGCGACCCGCGCCCAGAAGGGATCGAAGCGCTCGTCGGTGGGTGCGTAGGTGCCGTCCCGGGTCCAGACCGCGGCGGGACGCATCACGATCACCCTGGCGTCGCGCTCCAGCGCCCACTCGAGCTCGGAGATCGCGAAGTCGAGGTCGCAGAGGCTGATGTAGGGAGCGGCGAAGATCCGGCTCTTGTAGTTGCAGCCCCAGTCCTCCTCCAGCCACTGGTTGAAGGCGCGGAACACCCAGGTGACCGCCTGCGGGTCCTCCTTCAAGAGCTCCTCGTACAGCACGCCGAGGGTGGGGAAGAGCCAGACCGAGTCCACGCCCTGCTCGTCCATCACGGCGATGCGCGCATCGTGATCGCGGTAGGCGGCGGGGATCGGCTCGCGGTC
>JAJDAR010000312.1 GCA_029261775.1 Deltaproteobacteria bacterium | reverse complement strand
CAGCGTGGTCGAGCCGGTGCAAGGCTGGTTGTTTGCGGTGCGCACGCCAATCGTGTCGCATAACGTGGCATCGCACGGGCCGTAGGTGCACAAGGGGCAGGGGGGAGCACTGCACGCGATGGGGTCGGGCCCGATACACGGCTGGTTGGTTGCGGTGCGCATGCCAATCGTGTCGCATACCGTGGCATCGCACGGGCCGTAGGTGCACGAGGGGCAAGCCGGAGCGTCGCACGACAGCGTGGTCGGGCCGAGGCACGGTCCGTTGTTCGCGGACTGCGTGCCGCTCGTGTCGCAGACCGTGGCCGTGCACGCATCGTAGGTGCAAGCGGGACAAGCGGGGGAGCCGCACGCGAAGCCCGGCAGGAACAGGTTGAAGTCGGCGATGCCGACGGCACCGTCTCCGTTCATGTCCGTGCCGTTCCCAGGGTCCACCGTGCTCTGGAACGCCGGCAGGAAGAGATTGAAGTCCGCGATCGAGCAGAAGCCGTCCTGGTCGAAGTCGCAGTCGCAGGCATTGCCGAAGCCGTCGCCGTCCGTGTCCTCCTGACCGGGATTGGCCACGTCGACACAGTTGTCGTCGAAGTCCTCGACGCCGTCGCCGTCCGCGTCGGGGGTCGAGAGATCGAGCCCGATCAGCACCGGGTCGTGGTCAGACGAGCGGAACGCGTCGGGCGTGTACAGCGGCGGAGCGGCGCGGTAGCCCAGCCCCGACGGCTCATCGGCGTTGACGTGCCAGCAGGCGGCACCCGTCACCTGCGGGGTCAGGGTCGCACTGGACAGCCCGTGGTCGAGATCGCCCGACTGGCCCTGGTCGTTGAACGAGTAGGCTCCTGCGCCGTATCCGGTTCCCACGAAGGCTTCGATGAGGTCCGTATAGCCGCTGGTGGTCTCCAGCTCGACGATCGGGTCCTCCTGTGCATACGCGTTCAGATCGCCGACGATCAGGAAGTCGCCGTCGCCGCTGCCTGTCGGATCGGAAGCCAGGAAGCTGACGATCGTCGACGCCTCCTGTGTTCGTCCCAGGTTGCAGCTGCCCTGGTCTCCGACCGGATCGTTGCTGCATGTCGCCGCCCTCGACGTCAGGTTGGTGACGGCGACCGTGAACACTTCGCCCGTCGCGTTCTCGGTGAACGACTGCACGAGCGCCGGGTAGGTAACATTGCCAAGATGTGGGCGGTCGCCCACCTGGACCACCGCGAAGTTGCCGAGAGGGGTGACCGCGGCCGGTTTGTACAGGAGCGCGTTGCGAACGGGGATCCCGCTATTGCCGATGACGCCGGTGGCGATGTAGGCATAGGTCCCCGGGATGCCGAGCGCGCCGTCGAGCTCGGCCACCAGCCTGGCCGCCGCCGCGTCCCCCGCATCGTTCTCGATCTCGACCAGGCCGATGACCTCGGCGTCGAGCCCGAGAATGGCGGCGACGATCTTGTCCACCTGCCGATCGAGCTCCGGCGCGGTCGTGGCCCCGCCATTGCCGAGCGTCGTGAAGTAGTCGTCCACGTTGAAGCCCGCGACCTGGATCCTGCCGCCGACGGCGGGCACGCCGGGCCGTGGGTTGGAGCGGGTGAAGCTCACGGCCTGGGTGGGGTGGATGGCGTAGTCCAGGCCCACCACCCCGGTGAGATTGGGAAGGGTGTCACCCGTTCGCAGGGTGCCGCCAACCCCGAGGTAGGGAGGCGGCGACGGGTCCACCACCCCGCTGCCGTCATCCATCCGGATCCGGCTGCGGTCGTTCAGGTCCTGGAGATTCTGGGAGGGAAGCCCGGGAGCGACGACGTTCGTCGGGCTGTCCAGCGGGCCGCCCACCGACAGGTCGACCCTACCCATTGCGACCTGGGCGTCCTGGTTCGTCGCGTAGAGGGTCTGGTCGATGAAGACCTCCATGCCCTCCACCCATTCCCAGTCGGCCGGGTCGGCGACCGGGAGCGACCAGGGCACCGGCGCCGTCGCGCCCGTGGCCGGGCAGACCGTCACGCTCACCGCGTTCGTGAGCTCGGTGAGGCCCCCGGACTCGGCCACCTCACCCCGGACCCGAACCGTGTCGCCGGGGCTCACGGAAGTCGTATTGTTGTCGGACACGAAGAGGCCTTCCGAGGTGGTCGGGTCGCCATCGAAGTGCGCGGTCTCCTCCTGCATGAAGAAGCCGCCCAGGCCAGTCGGGGCCTGGAAGTCCCCCGTCACGATTCCTTCGACCTCGAGGACGGCGCCGACCTGGGGGCTGGCGGGCCCGCTTCCCTGGATGGCGTGGATCGGCGTCGCCGGGGTGGCGCAAGCGTCCACCGGGTTCGCGAGCACGATGTTCTGGTTGACGTTGAGCGAGCCCCGGCTGTGGAGCAGGGCGCCGAACCAGGTGAAATCGCTGGCCGCGTCCCCTGATCCCCGGAGCTGGATGGAGTCGAGGTCGGAGGTGAGGGAGCTCTCGGTCAGACCGGTGTCGCTGGGCGAGAGCCCGTTTGCCGCGCCACAGGTCGCCACGAACGTTCCCTCGTAGCTCACGAAGTCGCGCACGTTCGATACGGAGTCGACGAGCGCGATCCCGGCGCGGGTGTCGAGCAGCCCGGGGCGGAGGAAGGCCACCGCGCCGAGGCCGTACTGCTCGGCGTCGATCACGGTCCCGGTGAGGTCGATGCTGTCGTACGTGCACCCGGTCAGGCCGTTGTAGAGCTCGATCGTCCAGCCCGTGAGGTCGGTGCCCGCGGGCCCGACGATCTCGACGAACTCGTTGGCGTCGGTGCCGGTGTCGTCGTAGTGGAACTCGTTGATCCAGAACTGCGCCTGGGCACTCGTGGCACAGAACACGAGAGCTGCGGCAGCGACGAGTGCGGCCTTCATCGGGACCTCCGGGGCGCGCTGGGGGCCCCTGGCACACTCCAATCGGTGTAAGTGGCCGGAAATGCGGGAAAGTGTCAAGACGGATCAGGCTGGATGACGGCGAGCGCGGCGCATCGAGAATCTCGCCGCGGGGCACCCTCTGGGGCTCGATATTACGCCCAGACGCGGACTTCGAGCCATTGCCAGAAAGAGCGGTGGCGGTGTCAGGGCCTCGGTGCACCCCAGATCCGGTGCGACGGTGAAACACCCGGGTGTTGGGCGGTGGTAGGCGCTTCCGGGGGCACAGGCCGCTGCGGCGGAGGGGCCGGACACGGGGGCGTTCCGGTACCCATGGCTGTCCGCTACGAGGTGGCCGGGGCGGACTCAGCGAGCTTTGATGTACACCGCGCGCGCGAACCAACGCCGCCGCATCGGTCAGCCGGTTCGTCTCCTGAGCAGGTTCAGCTGGAGAGCCCTTGAAGTCCCCCGGAAGGGTGGGGATTCTTCGAGGCGGTTCGCACCCGCGGATCTTCCAGGGCCCTACGAGACAGGAGCGCACAGAGTGGATTGGTACAGGGTCAAGACCGCGTTCATCGGGTTGAAGCGGTTGGCAACGCTGCCCGAGGAAGACAAGCAGGCTTGCGTCGATGCGTACAAGTTCTTCCAACGCATGCAGGCCGGTGAGAAGACCGAAACGGCGGACGAGACGAAAGCGGTCGCCGACTACTACAAGGTCTTGAACAACATGCTGTCGATCTTCGACCTGGAGAAGCTCTACATCCCTCCCTTGCTGAACGAGTCGGAGGGTCTGTACGGCAATCAGCTGTTGTGCGAACAAGCGGTCCTGAAGGAGCTGGATCTCGCGAGCCCCGAGGAATCCCATCTGCTCGACATGGGGTGCGGGCGTGGACGGATCTCGCACTACTTCGCCACGATGACCGGCGGTCAGGTCTCCGGCTACAACATCGATCCGAATCAGGTCGAGAACGCAATTGACTGGGCCGCGCAATGCGACATGAGCGATCGCCTCCATTTCAAGGTCGGCGATCACCACGACCCGCTCGAGTACGAGTCAGGCAGCTTCGATGGCTGCTTCTCCTTCCAGGCCGTATGGCCCTTCTTCAAGAAGGAGGAGTTGGATGATCATGCGAAAGAGATGGCTCGCGTGTTGAAACCCGGAGCTCGCTACTCCTGCTCCGAGTATCTGCTGAGCCCCTACTTCGATTGGAACAACGAAGAGCACGTGGCGCTTCACAAGACCTACCTCCCAACCCTGGCGGCCACGCAATCGATGTATCCGGCCGACGTCTGCGCCGCCCTGGAAAGGGCAGGGTTCAAGGTCCTCGTCTCGGCGCCTTCGAAGAGCGAAGCCTGGCCGCTCTGCGAGCAGAAGCGGAACCTGATCCTCATGGGTCGACGAGTGGTCCGAGCCCTCGAGGCGATTCGCGTCCTGGCTCCCTGGGTCGAGGAATCACTCGACCTTCTCCAGAAGGGTGGGCAAGCCTGGACGGACGCGGAGAAAGCCAAGATCGCCGACCTGAACTGGAGAATCGTCGCCGAGAAGCAGTAGTCGGCCGACCGCGTGAGGGTCTGGCGGCGACCTGCAGCCCGCTCTTGCTGGGGGTTTCGGTCTAGAGCTCGCGTCGTCGTCGTCGGCGCGCGAGCGTCCCGAGGCCCAGTCCGAGCAGGCCGAGAAGGGTGGGCTCGGGCACGGTGTCGATCGAGATGTTGTCGATCGCCCACCAGAAGTCGTTTCCGGCGTTCACCATCCCGAAGCGGACGACGAGATCGTTGCCCGTTCGCGTGGTCTGAAACGTCAACCGCTCGTTGACGCGAGCCTGCGACAGCTCGGGGAACGTGGGGCTGGCAACCAGGGTGAGCAGGTTCGAGAACGAGCCCCCGCCGTCGAAGGACACGTCGAGGAGGCCGGTCATGTCACCGAAGGGAAAGAACGACGAGTCGAAACCGATCTCGAGCGTGTTGCTGACACCCGTGACGTCGAGTGGGATCGACAGAAAGACATTGAAGAGGTCGGGCTGGATGATTCCAAAGACCAGATCGTCGTACTCGTCGGGGTCCGCGACGGCGATGGTACCCGACCCGTTCGTGAAGGCGCTGCGGCTCTGATCCCCGGCCGTGGAGATCCACGAGTTCTTGTCGTGGAAGGTCCAGCCGAAGAACTCCGGGGGGCCTTGCGCAGGCGTCGTCGTCGTGTCCAAGACGATTCCGGCCGGCGGTGTGGCCGTCCAGTCCGTCCCGTCGCCGCCGCCCTCGGACGAGGAGACGTAGGGTCCAAGGGCCAGGCCCTCGAAGTCCTCCTGGTACAGCGTCGTGGCGCCAGCGCTTCCCGCGAGGGCAACTGCCGTCAAGAGCGCGAGGAAGGCTGCGCGGGCAACTAGGCTCTGCATCATCGGGTCCTTCACGTCTCTAGAGATGTGGTGCCCAGTGTCCGCAAATGTCAGGGATCCCCCCTGGGAAGCGTCTCCTTCCAGGGTGACGAGGCGTCCTGGGGTTGGCGGCTCCTGAGGCCCCCCCCGGCGAGACGGTCGAAGAACCCGGATCTGCACGGGAAGTCGGGGCTGCAGGGCGACCGTCCGTCGTGCCGATGAGCTCGGTACGAGCCTTCGTCACTCCGCGCAGCGAGAATGGGGCCTGTCTGGTCGGGGCCCCGTCCGTGAGCGAACCTGGGACCCAGGCCTTCTTGCCGCGCCACCCAAGAGAACCCGAATGACTGCTGCCACTGCCCCGCTCGCGGCCTCGCCCCTCTCGACGCGAGAGGTCGGCTGGATCTGGCTGCGCCACCTGGCCTGCCTGCTGATCCCCGGCAACGCTCTGCTCTTCCTGTTCACGGGTCCTCACCCCTGGTATGTCGCGCCGCTGTTCATGGTCCCCCTGGTGATGGCGGACCAGCTGGATCGCAGCGCCAAGGTGGAGCTGCGCCAGCCCGACCAGGCGCTCCCCGCCTGGCCCTTCGACGCCCTCGTGTACCTGTTGGCGTTCATGCAGCTGGTCTCCATCGTCGCGCTGGGCCACATGTTCTCGCAGACGACCGTTTTCTCCGCCGACATGCTGATGGTGCTGATCGTCGTGGGAGGGAATTCGGGCTTCTCGATCATCACCGCCCACGAGCTCATCCACCGCAGCAAGCGCTCCGAGCAATGGCTCGGGCGCCTTCTGCTCTGCACGGTGCTGTACGAGCACTTCTATACGGAGCACTTGCGGGGACACCACGTCCGGGTCGGAACGGCCGAAGACCCGGCCACGGCGCGCTTCGGCGAGAGCTTCCGGGATTTCTATCGGCGCACCGTGCCCGCGCAGTTTCGCAGCGCCTGGCGACTCGAAGCCAAGCGGCTCGGCGACGAGCAGATGTCGCTGCTCGATGCCCGGATGATCCACAACCGCATCCTCCACGGCCTTGCCGTCGGGTGGGGCATGGCCTTCGGGGTCTACTGGCTGTGGGGTGGCGTGGCGCTCGTCGCCTTCCTGCTGCAGGCCTTCTTCGCGAGCCGGGCACTCGAAGCCGTGAACTACTTCGAGCACTGGGGGCTGACACGTCGCAAGCGCATGGTCACCCCGGTGGATTCGTGGGACACCCACTCGTGGTTCACCTACTACGGCCTCACCGGGCTCTCGCGCCACGCAGACCACCATGCCTTCCCCAAACGGCCGTTCCAGCAGCTTCGCATCTGGGAGGAAGCGCCCCTCCTGCCGTGCGGCTACGTCGGCATGGTGGACATGGTGATGGTGCGCAACCGCGAGTTCCAGGAGCAGGCCATCGCCGAGCTCGAGCGCGTCGAGCTCGGGCCCTTCTCGCCTGCTGCGAGTGCGGAGGAGCGGGCGTCAGCGGAGGCGCATCTGGCGCTGAGCGCCAGGCCGCCCGGGGCTCTGGCGAAGCGCTGGCAGGCGTTGCCCGGGGTCGTGCGCGTGGCGCTGGTCCTCGTCGCGATCGTCACCGTCACCAGCGTGGCGGCCAGTGTGGAGCAGGGCGAGCCGCTCTCGAGCGTGTTGGCGCGACACACCACGATCTTCGCTGTCCTCGCCGGTGCGCTGCTCGCCCGGGAGCGCATCGAGCACCTCGTGCACAATGGCTGGGTCGCCTGGGGCACCGCCATCGCGCTGTTCGTGGCGCTGGGCCATTGGAGCTCGGGTCTCCTCTAGGCCTCGCGTCCGCGAGCGAGTCGGTCAGCCGGCCTCGCGCCGGCGCCAGACCGTGGCGAGCCAGGGCTGCTGCTCGCGGGGCTTCCCGGGCGGCCGGTAGTAATGGCGGATCTCGTCGAAGCCGGCCGCGGAGACGTGGCTCCGCCAACGCTCGAGATCGTGAAAGGCGCCGTAGCGGCCGCGGTTGAAACCTTCCTCGTTCGAGCCGCGCGGGTTGGACGCGAACAGGACGCCACCGGGGCGGAGGCAGGCTCGCAGCTGGCCCAGCACGCGCGGGAGCTCGCGTGTCGGGACGTGGAAGAGGGTGGCATTGGCGAAGACCCCATTGAACTCGGCATCGGGAAGATCCAGGTTCAGGAAGTCCTGCTCCCATACCTCGACGCCGGCGGTCTCCCGCGCCATGCGAACAAAGCTGGGGGCACCCTCCAGGCCGGTCGGCCGGTGCCCCAGCTGGGCGAAGGTGCGAAGGTCGCGACCGGGCCCGCAGCCGAAGTCGAGGATCCGATAGGGCGGCTCGCCCTCGATCGCGCCGAGCAGCGCGTCGATGTTCTGGGACACGTCGTGGTCACGAGTGCCGAGCCGGAACGATTCGGCCTCCTGCTCGTAGTGGGCGAGGGTGACCTGGGAAACGTCGTCGTTCGTGGCGCTGGGGTCGTCGCCCATCTGGTACCTCTCGCAGTGGCCTCCCGCTCGGATCCGGACCGGGAGGGCCCGCCACCGATCGGCCCTCAGCGCAGATGATTCAAGACCCACGATTGCAGCTTGGTTCGAGCGTCGCTCTGTGCGGTGTCGGCCCCGCCCTTGGGCGCCCCGCGAGTTCGAGCCTTCGCCGACGCTCGGGCTCCGGACTTCTTCGAGGGAGCCGCCTTCTTGCGGGCCGAAGACACGGTCTTGTTCTTGCGCGCCGGAGCGACGGCCTTCTTCTTCCGCGTGGCCGTCTTCTGCTTCCGCGTCGTCGCCTTCTTCGGGGCCGTGGCCTTCTTCCGGGCCGGAGAGGCCGCCTTCTTCTTGGCGCGGCTGGCCTTCTTCTTCGGAACGGCAGCCTTCTTCCGACGGGCGGGCGCCTTCTTCTTCGGGGCAGGTGCCTTCTTCCGTCGCACGGGTGCCTTCTTTCTCCGGGCGGGTGCCTTCTTCGCTGCCTTCCTCGCGCCGGAGGCCGGCTTCTTGCGGCCGCTCTTCTTCTTTCGAACTGCCATGACGGGTTCCTCTTGTGGTGTTTTCCTGCGGTGATGCGCGAGGGTGGGAAAGGTTACCTCTCAGGGCGCCAGCCCGCCTTCTCGCCGGCGCCCTGCCGCCTCGGGCGATGGGGTAGGGTTGCTCGACCCACCGAACCCGGAGGCCTCCGATGAGTCGTCTCGCCTGTTTCGTTTCACTTGCCCTGCTGGTCGCGAGCGGTGCGGGCGCGGAAGACCCGGCCCAGACTGCCCAGACGCCCGAGATGACGCTGGGCAATGGCGAAGCCAACTGGATCGTCACGGAAGGGCTCGAGCGAAACGGTTCGACCTTCGTCTTTCCCGAGGTCCGGATCGACGGTGACGGCTGGCTGGTGCTCCATCCGTTCCGGGACGGCAAGCCCTATGGCAAGATCTACGTCGGCGCCGCCTTCCTCGAGAGTGGCACC
>JAJDAR010000311.1 GCA_029261775.1 Deltaproteobacteria bacterium | reverse complement strand
GACTTCGACCGGGCGCGCGAAGCTGCGGCTGCGGCCGACGCGGCGCTGGCGGGCGGCGCTGCGCTGGGGCCCCTCCACGGCTTGCCGATGACGATCAAGGAGGCCTACGACATCGAAGGCCTGCCGACCACCTGGGGCGTTCCGCAGCTCGCGGGCAACGTCGCCGACACGGCGGCGGCGAGCGTCGAGCGCTACCGCGCGGCTGGCGCCCACTTCATGGGCAAGACCAACGTCCCCATCCACCTGGGCGACTTCCAGAGCTACAACGAGATCTACGGAACCACGGGCAACCCCTGGGATCCGACCCGGACGCCGGGCGGCTCCTCCGGCGGTTCGGCCGCGGGGCTGGCGGCGGGCCTGACGGCGCTCGAGAGCGGATCGGACATCGGCGGATCGATCCGCAACCCGGCGCACTTCTGTGGGGTCTACGGGCACAAGCCGACCTGGGGCATCGTGCCGGACCAGGGCCACTCGTTGCCCGGCATGGTGGCCTCTCCCGACATCGCGGTCGTGGGCCCGATGGCGCGCTCGGCCGAGGACCTGGCCCTGGCGCTCGGCGTGGTCTCCGGCGCGGATCCCTTCCGCGAGCGCGGCTGGCGGCTCGAGCTGCCGGCGCCGCGCCAGCGCAGCCTGGCCGACTTCCGCGTGGCGCTCTGGCCGAACGAGGCTTGCGCGCCGGTCAGCACCGAGATCGCGGACCGGGTGCAGCAGCTGGGCGATCGGCTCGCCCGTCTGGGAGCCACGGTGTCCGATCGCGCGCGTCCCGCCTTCGACGTCGCCACCAGCGACGCCACCTACCGGGTCCTGCTCAATGGCGTGATCGCGGCGGGCATCGAAGACCACGCCTTCGCCGGGATGCAGGCCCAGGAGGCGAGCCTCGAGCTCGACGACACCTCCGAGGGCGCGCAATCGCTGCGGACGGCGGTGCAGCCCCACCGCGACTGGGTACGCGCCGACCACACCCGTGCGCGCCTTCGTCTGGCCTGGAAGGCCTTCTTCGAGGACTGGGACCTGGTCCTCTGTCCGCAGATGGCGACCACGGCCTTCCCGCACGATCACGCGCCTTTCGAGCAGCGCAGCGTCCAGGTGGATGGCCGGTCGCGCCCCTATTTCGAGCAGCTGTTCTGGGCCGGCCTAGTGACCGTCTCGCATCTGCCCAGCACGGTCTTCCCGACCGGGCCCGGGGCGGACGGGCTCCCGATCGGGCTCCAGGCCTTCGGCGCCGAGTTCGACGATCTGACCTGCATCGAGTTCGCGCGGCAGATCGGCCAGGAGATCGGCGGATTCGTGCCGCCGCCCGGCTTCGAGGACTGACCGCACCGAGCGCCGACACCAGCGGCCCATTGCAGCGATCTTGCTGCGTTTCCCCACGCCTGCTGATTCGTGTAGGCTGCCACCTCGCGCCCGCCCGAGGAGCCGCCGGTGACCCCCCGGCCTCGCAACGCCCGCTGGAGATCGACCGTTCGTGCTTGGCGCGGTCGGGCCGTGGTGCCGGCCGCCCTGCTGGCCGCGGGCGCTCTCGCCTGCGGCGGGGCCGATCCGCCCGACGCGCCCGTGGCCCGGGTCGAGCGGGGAACGCTCGAGCGCGCCGTGGTGGCGACGGGGACGGTCGAGCCGGCCGTCGAGATCGAGGTGCGACCGCGGATCGCCGGGATCATCGAGGGCATCCACGTCGAGGCGGGCGATCTCGTCGAGGCCGGTCAGCAGCTGGTCGAGATCGAGAAGGATCTCCTCGAAGCGCAAGTACGCGAGGCCCAGGCTGCGGTGCAGGCCGCCGCCGTCGAGCAGCGCTATTCGGCGATCGAGCTGAAACGCGCCGAGGATCTGGAGCGAACCGGGGCCGCCTCGGCCCAGAAGCTCGATGACGCTCGCGCCCGCTCGGAGCAGGCGCAGGCGAGTCGCGCACGTGCGGAGGCGAGTCTCGACACCCTGTCCACGCAGCTCGGCTACGCGAGCATCAAGGCGTCGCGCGCGGGTCGCGTGCTGGAGGTGCACACCGAGGAGGGCAACGCCGTCTCGCCGGTGACGGCCGTGACGGGGGGCACCCTGCTCCTGACCCTGGCGGGTACCGAGGCCTTGCGACTCGAAGGGCTCGTCGACGAGAACGAGGTCGCCCGGGTCGCGCTCGGCCAGGCCGCGCGGATCCGCACCGAGGCTTTCGGCGATCGCGTGTTCACCGGGGAAGTCGCGGAGATCGCGCCGATGGGCAAGCGCATCCAGAACGTCACGTATTTCGAGGTCGAGATCGCGATCACGGATCCGGAGGCCTCGCTGCTGCGCCCACGCATGTCGGGGGACGGTGAGATCGTGGCGGAGACGCTCGAGGACGCTCTCTCCGTGCCCGAGACCGCGCTCCGCTACGAGGGAGCCGACGTCTACGTCGAGGTCCGCAACGGCGACGGCTTCGTCCGCCGCGACGTCGCCATCGGGGTGGTCGACCGGGACCGCGTCCAGATCCTGGAAGGCGTCGCGGAGGGCGACGAGGTCCGTCTCCAGTGAGCGCGGCCATCGTGCTCGACGGGGTACACAAGCGCTACCGGGAGGGGCAGGCCGAGGAGGTGCATGCCCTTCGCGGGATCGACCTGCGGGTCGAACGGGGAGAGATGCTGGCGGTGGTCGGGCCCTCGGGCTCGGGCAAGACCACCCTGATGGAGATCCTGGGCTGC